>JBEDUR010000148.1:0-14479 GCA_040414865.1 Acidimicrobiales bacterium
GTCGATCTGGCCAAGACCGTATCGAATGAGATCATCGATAACGGCAAGGTGACGCGGTCGTACATCGGCCTGGACGCAGAACCCATCGGTTCGGGCGGAAGGGGTCAAAATGCCACCGGGCAAGGACTGTTGGTGACGGCTGTGGACCCAGGGGGTCCAGCAGCTTCGGCCGGGCTGCGAACCAACGATGTCATCACGAAGATCGACGGCGAAACCGCGATAAAAACCGATCAGCTTGTTGGTGTGTTACTGACCAAGCGGCCCGGCGACTCGGTGACCCTCGACTACACGCGTCAAGGACGTTCGGGTACCGCCCACGTCACCCTCGGCAGACAACCCTGAACCAGAAGCTTGGAAAGCGGTAACAGGCTCAAAAGGAACCTCATCGCCTCGTAGACCGGGTAGTTGCCAGGCGGATTCGGGGACCTGCACGACGCGACCGTCATGGCCACAGCGCTTTGGCAGTGGCGAGACATCAGCTTCGGGGTGGGGGTCCCTGTTCGGACGTCTTCAAGAGGGGTCTGGACTGAAGGTTGATCAGGTTGGGGGTGAGGCTCGGCCGCTCGAGGAGGCAAGGAGCCAAAGAGAGCACCCCCGGGCGGCCATCGGCGGTTCCGCCGGGTGGGATTCGACGGCTGTGCGGAAGCCCCGGCAAATCGGGACTGCTCAGCCCAATGCTGACGACGACCGACAACTCGAAGTGGCCTTACGGAGGAAGGACAAAGGCGACGACGGCGCCTACGACCGCTATGGCTATCTGATCGGCGGCGTGTGCGTGATCCACATGCCGCCAAAGATCAGCCCGGCATAGACGACCATGCCAAGCAGAACCCAAAGAGCAATGAATCGAGAGCCCATGGCGCAGGACCATACCTACCTACCCTCCGTAGAGCAATGGGACCGGTCGAGCTTGACCTGGCGCCGAAGGCGCTGGTCGTGACCGCTGAACAAGCCCAAGGCGCCAAGCCGCCGAAACGGCGGATCGGCTCGTCCGGGCGACCCTCGCCACAGCGGCTGGCCCAGAGATCCGACGGGTCTTGAGAGCGTCGGAGCGCTGGCTTGAGATCGGACAGAACCAAGTTCGCTACCCTTCTCCGCTCGCCCCTGGCAGAGTAGTCATCCAATGTCCGTTGTCCTTATCACAGGATGCAGCTCCGGCATTGGGTCCGCGAGCGCACTCGCATTTGCTCGGCTGGGCGACCAGGTCTACGCCACGATGCGCGACCCAGAGCGTGGCGACGAACTCCAAAGGCTCCTCGCGGATGAAGGTTTGGATGCGGAGATCGTTCGACTCGACGTCACCGACGATGAGTCTGTTCGGAGGGCCATTTCGGCCGTAGTGGACCGGGAAGGCAGGCTCGACACGGTCGTGAACAACGCAGGGATAGGGATTCTTGCCCCACTCGAACGGACGACCGATGAACACTGGCTGGCGACATTGGGCACAAACCTCCTGGGACCGGTCCGGGTGACACGCGCCGCGCTCCCCGCTATGCGAGCCCAGGGCGCCGGCGTCATCGTCAATATCAGCTCAGTGGCTGGGCGCTCTTCACCGGTGCCGACGCAATCGGCGTATGCGGCCTCGAAGCATGCGCTCTGCGCTCTCACCGATTCGATCAACGCCGAGTGCGCGTCCTTTGGGATCAGTGCGTACTGCCTCGAGCCTGGCTTCTTCGCAACTGCCATCATGGAAAAAGGCGCGGTGGTCCGCCTGGATGATGACGACCCCTACAAACCCATGGCCGACATGGTCGAGGGTTTCTTTCGAGCCAGTGTCGCTGCGGCTCCACCTCCCAATGCCGTTGCCGTCCAAGTTGTTGCTGCTGCTCGCGGTGAGCTGACCGGGGGTGCCCATCACGTGGTCGGATTCTCGGGAAATGACCCGACCGCCACCGCGGCACGAATCACAGCGAACCAGAGGCGCGACGTAACCTCTCGAGAAACGTAGGCCTGCCACAACAAGGCTTGGTGTGGTGCCCAGAGGTTGACGGTAAGCGAGCCGCTAGGCGGGGCTGTGAGTGGCAGATCGCTGTTCGGTGGTCCTACCGAAACAACCCTATGAGCTGGGACTATCCAGCATTATCAGCCGATTATATGAAGCATTTCTGCCCAGTTTTTTGACAATGCGGTTGTGAGAAGCTACCGTCCAGCCACGGCGCTTCGGGTAGAAGCTTTGGCAAGTGTTACGTCACCCGAAGTGATCGATCGGAGGGTCTTAGGATCTCCTCCATGCAGTTGCAGGACAAATGCTTTGCAAGTGCAGGAAAGAGGTTCTTCCAAGGGAGATTCTTGGGACTGTTCATCGAGTAGCGAGCTTTCTTAGTTACATCGCTGTCATTTGTCACTCCGTGCGCTCTGTGTGTTTGCAGAGCCTGCACCCCGGGGCGATTTTCTATGACAAACCGGCTTAGGGGATACCGATACCTCGCCATGGCGGTCGGCTTACCTCTGGTTGTCGTGTTGTCAGCATGTGGCACAACAACACCGAGTGCCCAGCCAACCCGACCGCGATCCCATTCCGCGCACTCGCCGACGACGTCATCGACACGGCCTCCTTCGGACTCGGCAACGACGTCAGCGCCACCCTCGACGCTGCCTCCTTCGGCGGCAACGACATCACCGACAGCTCCACCCTCGTCAGTGACTCCGGGGACGGTTCCGCCAAGCCAGCCGAACCCCACAGCTGCCGCGACTCAGGCCTGTGAGACGTGGCAGCAGAGCCAGAGCCAGCCATCGGTGAGTGCCTCTGCACTTCTCAAGACCGCGGCAAGTCAAGCAGCGACCGCCGCACAAGAGGACGCAAGTTGGACGGACCTCTACAACGACATGGAATATCTCGCCTCGTTGCCAGAAACCGGCCTTACACAGAGTCAACTGGCTCAGGCGAATACTGATCTCCAAGGCGTGCAGACGCAGTGCGCAGGACTGGGGGTGAACATCGGCAACTGAGGGAAATTGACCGGGGGATTATTCCGAGGCGGAGCGGAGATAATACCAATGAGGATCCTAGGACTTTGTTTAGCAGTAGTTGCTGTCATAGCCCTTGGGCTGCAGGTCATTAGTTTTTCCGAAGCGCAAGCAGTGTTTCCAAATGATCAAGCCGCGTACCAATTCTTTGTCGGTGCTGGCTTGACGAACTACGAAGCGGCGGGAATTGTCGGTAATCTCGATCAAGAGTCAGGGGACTCTCCAACTGCCGTTCAAGCTGGTGGCCCAGGGCGAGGGATCGCTCAGTGGAGCGCCGGAGGCAGGTGGGACACGGACGTCAACGACAACGTTCTCTGGTATGCGAACCTCCAAGGTGAGTCTTCGACCTCGTTGACATTGCAGCTCCAATTCATCTGGTACGAGCTGCAGACCTTCCCCACCTACGGCCTCTCCGCTCTCGAGGCGTCCACGGACGTCACTTCAGCTACCGAAGCATTCGAGAGTGACTTCGAAATATGCAACCCGGCGTTGTGCAATCCCTCTAATCGGATCTCGTACGCCCAAGCAGTACTTTCCGCCTATGGCTCGACCACAGTTGCGGCCCCGCTAGCTTCTACTGTTGCTCCGCCGGTCGATCAGGTTTCTGCTGTTGATCAGTCGAACGGTTACCCGGTTGCCTACTTTGAGGGTCCGGCTAACTCCCTAAGCGAGGACTGGCTCAGTTCCTCGGGTTGGTCGCTAGCAACGGTGATCACATCGGGCGTGTATTCGGGACCTTCGGTCCTCTATCAGTCGAACGGTTTGCCGTCCGCGTACTATGAGGGGGCGAACAATTCCCTCGATGAGGCCTACCTAACCCCTGGCGCCTGGAACACCGCCGTCGTGGAAACATCCGGCGCGTACTCGGGTGTCTCCGCAGTGGACCAAGGAAACGGACTTCCCGCGGTCTATTACGAGGGGCCAAACCATTCCCTCGAGGAAGCGTGGCTCAGCTTCAGCGGTTGGACCGTGTACACGGTTGAGACTTCAGGCGTGTACTCCTCGCCGTCGGTTTTTTACCAATCCAATGGATATCCATCCGTCTATTACGAGGGGCCGAGCAATGCGCTTGATGAAGCATGGCTGAGCCCTGGCACCTGGAACCTGGCCGTCGTGCAAAATTCCGGCGTGTACTCGGGTCCCTCCGCGGTGGACCAAGGGAACACGTATCCCGCGGTCTATTACGAAGGCGCGAGCAACTCCCTGGATGAGTCCTGGCTGAGCCCCGGTAGCTGGAACCTGGCCGTCATCGCTACTGCCGGCGTCTATGGCGCGCCTTCGGAGCTCAATCAGTCCAACGGGTACCCATCGGCGTACTATCGGGGTCCCAGTAACTCGCTCACCGAGACCTGGTTGAGCAGCAGCGGCTGGAACTTCGCCACAAACCTCGTGGAAAACGCCGTCTATTAGATCCATTCGACATAGCTGGGAACACTCGTGGGCCACTGAGTTTTGTGGCTGAGTAGTGAGCGGGCCGTGGAGGGCCGTCTGGCGACCTCAGCCTTCTCGCCGGACAGCTCCAACTGCCGACGTTGGGCCGCGAACCAGATGGGTTCAACGGAGAAAATTGAGAGATGGCCGTCCGGTCAGACGCCGAGGTGATGACCGCCTCCACGGCGGACCCGGCGGCTTTCGCGGCGATTTTCGACCGCCACGGCTCTGCCCTGCTGCATTACTTCTCGGCCCGGGTTGGGTACGGGGAGGCCGAAGGATTTCTCGCTGAGGTCTTCCGTATCGCGTTCGAGCGTCGCGCCAGCTTTGACAGCGCAGTCTCGAGCGCTCTGCCCTGGCTTTACGGCATCGGTGCCAACCTGCTCGCCCGTCACCGCAGAAACGAGGCGCGCCGGCTCCAAGCGCTCGCCAAATTGCGCACCGAGTCCGGCCCATCCCCTGGGGAAGACGAGATCATCTCCGCGCTCGACGCCGCCGCTCTGCTGCCGCGAGTCGCCCAAGCCCTCACTGAACTTCCTGCCGCAGACCGCGAGACTCTCCTCCTTTACGCGTGGGAGCGGCTCGGGTATGAGGACATCGGCCGAGCGCTGTCGATTCCAGTGGGCACCGTTCGCTCACGGATCAACCGAGCCCGAAGTCGTCTTCGTGAACAACTAGGGCTGACCGGAGAAGAAGAACACGATGACGTAGGAGGCGGGTCGGCATGAGCGACGAGCTCGATTTGGTGCGCTCGCTCTACTCCGACGAGACAGATTGGACGAGCAGCGAGGATGCGCTGCTATCGCGGGTGAGGAGAGGCCTTATGAACACCATCGGTGCAGCCGGCGCCGTGACTGGCGAGGATGTTCTGCGCTCGGCGCAAACAGTGCTCCTCATCGACTGGCATCCCGATGTGCCTCGTTCGCTGGCCGCTGCCGGCTATGACGTCTACTCCGTCTATCAGGCAGCGCACCGGGCGGAGCTGGTGCGTGTGGCCCCGGCCGAGCTCGAGGATGGAGCAGAGGCTCTGGGGCCGCTCGGTCCATCGGACAATCGGGGTGTCCTCGTGTGGCACCGGGTCGACAGCCTTCCGGACCAGATCGACGTCGTGTGCATCTATCGGCCACCAGCCGAGCAACTGGGGATCGTGGAACATTTCGTTCTACCCCATCGTGCCTGGGCCCTTTGGGTGGAGGAGGGAGGCTTCGCTAGCGGCATGACCCCCCCTTACCGTGGGCCAGAGCAGCTCTTAGAGGTCTCCGAAGACGCCCGTGCCCGGTGCGAGGAGTCCGGAATAGCGGTGGTCGAGGGCCTCTCGATCGCCACCGCTACCCGGGAGGTGACGCGTCCCACGGCCTTGCCGGTTGAGGCCGCCATCAGCCCGACCCTCGCTTACCGAAATGCCCATGCTGCCATCCGCTGGCTCCGGACGGTCCTGGGCTTCGAGCTGACCGCGCTCTTCGAGGATCCGAACGGCACGGTTCACTACGCGCAGTTGGTGTGGAGAGGTGGCACCATCAACCTGCACACCGAAGACGAGGAAGGCGAACTCTCCGGCCGAGGACGAACTTCCATCATCTTGCAGGCGGCCACTCGGGCGGACGTGGATCACCTCTTTGAGAAGGCGAATTCAACTGGCGCTGATATCCGGCGCCCCGTGGAGGAGAGCTTCTACGGGGACTACGGTTTTACCCTGTCCGATTCCGAAGGTCACCTCTGGAACGTCGGCGTGGCATGGCTGGATTCGGACGCCGCGCGCTCGCTTCGCGAACGCCGGACGTAATCCGTGCTCTGGCTCCGCCCGCAGGTCTGTTCAACTTCTCGAGCGGCACGTCTGCGACGGCGACGCCAAGGACCCCTACGCCGTGACCTCCGCCGTGTTCAATGGCTGTGGGATTCTCCACACTCTGGCGACCAGTTCACCTAATGCTCTCGAAGCGCTCGGCGGAAGCATGGGGACTTGAACGCCTTCACGAAACCTGGCACGGCGATTCGAGCCGCCTGACGCGCCAATGACAGGTGCGCCACCGACGAGGACAAGGGGTTGCTGCTATCTAACCTGGCCCCGTTCGTGCGCCTGGTCAGACAGAGGCTTCGGCCCAAGGAGTCCCGCCCTCTGGACCGCCGCGTTGGTCATCACAACAGAACCCAACCGGCCGCGGAGGAGCGTCGCAGGTGCCGACGACTGAGCCGGCGACATGCAGAGGAGAGATGCTCAGTGGCCGCTGGAAACGAGGGCCTGCTCGATGGCTTCTGCAAGCACTAGATGACCGAGCTGCGACGGGTGAATGTTGCAGGACCCCTTGGGTAGCTTGATCAGCAGCCCAGCTGCGCAAGGGTCACCCCCGAACGAGGCCGAGTGGGTCTCGAAGGCAGCGAATCCGTTGGCAACGATACCGCGGTACGTCTTGGTCACATTGGCAATGACGGTGTCAAGGATTTTGGCCAACTGCACCTGCACAGGGTTGTTGTAGCTCAACGAGTAGTACGACAACGCCACCAGCGGTCCGTCGTAGCCGGTTGCCCGAATTTGGGCGTAAATCGAAGCAAGGTTGGTCGAGATCTCCGTCGCAACCCCGTTCAGATCGGCCTGGGTAGAGCACCCGTTCTCCAACTGCTCGCAAACGAACCCGTCGTTCGCCCCTATGTCTATGGTGACCAGGTGGGTACGCCGGGAGTGGTCGGTCAGGTACTTGACCGCGTAGGCGATCTGCGAGCCCGAGTACTGCACGTGGAGTGGAAAAGCCGTCCGGTATCCGACAGAGGAACCGACGGAGTTCTCGCAGCCGTTGCTCTGAGCGGAAGTGTTGAGGAAGCTCGCCGTGGTCTCTCCCGGGCACGAGGCGTTGACCACCCGCTCGCCGAGGTCCACCGCTACATGGTTGGCGTAAGACACGAAATTGCGGGCATGGCTGTAGTCAGGGGCCGGCACGGCCTGGGGCGGGACGTAGCCGAATGCCAACGAATCTCCCAAGGCCAGGTAGGTCCCGTTGCGGTCGTTGCCGTTGAGCGGGGCGGCGATCGCAGTCCCTGACGCGACCGGCGCGACCGTTACGAGGCACACAACCACCGCCGCGGCGGCGACTGCACGACGGACTGCTGATGAGATCGGCGCTTTTGGCCCCCATGTCCTGATCGCACGGCTCCGGCCTACGCGGTGTGTTCACATACAACGTCTCATCCAACCCTCCAGAGCCGCCTCTGTCCACCGACATTTGCCTGAACGGGCCCTCGGGCGATTTCCCACCGCCCGACAACCTGAGGTGTCTTTCGGAGAAGCCGGCGATGCGGATCTCAAGGAGTGCAAGGGCCCGACTGGTGATCGTCAGCGTTGGCTAGGGTGCTCGTGCTGGTATCTCCTCATTCACCGTCCTCCGTCGTCGGAGGTCGGCCCAACTCAGCAAACATTGATCTCGCCCGGTCGAATTCGTGGAGCGGCGGGGTTGGGTGATGTTCGGGAGCTTGGAGGCGACAATGTCGGCTGACTTTCCTCAGCATGCGGCGGCGACGGCGGGGGTGTGGGATTCATTGGCCGAGTGGTGGGATGCCGCCATCGGCGGTGGCAATGCCACTCAGGACCTGCTCGTCGAGCCGACCCAGGAGCGGCTGCTCGGCCTGCTGTCCGGGGCAACCGTGCTCGACATCGCGTGCGGGGCGGGGCGCTTCACTCGCCGAATGGCCGCTCTCGGGGCCGAGATCGTCGCCTTTGACCACTCTGAGCGGTTCATTGCCCAGGCTCGCAAGAACACGCCGCCGGATTTGAGGTCGCGGATCGACTACCGAGTGCTCAGTGCCGATGACGCCTCCGCCCTCATAACCCTGGGTGAGGGACGCTTCGACGCCGCTGTGTGCACCATGGCCCTGATGGATATGGCCCGGATCACGCCGCTCCTCTCAGTGTTGCCTCGATTGCTGGGAATCGACGGCCGATTCGTGTTTTCGGTCACTCATCCGGCGTTCAATTCCGGCGACGCCCACCCGATCGGCGAGCGGATCCGGCGGGACCGCGAGTTCACGACCGAGGCCTCGATCAAGGTGACGGACTACCTGACGACGCGAATGCAGCGCGACATCGGAGTTGCAGGCCAGCCAGTGGAACAGCACTACTTCCACCGTCCGATGAGCGTCCTCCTGAATGCCTGCTTCGATTGTGGCCTGGTACTGGATCGGCTCGAGGAGCCGGCGCTGCCGCCAAGTTCCGACCCAAACGATCTGCGGACGATCAGCTGGCGAAATATCAGGTTAATTCCTCAGGTGTTGGTCGCCAGACTCAGGACACGCCACTGACCATTGTGTCGTGGCGCTCATTGCGGAGCGGGATCATCTACTCGAAACCTTCCTGAGGCAATCTCAGTAAGAGTGAGTTCTCACCGGTCGTGGCGGTCAACATGGTCGAGTTGACCATCTTCCCTTTGCACATGACCGCCTACCTGGTGGTGGTGTGGGCTTACGAAGGGCTGGGTGGGACCCTGCGGGCAGAGCCAACCGCCGGCTGGTGGGCCCAGCGCTGGCAATGGCTTCTCGCGCCCCTTGGCCGTGCTGGCCGTTCTGGTCGCCCTGTTCGCCCGGTCGAGCTGGCCGCCCGCCGGCCTCGGCAGCGGGCAGTCTGCTGGGCTCGGCACCTTCCGCTGACAGGTCGGTTGAACCTCCAGATCGTGCAGGTGCTCCAGCGTCGCCGGCGAAGGCCCCCTCGTACGGGAGTTCCCGGAGGCGCATAGATCCACATGGATCCGGCATCGAGACCCGAGGAAGCGCCGTCGAATGCGGGCAACGGACACCGACTATCTGTACTCAGTCGGGTCTATGCGACCCTGGGCTTGGCTTGGGCAAGATCCGCCTAGAACGGCGTCGGGATGTACCGCAAATGCAGGTTCGGTTCGACATACCCGCCTGGCTTCTGCTGCTTCGGCAGGGTGATGTCTTGGGGCTGGAGCGGTTTGTAGGGTACCTGGCTCAACAGATGACTGATGATGTTGAGCCGAGCGCGCCGTTTGTCGTCTGCGTAGGCAACGAACCAGGGCGCCCATGCCGTGTCTGTGCTGGCGAACATGGCGTCTCTGGCTCTTGAGTAGTCGTACCAGCGGTTGTAGGACTTCAGATCCAACTCTGAGAGTTTCCAGATCTTTCTCGGGTCGTTGATGCGGCTCTCGAGACGCCGGGTTTGCTCGTCGGCGCTGACCTCCAGCCAGTACTTGATCAGCAGAATGCCGGCCTCCGTCATGGCCCTCTCGAATGCCGGCACTGCCAGCAGGAACCGATCGGTCTCCTCGGGCGTGGAGAACCCCATCACCAGCTCGACGCCCGCACGGTTGTACCAGCTCCTGTCAAAGATCACGACCTCGCCAGCGGAGGGCAGGCGCGAAATGTATCGCTGCATGTACATCTGCGACTTCTCTTGTTCGGTCGGCGCCGGCAAGGCAACGACGCGGAATACCCGCGGGCTGACCCGTTCCGTGATCCGCTTGATCGTCCCTCCCTTCCCGGCGGTGTCGCGGCCTTCGAATACAACACAGATCTTGGCGCCGGAGACCTTGATCCATTCCTGCATGGCCACCAACTCACCGTGCAGGACTCTCATCTCCTGCTCGTACTCCTTGCGCTTCATCTTCGTGGCCACGCCAGCTCCCGCCGGGTCGACCATGTCCGACTGGAGAAGGTCGGACTCCTTGCGTTTCCCGTTGTTCTTGGCCATCACACCTCGCCGGTTCATGCCGCCTCTAGAAGGAGCAGATGGCTCGGCTGCCAGAGTCACGCAGCCGATATCAGGCTATGTCCCTGTCGCCGAGACCAGGCGGCGCTGGAAGCGATCGAGAGCTAATCGTCGCGAAACGGGCACGAAGGCCAGAATACCCAGGTCAGGCTCCTAGGAACACACGCTCCGTTCGTTCCGGGTCGCTGAGGACGACCCACGTCTGCGTGCCCTTGCCAACATCTGCATGGGTGGCGCCAAGGTCGAGGAGGCGCGCCACGGCCGCATCCTGATCGGCAGCCCTGGTCGTACCTCCCCTCCCGGCGCAGCTCCCGCGAGGCTCGTAGCCCTCGAGCTGAGCCGAGCACTTCGGGATGCTTCGGCGAAGGACCTGCCGATCCTCACTGGACTCGGCGCCGACCCGCCCGGGGTGCATACACCGGTCGATCGTGGTGGTGGTCACCCGGATGAGCGGAGCACTCGACGAGGCGTTAGATCTCGCCGAGCTGTCGGACCTGCTGGACGAAAGCGCTCCTCGCCGGGCCCGCCGGTAAAGCGACGATCGTCCGGTGGATCCGGATCAGGTTCGCCTTGTTCCGGTGCACGCTCCGCGGGCACTTAGGCTCCGGTTGATGGCTCGTCGAAGAAGCGAACGGCCGGCCCCGCCCCGCCTTCCGGCTGATTTGCCCATGGAGCTGAACCTGCGTCTCACTGCCGACATTGAGGTCAGTGGCGTGGCTCTTCAGGGGGAGTTCACCGACGGCCACCTCGAAGGCCTTTACGTTGAGGACGTGCATATCGTCAATTCATCCTTCCTTGCAGCTGATCTCAACCACCTTCGAATGGTGGATGTCCTAGTGGAGGGAAGCGATTTCTCTGGTGCTGATATGGAAGAGGCGTCGTTCACGCGGGTGATCTTCAAGAATTGTCGCATGTCGGGCGCGATAGTCCGGAAGAGTCAGATGCGCGACACTTCCTTTGATGACGTCAAGCTTGACAACGTCAGCTTACGAATGAGTACCGGCGATCGCGTTCTCTTCGACCACGTGAACCTGGAGCGAGCTGATCTCTCCGCAGCGCACTTCAATACGACCTGTTTCTTTGATTGCGACCTGAGGGGAGTGGATGTCTCTGAATCGAAGCTACCGGGGGCCCGGTTTCACGGATCGGATCTCTCCGAGATCAATGGCGGGGAGTACCTAAGAGATATCGTGATCGACAGCTCGCAAGTGCTCCCTCTGGCCGTTCAGGTATTTGCGGCCTTGAACATTCGTGTAGAGGACGACCGAAGTATCGACGGACCTGAGTAGGCGCAGCACGTCGAGGTCGCACACGGCGGTAGCGGTCGCGCCTGGAGGACGCCGAGGGCTTCTTGTGCTGACTGTGGCCAGTTGAGGCGCTGCATGAGTGGTTGCCCTGGGCTGATGACGTGACCGCCTCGGCTCTCAGCTTCGTTCCCATACCTTGTGTCAAGCTGAACTCCGACCCTGTGTGGCGGTATTTCGGTCCGGAAAGAGCATGAACGATGACGGAGCTGCCTTACATCCGGCAACCGGTCGACTTCTCGTCACCTGTTCGGTACGCGCATGGTCCAGATTCGGTGCGACAACCTCATGTTCCCGTTGGCGTGATCGAAGAACACCAGATGAAGCAGTGTCAGGCCTATCCTGGCACCGAGCGGTCGTACTGGGTGTACGTGCCACAGCAGTACCTCGCAGCCAGACCAGCTGCGCTCATGGTCTTTCAGGACGGCGCGCTCTACATGGATCCCGATGACCAGATCCGGGTGCCCATTGTGTTCGACAACCTCATCCATCGCGGCGAGATGCCCGTGACGATTGGGGTGCTCATCAACCCTGGAGTCTTTCCAGATGCTGCGCAGCCAAGGAACCGCAACCACGAATACGACGCGTTCGACGACGTCTACGCCACCTTCGTCGTAGACGAGATCGTCGCCATGGTCCAAAAGCGCTACGACCTCGTTGAGGATCCGGACCAGTGGGCAATCGCTGGTGGCAGCAGTGGCGGCAACTGTGCCTTCACCGCAGCATGGACGCGGCCGGACAAGTTCAGGCGGGTGTTGAGTTTCGAGGGAAGCTTCGCCCAGATCCCGGGCGGAAACCCCTATCCCCGGCTGGTCAGGTCTACGGCAGCGAAGCCGTTGCGCATCTTCATGCAGGCAGCGACCCGCGACCTGGGTTACAACCGGGCTGAGATGAACTGGCTCAGCGAGAACCTCCAAGTCGCCGCCGCCTTAGCGGAGCGGGACTATGACTTCCGGTTCGTGCTCGGTGACGGAGGCCACGACACCAACCACTGCGGGGTCATCCTGCCCGACGCACTGCGGTGGCTCTGGAGGGCCTGAGTCACCAGAGTGAGCCCAAGGCCACTCGGGGGCCTATCTCATCGTTGTCCTCCGGACCAGCGCGAAGCCCGGATGGCTGTGGTCCTGAATTGCTGTTTCCGCGAACTGAGCCAAGTATGGAGTGGGTGGAGGATCGGTTGACGGGTCACGACGTCAGCCTGGTCGACGGTGACCTGGTGCTGCGGCCGATGACCGAAGACGATTGGGACGCGGTCCTCTCCTGGAGTAACGATCCCGAGGTCATCTGGTTCAGTGAAGGTGACCGCGTGCAGAGTCGCAGCCGAGAACAAGTCCAGGCCATCTACCGACGGGTCTCCCATACGCCGGCCGATCTGTTCATCTTCGAAGTCTCTGGCACCCCCATTGGTGACGGCTGGCTCCAGCAGATGAACCTTCCCCGGCTGCTCCAGGCCTTCCCGGATCGGGACTGTCGGCGCATCGACCTCCAGTTGGCTCGGCACAGCTGGGGCCAGGGGATTGGCACCCGAGCCATTCGACTCCTCACCGCTCACGGCTTCCAAGCTGGCGCCGATCTGGTCTTTGGCTGTGACATCGCCGCCGAGAACGACCGAAGCCTGCGAGCCTTCAAGGCCAACTGCTTCGTCCCGTGGCGGCGCCGGGCCCAACCGGCCGATTCCAAGTGGTCGCATACGTGGGATCTCGTCTGCCGTCCCGACTACTTCTTCGGCCGAGCACCGGCCAAGGGCCGTTCCGGGCCCGACCAGGTGATGGCGGCCGATCTCCCCGTCGGGGCCAGCGTCGTGGTGTACCGACGAGATCCCCAACTGCGGATCCTCATGCTGCACCGGACCGCTCAGGGTCCCCAGTATGAGGGCGACTGGGCCTGGACCCCGCCGGCGGGAGCGCGCTTTCCGGCCGAGCCCATCGGGGAGTGTGCCTGCCGGGAGCTGTCCGAGGAGATCGGGATGGAAGTCTGGCCTGGCGACCTCAAATTGGTCGACCACCCAGAGTGGTGGACCTACAGGCTGTTGGTTCCGTCTGGGGTCGACATCGTCCTCGACGAGGAGCACGATCGTTTCGAATGGCTGGCTCCAGAGGAGGCATTGTCCCGCTGCCAACCGGAGGCTCCGAGGACTGGGCTGGCCAGTGCGATCCGCTCGATTCAGTCGGACGGCTGAATCGGCAATTGAGGTCGGGAGATTCCGTACTGCCGAGGCGGCCGCCTTCTAGGCCAGCCACGGGTACCAGACCGTGCTGTTCTTGCAAGGTCCGCTGGATCCAAAAGGTACCGTTTGGCCGTGTTCGAGCCGATTGCCAACGCCGAGGTGGCCAAGCTCCTCGAGCGTGAACTCGGAACCTCGCCCTGGGACGTTGAGCTGGTGGCGCAGAACTCGAATTACGTCTATCGATGCAGCGGCCCATCGGGTCAGGTGGCGGTGCGAGCACCGCGGGTAGACGAGCGCACGTCATATCCGTTTTGGCAGCAGATGCAGAGGGTCTTCGGTCTCTCATTCCCAATGTCGGCAGCCCAGTTCGCTACCGTCACTTCGGCCGTCAACGGAGCGGGCCTCAGTGCTCCGCGTCTTGTCGCCGCGGTCGATTGGGAGGGGAGGGCCGTCTTCGTCACGACGTGGATGTCAGGCGACAGCTGGGAGCCAGACCAGTTCCCGGCACTGCCGGAAGTCCATCGGATGCTGGGCCGCTTCCTCGCAACAATGCATGAACGGACCTACCGCGGCTACGGCTCGGTCGGCGCACCTTTGCGGTCCCCGGGCACCTACTACAAGGCGGCAATCGCTAGCGTCCGCCGGGAGCTGGAGGCTCATCAGCGACCTGAGGGTGGCCGGCTTCTGGCCACGATGACTGCCTGCGACCCAGGGGCCGTGGCCACCTCCTTCGCCTTGGTGATGCCCGACATCGCCGCCAACCAGTTCCTCTTCACCGAGTCCGGGATCGCCGGCGTCGTCGACCTCGATGCCTATGTCGTCGGTCCCGTGGAGTTGGAGCTGACCATTGCCGAGTGGTGCCTCACGGACCATCGATCCTTTGCCGACGGGTACAGTTCG
>JBEDUR010000149.1:0-10994 GCA_040414865.1 Acidimicrobiales bacterium
CTGGTACCCATTGGGTACTGAGCTCCCGCACCAGATCCTGTACGCGACGAGCAGCCTCGCGGCCACCCCGATCGCCGGCCACGGCGTCGGTGGTGACAGTCATCCAACGGCGCAACGAGCCCGGCGGCCCATACGTGGAGATGGCAGGCCGGGGGAGCTCGGACCTGACCGGTCTGAGCGCTCGGTGCAGCTCGCCCATGGCGCCGAACAGCCACTGGTAGGACTCCCAATCTGGTGGCGGGGTCGCGTGCGGAACAAAGGCTTCGAGCTCGGCCAATCGGTCGCGGCAATGTGCCACTTCTTGGCCCCCGATCTGGAGCGGCCGGGCCACTCGGAGGCCGACGGCGAAGAGCCGACGCCTGAGGCGTCTGAGGGCGAGCAGACGGTTGCGAGTAACGAGCGGTTCATGGATCCGAAGCACTGCATCCAAGGGCTCCAGGTGAAGATTGAGGCTCATGACACCACCGAGGTCCGGTGCGGGCGAAGGGCGCCCTGTCAGCTTGAGGGCCAGTGCCAAGACCGCGGGATCGTCTGCCGGCAATCGGCTGGGACCCCGGGGATGCTCAACCGAAATCAAGCGCTTCGTGGGGCGTGACACCCAGTGATCATAAATGGAGGTAGCGGGGCTGCTCTAGGTAACCGTCGCGTCGATCGTGAGCTCCTCTGAGCGCGCCACCGACCGCGGTCGATACGAGTGCTCACTCGTTACCTGACTCGGCAGACCGCCACGCGCCATCCAAGAGCGAGAAGTTGAGGGACTCGTTTGCCCAGCTGACCCTGGGGTCGATCTGTCGGGCAAGCTCATATCGGATCGGCACGAACCCATGGGCCCGGTAGAAGGCGTCGCTCACCAAGTTGGGCGATGCCCAGCTGACGGCACAGTGTTGATAGCCAGCCGAACCACTCCAACGCATGACTGCTTCCAAAAGGGTGGTGCCGATGCCTTGGGAGCGGACCGCTCCGGTCACGATGTTGAGGCCGATGGTCACTGTGTCCTGATAGTGGGCATCGGGGTGAGCCTCGATCATGCCAACGGCGTTCCCGTTCTGACGCGCGACGAAGATCTTCCGGCCCTCGTCTTCGATGGTGGCGACCAGGTCGTTCCGGATGGCCGGAAGATCAACCAGTGCTGGGTTCAAGATCGGCGAGCGTGCGTGATAGGTGGCGAGTTCGACCCAGAGCCTGGCCAGGTCGTTGACATCGTCGCGAACAGCCTCTTCGATGGAACGTATTTGGCCCGATGAGAGTGTCGGACTAATTGGCCGGCTCCCCTTGATCTGATCGATTCCGAAGCCCATCTCGACAAATGAATCCACTGACTCGGGCGGTTCGGTCAGCACCCGGATCTTGTGCCAGAAGCACCCGAGGTTGACCAATTCGGCCGCGGCTGCCTCGTACAAGGCACGGTAAGCGTCTCGGACGTATGGCTGGCTCGCTCCGTGTTGCGTGTCCAAAATGGTGATCCGTGCCGGTCCTGGGCCGCTCGGCAGAGGGACGATAAGGAATCCGACCAACTCGTTACCTTCCATAGCTCCAAGGCCTAAACCGCTATGGAGGCTCTCGGTTATCGCCTGAAAGGCCGTGTCGTTATCGGCTACGCGCGACACCGGTGCGGCAGTCCGCCAGATCTGGGCGCCAAGCAGCAGGTCGGCGGCCGTCATCAGGTGGCGGTCGGCCAAGGTTTCGACCCTCACGATGGTTCGAACGGAATGTTGCTGGTCACGCCACAGCTTGCCACCGAGTCCCCTCTGTCGGAGTCCGATCTGATGGGCTTGTTGGCTGAACCCCTCAGACAGAACGACATGAACACCATCCGATTGGGGTCACCTCGACTTGGCACAGTGCGAAAGCATGACGGGCTCGTGCTCGGGGATGGTTCAAGATGTCATAGCGCGAGGTGTGTAAACGGACGAACGATGTTCACCAGGCCGGTAGATCTCAAGGATTCTGACCTTCAGAATTGTCTGGCGGAGAACTGGGGGATCGAGGCATCGGTCCTCCAGTACCAGCCGGTCGGTTTCGGGAGCCACCATTGGCTGGTCACGACTGAGGAGCGGAGCGCCTGGTTCGTGACTGTCGACGACCTGCGGACTTGGTCCGACTCACCCTCCGAACCGCTCGGCGAGGCTTTTTCCCGCCTCGCCCGAGCCTTCTGTTGCGCCCACATTCTCGAGGAGGCCGGCCTTGAATTCGTCGTGGGGCCCGAGCCGACTCTTGACGGCAGCTCGATGGCACACCTCGGGTCCTTCTACTCAGTGGTTGTGCACCGTTACGTGGTGGGTCAGCCTGCCGGTGAGAACGGCAAGTACACAGATCCGAACGAGAGGCTGGCGATGGCCTCTCACCTTGTTACACTCCACGCCGCAACCCCGCGAGTCGAGGGCGTCGCCGTAACTGACGATCTCGTCTTGCCTCGCCGGAGCACCCTCGAGGCGGCGCTAGTGGACCTGACCGCACCGTGGGGGACCGGACCCTACGCCGAGCCGACCCGAAGGCTGCTGTCGGACCACGCCGAGGGGATTTCCCGGCTCCTGATCCGTTACGACGAGTGGTCCGATGCCGTGTCGACGAGCTCTGAGATGGTCATCACCCACGGTGAGCCGCACGCCGCAAACGTTCTTGTCACCGACCAAGGCCTGAAGCTCGTCGACTGGGAGGCCGTCCGACTGTCGCCTCCAGAACGCGATCTCTGGGATCTCGATCCTGGGGACGGATCGGTGCTCGAGGCCTACCGGCAGCGGAGCGGCCGAGAGCTCGACCCGACCGCACTCGCCTGTTACCGGCTCTGGTACGACCTCTTCGAGATTGCCGGATACGTGAGCCTGTTCCGTGCCCCCCACGAACGAACGGCCGACGTCGAAGAGTCATGGAAGAACCTGCGGCACTTCTGCCAACCCCAAGCACGTTGGCCAGGGATCTTTGGAACGTCGTAGCGCAAGCGCTCTGGCTGGTCGGCGTCGAGAAGGTCGAATATGCCAAATCACCGAGTCAGCGGCGCTGCCCCCCGATCACCGATCGAACGGCCTCGGGGCGCTGGATCACGTCGAGTCCCGGATGACCCGATCGGGGGGCGACGGTCACGCCGTTGCCACCTCGGTGATCGCCTCCAAGCTGCGGTGGATGGCGATGCTTCCCATTGAGCTCCGGACCGTGATTTCCACCGTCTCCGCACCTGGTTCCGGTTGTTCCACAGTGACGAGCTCGTTGTAGACCGCCCCGAAACTGGTGTCCAAGTCGAGCCAGGCGGTAACACCTTCGGATACGCCAACCTCGATCTTGCCGAATGCCGTCTGTGCGTAAGTGGTACCACGTCGGATGGTCCCCAAGCGGATGTCACCATTGGCGGTCTTGGCTGACACGGCTGCTCCGGCGTCATCGACCGAGATCCGTCCGTTTGACGTGGTTGCCCGTAGGTCTCCACCTACGACACCGATGCGCATGTCGCCGTTGGAGCTCTTGATCTCCGCAACTCCCTCGACACAGCCCACGAGCACTTGGCCCGAACCGGTGGTGATGACCAAGTCGCCTTGGACGGAACCCACCGTGACCTCACCGGCCGAAGTCTTGACGTCCAGCGAGCGAGCGTCGTCCACTTGCACCTCGCCGAGGCCCGTCTTGTATACGCAGTCACCCAGACGGCCGGCGGTGCGCAGCGGAGCCAGACCGGTAGTCGCACTGAGGTCGGATCCGGCGGGCAACTCGACGCGAATGTTTACCGACTCCCGGCCCCCCCAGGGCGTCCACTGTTTCCAGCTCTTCGGTGCTCTGATCCGTAAGTTGTGCCCCACCAGCTCCACCAGCGTCTGCGCCGCGGCATTGACGTCGGACTCACTGGCTGGGTTGGCCGGTTCGACGACAACGACCGTGTCCTGGCGGTCGCTGGCGATGACCTGGAGGTCACCGATGCCCATCTCGATATCGACTGCGATCGGTTCGGCTGTCTCAAAACTCTTCATCAAAGGTCCTTTCTTGTGTCAAGGGTGGTCGCGTGCCAGTCGCTCGGAGTGTGGGATGGCATCCGGTTATCGAGCCCAGCCCGTATACCGTTGACGCCCCCGCGGTGCCCGTCCTCCGCGCCCGCCGGATGTCTCCGTCCGTCCCAGGGCGGCTGTGGCGGCGCGCACCAGCCAGGAATTGACCGAGATGTTCTCTCTAGCCGCTGCCTGGTCGACGCGAGTCTTCAACTGGCCGGGCATGCGGACGTTGACCCGAGCCGTCGACCCGTCGTCTTCCTCCGCGAGCTCGGGCGCCGTCGTAGTACCCAGTCCGGCCTCGTCCTCTGCCGGGGTGACTGATGGCGGCGGGATGACGACGAACTCCGGGTTGCCTGCCCGGAGACGGAGCTCCACCGAGCCCGGCGACATTTCGATGGTGATCTCGTCAGCCGCGGCACTCAGGGCTTCCTGCAGTGTCAGGCGGATCGCCGCTTCCAGGGGGGAGAACAGACGTTCGGCCAGATCCCGCGATTCCGCCCCCCCGGCGTCGGCCGCGGCGGCGAACTGGCGGTGAATGGAGTCGACATACGGTGCCATATCCATGATGCCATCATGGCACCACCATGATGCCAATGCAATACCAAAATGGCATTAAGGTCAAGAACTTGCGCGTGGTCCGTTCGTCCTGCGCCAGTGACTCATTCGGGCGCGAGGCCGACTGCGCTCATCGAGAGTCGACCTCGGGAGAACGCTGGCGTGTCCGAGGGAACCTGATTCGTACGAAGTCTCCGGCTACCCGTTGACTTCGCCGCCGCGCATCCGACAAGCATTGGACACGTCAGATTTCACGGCGGATGGGGATTCTCAATGAGGCTTCCCACGACGATCTGGCGATTCGCACCAAAGCCCACCGCCCCTCCATGCCGCAGACTTTGCCAGAACAGAGCTCCTGAAGCCCAGCCGATGCTAACGGTCACGATCGACGCGGGACGTAACCGTCAGCCGCGCGTCAAACCCATACGGGCCATTGCCGAGGTCGTTGAACAGGGCAGGGTCAGCGGTGAAGCGCACTCCGCGCTGCTCCAGCTCATCGATAACACCCCAGTAGATAGCACTTTCGTTGAAGGGCTCGTACCCAACGTTGGCGACCCGCGAATTCTCGGACGTGCAGGCTTGCGGCATACAGAACGCTGCGAACCGGCCAACCGCTTGGGGCTCGGCGTCGAGGTCCACAAGACGTTTGAACGGTCCGCAAGGCTCTCGCGAGCCCGTCCGCGAAAGCGGATCGGCGTCACACACGGCTTAGGGTTATTCCGTTCGTTCTAGGAGATGGCGTCTACGATGCAGCACTCGATGACGTTCGGCGCAGTTGACAATATCGCTGCAACAGTTCGTCGCCACTGGGTGTTTCTCGCCGTGTTTACGGTTGCGATTGGTTTACGCGTCGCAGTTGAAGTGACCTACTGGCCGGGGCTCCTTTACAGTGACTCCTGGTCATACGTGGGCATGGCATATGGCTCAGGTCTCGTCCGGTTCGGTGACTGGTTTCCGAGCGGCTATCCGCTCATACTGCACCTTCTCACGCTTCCAGATCGCGACTTCGGTGTTGTAACTGTGACTCAACACCTGGCAGGTCTCCTGACGGGAGTGATCGTCTATGTGGGCGGACTGCGTCTTGGCGTGCGTCGCTGGTTAGCGGCACTCGCGGCCGGCCTTTTCCTCCTCGACGGCTACGTGATCTCCTCAGAGCAGTGGATTGCGTCCGACTCCTTCTTCACACTCTGTCTCACGCTGAGCATTGTCTTGCTCGTGACCGGAGGAAGGAGTTCAAAGCCGACCGCGGCAAGTGGTCTTCTCCTCGCGGCCTCCATAACGATTCGTGTCATCGGGTTCGCTGCGGTACCCGCATGGGTCACCTACCTCCTCTGGACACGCAAGCTCCGGCTAATTTCCCTTGTGGGAGTTCTTACGCTCATGATTCCGATCGGCTCTTATATGGCGCTACATGCAGCAGCGGGTCGGGGCGTCGGCTTCACCCAAAGCGAGGGCTGGCTGCTTTATGGTCGAGTAGCTGAGATCGCAAACTGTCGTGACCTTACGCTGCCTAAGCAGGACAGAGCACTCTGCCCAAATGACCAGATTCCACATCCGTACGCACCGGAGGCTTGGATCTGGGAGAGTCAATCACCCGCTGTGAGGACGCTTGGTACCCCCGGTGCGAAAAATGACGCGACCGTCCGCGCCTTCGCACTTGAGGTGATCCGCCAGCGGCCGTTGTCGTATCTGGAGATTGTCAGCCGTGACTTTTTACTGACATTCCGACCAGGAAGCGGCTACCTGGGGCAGGCAATCACCCTTCCTTCGCCACATGACACCGATGTCCTCCAGGAGGTCGGACCCGACCAATCGGTGCGATCCGAGTACTTCCCGAAGTATCACCGGCAAATACGCAGTGGATTTCAGACTCTCCGCTCGTACGTACAGATCGCCCACACACAACGGTGGCTACTCGGGGCACTTGCGCTCATCGCTGTCATGGTACTGCTGGCAGGATTTACGCGCCTCGGCGCGGAGTTGCGCTTTCGCGCTGAGATCTTCCTCCTTGTTGGCACGGCACTGTCGATCTTGGTTGTCACAGTGGCCATCAACGAATACCAGACTCGGACTGTCCTTCCTGTCATTCCACTACTGCTGCTTGCTGGCGTTGTGGCGTTTGAAGACATCTTCCGCGCTCTTCGGAATCTCAACGTCAAGAGACCCGAGCTGCAAGCAGCGAGCCAGGCGGTGGAAACCCCTAAAGGCCCGAGCGGACCATTGAACAGGGATGGTGTCGGGGTCTCATAGGGGCAGGATGGCCTGAAAGCTGGGAAGTGAGGCGGAGAGAGGAAGGATTCGACCCAGGAGGCCATCTCGGATCGCCGTGAGCTGGCTACAGAAACTGGGGATTAGAAGGCCGGAGGACGGCAACCCCCTCGGTGGTCGCCACTCCACGGAGGGGGGTTGCCTCAGTTCTAGGCCACCCATGGGTAATGGGTGGGTGCTGCTGGATCAGGCGAGGTCGAACCGGTCGAGGCTCATGACCTTGTCCCAGGCGGCTACGAAGGCATGCACGAAGTTCTCCTTGGAGTCGTCACTTCCGTAGAACTCAGAGATGGCTCGAAGCTCGGAGTTAGAGCCGAAGACCAAGTCGACCGGGGTGGCGGTCCACCTGACCTCGCCCGTGGCGCGATCGCGACCCTCGTACACGTTCTCATCCGAGACGGACGCCTTCCACTCGGTGCTCATGTCGAGCAGGTTCACGAAGAAGTCATTGGTCAGCGCTTCTGGCTGGTGGGTGAACATGCCGTGTCGGGATTGCCTGAAGTTGGTGTTCAGAACCCGCATGCCGCCGATGAGAGCAGACATCTCTGGAGGGGTCAGAGTCAGGAGGCTGGCCCGCTCCACCAGTAGATGCTCTGCCGGGAACTTTTCTCCGGCCCGGAGGTAGTTGCGGAACCCGTCGAAGTTTGGTTCGAGCACGGCGAAGGACTCGACGTCAGTCTGTTCCTGGGCAGCGTCTGTCCGACCTGGCGCGAAGGGGACGGTGACGTCGAACCCCGCGGTCTTGGCCGCCCGCTCGACGGCTCCGCATCCACCCAGAACGATTACGTCGGCAAGGGAGACCTTTTTCCCGCCCGACTGCGAACTATTGAAGTCCTGTTGGATCTTCGTCAAGGTCTGCAGCGTCTTGGCCAGTTCGGTTGGGTCATTGACCTCCCAGTCCTTTTGCGGAGCGAGTCGGATTCGCGCTCCGTTCGCTCCACCCCGCTTGTCGGTGCCCCGGAAAGTGACTGCCGAGGCCCAGGCGGTGGATACCAGCTGTGAGATCGACAGGCCCGAGGCGAGGATCTTGGCTTTCAGCTCGGCGATGTCCTTCTCGCCGATCAGCTCATGATCGACCGCGGGGACGGGGTCCTGCCACAGCTGCGGCTCTGGCACCCACGGGCCGAGATAGCGCGAGGCGGGGCCCATGTCACGGTGCAACAGCTTGTACCACGCCCTGCCGAATGCGTCAGCGAGCTGCTCGGGGTGTTCATGGAATCGCTTCGCGATTGGACCGTAGATCGGATCCATCTTCAACGAGAGGTCCGTCGTCAGCATCATCGGGGCATGCCTCTTCGACGGATCATGAGCATCGGGCACCGTGTTTTGTGCCTCAGGATTCGCCGGCTTCCACTGGTGCGCGCCGGCGGGACTCGTCGTCAGCTCGTAGTCGTAGTTGAGCAGGTTGTCCAGGAACCCGTTGTCCCACTTCGTCGGCTCGTTGGTCCACGCACCTTCGAGACCGCTGGTGTAGGTGTCGTCGCCGTTACCGGTGCCGAAGGTATTTCTCCAGCCAAGGCCTTGCTCCTCAAGGGGGGCGCCCTCGGGTTCGGGACCTACGTACTCCTCACCGACCGCACCGTGGGTTTTGCCGACAGTGTGGCCACCGACGATGAGGGCGAGGGTCTCTTCGTCGTTCATCGCCATCCGACGGAACGTCTCCCTGATGTCTCTGGCTGCGGCGAGCGGATCGGGGTTGCCCTGGGGTCCCTGCGGATTCACGTAGATCAGGCCCATCTGCACCGCGCCGAACGGCTTGACCCACTCGCCGGGCCGGCTGTAACGGTCATCTCCGAGCCACGTGTGCTCGGTACCCCAGTCGGTGTCGTCGGGCTCCCAGGTGTCCTCCCGGCCGAAACCAAAGCCGAAGGTTTTGAAGCCCATCGACTCGTAGGCAACGTTGCCGGCGAAGATCATCAGGTCAGCCCAGGAGATCTTCCGGCCGTACTTCTGCTTGATCGGCCAGAGCAACCGGCGCGCCTTGTCGAGACTCGCGTTGTCAGGCCAGCTGTTGCTGGGGGCAAAACGCTGGGCGCCTCTTCCGCCACCGCCGCGTCCATCGTCGATGCGGTAGGTGCCTGCTTGATGCCACGCCATCCGAATGAAGAGCGGGCCATAGTGGCCGTAATCGGCCGGCCACCAGTCCTGCGACGTGGTCATCACCTTGATCAGATCTTGCTTGAGCGCGTCAAGATCGAGGGTCTTGAATTCCTCGCGATAGTTGAAGTCCGCACCCGTCGGAGTCGACTTCGGTGAGTTGTGGCGGAGAACCGCCAGGTTCAACTGGTTCGGCCACCAGTCCCGGTTCGTTGTGGGCCAGATCGGGGAGGGGGTCACTGAATTTTCGGTTTCGCTGCCGCGGTCAGACACGTCGTTTTCTCTCCTCTGATGGCTGGTGCGGATGATCGTTGCGCCAGATCTAAGCCGGTGTTGCCTAGGTGCTGCGTTTCGTTCGGCTGCTTGACGACATGGGAGGTATATCGACACTCGGACCATCGGCTGGCCCAGATGTCCTCGGCGTTCGTGAGCGAATCTCTTACTTCGCCATCGGCGCCCGACGTCGTTAGCGGTCCTGTCTCGCCGCCAGGAAACTCCCTTGCAGAATGAACTCGATGTAGCTCTTTGACGAGTTGTAGGCTATTTACAAGATTAGAATGAGTCAAGAGCCAGAACGTATAGGTGACCGGCCCAGTTTCGTCGTACCAGCAGAGGGTGAGGAGGCAATCATCAGCGAGTTGGTCCAGCGGTTGAGGGACCGGGGGTGGCGGCTCACCGCTCAGCGACGAGTTGTGGCTGAGGTCCTCGCAGGTGAGCACGTCCACCTGACCGCCGACGCCGTCTACAGCCAAGCCCAGCGGCTTCTCCCCGAGATCAGTCTGGCCACCGTGTACAACACTTTGAATGAGTTGGTGGACATGGGCGAGGTGCTGGAAATCTCTACGGGTGATGGTCCGAAGCGTTACGACCCCAACACCACGGCCGCCCATCATCATCTCTATTGCGTCGAATGCGGAGCGCTGCGCGACGTCAACCCGGAAGGCGCTGACCAGCTAACCCTGCCAGCCAGCCAGCAGCACGGCTTCGAACTGCTCGACACGGACATCGTCTTCAGAGGCCGCTGCCCTGACTGTCGAAGAACCGCCACCCAAACCACCCTGACCTGAAGTTCTGCTTGCTCGCGTCGCGTCCGGCTGGCCCAGAATCCGCCCGCTATCTGCCCGTTTGCCCGTCCAGGAGCTCTCTAAGGATGTCAGCATGGCCAGCATGGCGTGCTGTCTCCTCTAAGAGGTGGGCGAGGATCCATCGGAGGTTCACTTCGGGAAGATCGTCAAAGGGTGCGCACCGCGCTTCCAGACTCGAGGCACCACCGACCACGGCGTCCACAGCACGCCACACGCGCCGATACCGCGTAACGGCCTCACCAAGGCTAGCTGCAGCCGGGCCGGCGTCACCGTCGTCCGCGCGCTGGGCAAATCGGTGCAACACCCATGTCACCTCCGCATCGGCCATGTGGTTAGCGAGCCAAAGGAGAGAAGTTCCTGACGCCACAACCGAGATCGAAGCTTCCTGCGAACCAACATCGTGCACCTTGCGCACGAAGGACTCTCGCTGGTATTGCAGCAGACTCAGGATCGTATGTCGCTCGTCGGCAGCGAAACGTGGTGGCTTGTGGTCGACCACACGCCTGATGGTATTCGGTGTCCGATGAGTCAGTTCGCCGGCATTTGAAGCATCGTCAGGACGCTCGTCAGTTGCCGATCCCCGTAGTGGAACCGTCACAGCGGACCGACCGCGATGGTTGACCTCTCATCCTGGATGAGACCACGAGCACAAGTTCAGCTCAGCGGTTCGACGCGTGCGGTCCACTTCAAGCGACGCAGCCGAACCACGACGATCGCGGATTGGTCTGATCAGAAGCCGATTGGTCTGATCAGAGGTAGAGGACGCGATGGCGGACGCTGCCTTGCAGCCTGCCAATGCTGTATCCGCAGCGGACTGCGCATCGCGCCAGGTCAGCTTTGCTACGGGCAGCGACCAGGTCGCGCAGTGTGAGAACCCATTCCGACAACACCATCGACATGGGACGCCTCGGAACGAATGAGTTACGAAATTCGCGATACATAAGGGGTTGGTAGGATCCCCAAATACGGGTCTGATGGAAGAAACCCCCAATCGTGCTGCGCAACCGATAGCTAT
>JBEDUR010000150.1:0-6439 GCA_040414865.1 Acidimicrobiales bacterium
CGACGACCGAGCCCTCGAAGCCGATCCGGACCATCCCGAAGGGATCCTTGACGGCCCCGGTGAGCTCGACACCGATGGAGATCGGCCGAGTGACGTCCCGTACGGTGAGGTCGCCGTTCAGCCGGAACCGGTCCTCGCCGAGGGCCTCGGCCTTGGTGCTGACGAACCGGATGGTGGGGAAGCGCTCGACGTCGAAGAAATCGGCGCTCTTCAGATGAGCGTCCCGCTCGGGCGTCTGGGAGTCGAGGGACGAGACCTGGATGTCGACCTCGGCGCTGGAGCGGCTCTCGTCTTCGGCGTCCAGGTGGATCTTGCCGTCGACCTGCTTGAACAGGCCCCGGACCTTGGTCACCATCGCGTGTCGTGCGACGAACCCGATGCGGCTGTGGGCCGGGTCGATGGAGTAGTCCCCGGTCAGGTCGACGCGGTAAGTGCTGGTCGTGGATGGCATGGTCACCCCTTTCTAGATGCTTGCAAAAGCAAGTATAATGCGCTGACCGACGATGCCAAGGAGAGCCCGATGAGTGAGACGAGCACCGATACGGGTCGCGTCGCCCCCCTCGATCGGGCCGAGGAGCGGGCCTGGCGGGCGTTTGTCCGGGCTTCCGTGGTGGTGCCCCGGGTGCTCGAAGCCGAATTGCAGGCCGCCCACGGGGTCACGATGACCGAGTACTTCGTCCTGGCGAACCTGTCCGAGGCGGACGGGCGACGCCTGCGGATGGGCGAACTGGCCGCCCGGGGGGCGATGTCGCTCAGCGCGATCAGCCGAGTGGTCGACGCCCTGGCGAGGCGGGGGTTGGTCGACAGGATGCGGTGTCCGTCCGACGGCCGCGGGCTGCTTGCCGTGCTCACCGATGCCGGGTTGGCCCGATTGGAGGAGGTGTACCCGACCCATCTCGCCGGCGTCCGACGTCACGTCATTCGTCACCTCGACCAGGTCGACCTCGATGCCTTCGCCGATGCCGTCGGCTGTTTTGCTCTCGAGGACCAAGAGCACGGCTGACCCCGCGCTACCGGCCTCGGGCTGCGGAGAGGTGTGTCGTCAGTCGCTCGACGAACGCCATCTGGGCCCGGATCAGGAGCCTCCCGGCCTCCTCGGGGCTGACCCACTTGGCGCGGTCGATCTCAGGGAAGCGCTGGCGTAGCCCTGAGCGGGGTGGCCATTGCATCTCGAAAGTGCCGCTCACGACGCTGCCCGCGTCGAGGTCGCCTTCCAGCGCGAACGCGTGCACCCGTTTCCCACCCGACTGGGTGACGTCCCCGAGGTCGATCCAGTCGCCCTCCGGGGGCGGCGAGCCAAGCTCCTCTTGGAACTCGCGGGCGGCGGTGGCCCGGTCGTCCCCGTCCTCGACCTCACCCTTGGGGAGCGACCACGCGCCCTCTTCGCGCCGGGCCCACAGGGGCCCGCCCGGGTGGACGATCAGGATCTCGAGGGGACCACCGGCCGTCCGGTAGAGGAGGAGGCCGGCGCTGCGCTTGGGCACCGCCTCCACACTGCCACCGCCGGCGAGTTCCGGTGCCGAGTTCTTCGTGTCCGAGGGGCCTTCGGTAGGATCCCGGCCGAAGCACTCGGCGCGCCGAGGGAGATGGACTCGTGGGCTCCTGGGAGCAGGCGTTCGATGTCGGCCAGCTCTGGGGCGGGGCCGTCAGCCAGGAGGCGGCCAAGCGCGCCTCGGCCGCCAAGATGGCCGAGCGCCTGCGCCCGGGCGAGGTGGTCGGGGTCGGCTCGGGCACGACCAGCCGGCTGACCGCGGAGGCCCTCGCGGCCCGGGGTTCGGCCGAGGGCATCGCGTGGACGGCGGTAACGACCTCGATCGAGGTGGAGCTGACCTGCGCCGGTCTCGGCGTCCCCACCGTTTCGCTCGCCGCGGCCCGACCCGACTGGTCCTTCGACGGGGCCGACGAGGTCGACCCGGCCGGCAACCTGATCAAGGGTCGGGGCGGCGCGTTGTTGCGAGAGAAACTGGTCCTGGCGGCATCTCCCGAGCGGTACATCGTGGTGGACCCGACCAAGCTGGTGGAGCGGCTGGGGAGCCGGTTCCGAGTGCCGATCGAAGTGGTACCCGAAGCGCTCCGCCTGACGCAGGACCGCCTGGCCGCCATCGGGATTGGCGACGTGGTGCTGCGCCGAGCCTTGGGCAAGGACGGGCCTCAGATCACTGAGCGGGGCAACCTCCTCCTCGACGCCCGCATGACCGAGATCACCGAGCGCACCGAGGCCGAGCTCAAGATGATTCCCGGGGTGGTCGAGTCCGGCCTGTTCATCGGCTACCGACCGAGGGTGGTTGTCGTTTCATGAGCCGCCCGGGCGGGTCGGAGCACAGACCGCCGCCCGGGCCGCTGCGCCCGCCGGTCAACGGGCGAAGAAGTGCCAGCCCAACCACATCCACCCCAGCAGCACCGCGAGCGCGCCGGCCGGGTGGGCCTCGATTCGTCTGATGAGCCCGAGCACGGTTTCGATCCGGGACCGGGGCAGATGTGCGGCCACCGCGAGGGCGACGGCGGCCAGAGCAAGCAGTGCCCACACGGCGTCGGAGACGACCTCGGCGCTCATGTCCGCACCAACGCCACCCCGAGCCAGAGCCAGAGGAAGAAGCACGCGCCTCGCACCGCTCGCGACCGGGTAGCCGAGTCGTACAGCGAGCTCACCGTCGGGTGGTCGACTCGGGGGCCCAAGAAGAACGAGACCAGCTCCCAGGCCACCACGACCGTCGCGAACGCGACCCACGGCCACCAGCGCTCGAGCGGAGCGGCCGGAGCCACGGGCCAAGGGCCGGCCGGGGCGCGGCGCCACCGCAGCGCCATGGCCGCGGCGATCAGGAAGAGGCCCAGTCCCGTGACGGCCTCGGCGCCGGCCGTGAAGGGCTCGGTCAGCGCGGCCCACGCCGCGAGTCCGGCAGCCACGGTCACACCGGCAATCACCGCCAGGTGGCGACGGGTCATCGTCAGGGGCCGCCCATGGCCAGACGGGCCCACACCGGGCGGTGGTCCGAGCCGGACTCGGGCCATACCGCCGACGCCCGCACTTCGAACCCGCGCACGAGGAGGTGGTCGAGCTGACTGTGCGGGCGCCACGCCGGCCACGTCTTGCCTTTGACGGCGCGCCGCCACTGTCCCAAGAAGGCATGGATGGGCGGGCCCCAAAGATTCATGTCGCCGGCGAAGAGCACTGGCTGGTTGCCGAACACCTGCTCGAGGAGGTGCGCCACCGCCCGGAAGTGCAAGGCCGAACCGTGGGAGAGATGGGACATGTGGGTCCCGGCGATCCCAACCCGACTTTCGCCCAGCTCGACATCGAGCGCGAGCACGGCCCGAGTCGCGCGGTCCCGGCGGAGCTGGGGCAGGCGAAGGACGCGGGACTCGAGGACCGGAAGCCGGCTCAGTACGGCGATGCCCCAGCCCCCGGGTTCTGCCGCCGCGAAGCGCTCGGATCGCGTCACCCGGGATGGGAAGCTCCGCTGGCTGTCGAGGAAGATCGCATGGCTGGCGGTCCGCCAGTCGAGCCGGCGCATCCAGTGGCGGTCAGCCTCGGGGTGGGGAGCAGCCCGTCGTCCGCGAGCCAGGGTCACCTCGGTGACCTGGTAGCCGAGGGCTTGGCCGATCTCGGCGGCCATACCGACGCCGCCGTCGGGATGCCAGGCCTCCTGGAGCACGAGTACGTCGGCCGCCAGCGACCGGCACACGCTGAGGAAGTCGTGGGGCCTGCCCCAGCCGTCGACACCGGCGTGGACGTTGTAGCTGGCGGCCACGAACTCGGGCCGGTCGGCGGAGGACGGCACGAGGTGAACCTAATTTCCCGGCCGCTCCCGCTCGGGTCATGGGCCGCAGACCGGCCGTTTCGGCGAGCTCGCCGCGCGCATCGCGGTTTCCCCGACGTCATCGACAAGACCCCGAGGGTCAGTTGGCCCCAGGTATCCCTGCGATCACGCAGAGACGGGCTTGTCGCGCTCTGAAGGCTTTCAGCCGGGAGATCGTTGTCAAGCGCCCCCTTATACGGCCTGCTCTTGGAGAACGGGTTCGACGACTACCTCCTCTTCTCCGGCGGGGTAGAAGACCACGAACACGGCCGCCGCCAGGACGCCGCCGACCAGTGGCGCAGCGAGGAACACCCAGAGCTGGGAGAGCGCCGAACCGCCGACGAAGAGCGCCGGTCCGAGACTCCGTGCCGGATTGACGGACGTGCCGTCGATCGGGATGCCAATGATGTGCACCAGCGTCAGCGCCAAACCGATCGCCAAGCCGGCGACGGTCGCATTGGACACCCGCCGCGTGAC
Source organism: Acidimicrobiales bacterium (assembly GCA_040414865.1). GTDB lineage: Bacteria > Actinomycetota > Acidimicrobiia > Acidimicrobiales > RAAP-2 > Palsa-461. The sequence goes on from JBEDUR010000150.1 coordinate 4,275, forward strand.
GGCCAGGATCACGAACACGAACAAGAAGGTCAGGATGATCTCGGCGATGAAGGCGCCCAGGGCATTGGCGTGGATGATCGACGAGGCGCCGTAGCCGTTTGTTCCGAGACCGACCGTGCTCGTATACCGCCCCGCTGTGTGAAAGATGCCATAGAGCGCGCCCGCTCCCACGATGGCTCCCACGAACTGCGCGCTCCAATAGCCGATCGCGTCAATGAGGGTGATCCGGCGCGACGCCAGGAACCCGATCGTCACCGCGGGGTTGATGTGGCACCCCGATACGGGACCGACGGCATAGACCAGGGCCATCAGGACGAGCCCGAATGCCAGGGCCGTGGCGACAACTCCGGCCGAGGTACTCGCACCGGTCAGCTTGAAGCCGAAGCTCAAGGTCGCGGTCCCCACGCCGAAAAAGACGAGACACGCCGTCCCGAGACCTTCGACGAGCAAGATCCTCCACTTGACGAGCTCTTTCATGTTCCCCCTTGTCCGACGGCTTTCGACGGTCCCTGGGTGGGAGATTCTGCCAGGGCTCGACCGGCTCGACTGGAGGACCTGGCATCGCCGTGTGGTAGGGATGCGGGCATGGATCGAGCTGACCTGGTGCGGCTAGTCCGGGCGCACCGGCCGGCCGACCAGCGTGAGCAGGACGCCAAGGAACTGTTCTTGGCCGAGCTCGACCGCCTCGAACGGCCTTGGGACGAGCACGCTGACCCGGTGCATGTGACCGCATCGGCAGTGGTGGTCGGGCCGAAAGGCACCTTGCTGCATCGCCACCGACGCCAACGCCGCTGGCTGCAACCCGGCGGACACCTCGAGCCGGGGGAAACGCCTCCCGAGGCGGCCCTCCGTGAGGTGGTCGAGGAGACCGGGATCGCCGCCTCCCACCCGACCGACGGCCCGCTGCTCGTCCGGCTCGACGTCCACCGGGCCGGAGCCGCACTCGGTCACACCCACCTCGACCTGTGCTATCTGCTGTCGGCCCCCGACCTCGACCCGACCCCTTTGCCAGGGGAGAGCCAGGAGGTCCGCTGGTGGGACTGGGACGAGGCCAGCGCGGTCGCCGACGAGGCGCTGCGGGGGGCGCTCGAGGTGGCCCGGGCGAGGAGCGCCCAGCGGTGACCGGGCCGGGCGGTCCGGTCGACCCGGACGGACCCTTCGGCGTGCTCCTGGCCGTCCAGGACCTCGACACCGCGATCGCCCAGCACGAGCACCGTAAGTCCACCCTCGCCGAGCGCGCCGAACTCTCAGCGCTGGCCGGCCGGACTGCGGGGCTGCGCCGGTCGTCAGCCGAGCTGGCCGAGCAGCGGAACGAGCTGGCGACCCGCCTGTCACAGCTCGAGCAACAGTCGGCCGCAGCCCGGTCGCGACACGAGCTGTTGGAGGCCCGCCTCTACGGCGCCCGCGGCGCCGCCGGGCGCGACCTGCAGGCGATCGAAGGCGAGGTCGACCAGCTGGCCAGCCGTATGGACCAGCTCGACGAGGAAGAGCTCAGCCTGATGGAGGAGCAGGAGCCGATCGACGCCGAGCTCGACCGGTACCGCGCGGAGCTGGCCGAGTTGGTTCGCCGATCCGAGGAGCTGACGGCGCGGGTGGCCGAGATCGACACCAGCGTCGACGTCGAGCTGGCCGAGCTGAACACCCGGCGTCGAGCTGAGGCCGCCAGATTGCCCGAGGCCCTGGCCCGCCGCTATGAGGACCTGCGCCGTCGACTGGGCGGCACCGGGGCGGCCCGGCTGGTCGGCGACCGCTGCGATGGCTGCCACCTCACCCTCCCGGCCATGGAGGTCGATCGGATCCGGCGACTCCCCCCCGACACCGTCGTGACGTGCGAGCAGTGCGGGCGGATCCTCGTGCGCACCTCCCTCGTCGGCGGGTCTTGATCCCGGCGTGCTCGTCCTTCTTCGCCACGGCGAGTCGACGGGGAACGCGGACGGTCTGCTATACGGCCGAACGGACGCCCCGCTGACCGAGGCAGGACGACGCCAGGCGGCCTCCCTCGCAAGCATGCTCGGCCCGACAGTTGGGCTGGTGTCGAGCCCCCTCGTCCGCGCCCGAGAGACCGCGGCCGCGCTCGGGCTCCGACTCGAGATCGAAGTTGACGAGCGGTGGGTCGAGATCGACTACGGCGATCACGAGGGTCGGCGGCTGGCCGAGGTTCGCGC
>JBEDUR010000151.1:0-15576 GCA_040414865.1 Acidimicrobiales bacterium
ACTCGCTCGATAACCCCGCGCCGAAGTAATTCGCGCGGCGGGCACACATATGGCCGATGCGGATGTTCTCCTCAATTGCGAGATCACAACGCTGATCGGTGACCGCGAAAGGCAAGAGATCCGAAGCGATCGTGCGTTCGCGAGACGAGCACGCTGCTAATCGCAATCATCTGCGCCCGTCGTGGGAGTTGTCGTGTTGGGCGTCTTGTTCTTGTTCTTGTGCACAATCATGCAAATTCCTTCTGTTACGCGTGTAAAGCGGGTATTCTGAACAAAGTTGTTTCGCGTGTGTCATTTGCATGCGTGGAACAGCTCACAACACGTCGTTGTGACGGGGGAGTTCGGAGCGTGTGTGACATGTCGAACGAGACTCAGTCTGCGTCTGGCGATGTGCACCACTTCGGGCTATGTAGCCGATGCAGCGATGCGGCTCCCGATGACGTCGGTCGTCGGCGGCTCGCAGGCTTCACCTCGAGTCAACGATGAACCCTCAAGGGAGGTACACCTGTGGTAACCGCAAAGAAGCGGGCCCCGGCCAAGAAGGCCGCTAAGCGGGCTCCCGCGAAAAAAACGGCGAAGCGCGCCACGGCCAAGAAGGCTGTGAAGCGGGCTCCGGCCAAGAAGGCGGCGAAGCGCACCACGGCGAAGAAGGCCGCGAAGCGCTCCACGGCCAAGAAGGCGGCCAAGCGGGCTCCGGCTCGCAAGGCAGCGAAGCGCTCCACGGCCAAGAAGGCGGCCAAGCGGGCTCCGGCCAAGAAGGCGGCCAAGCGGGCTCCGGCTCGCAAGGCAGCCAAGCGGGCTCCGGCTCGCAAGGCAGCGAAGCGGGCTCCGGCTCGCAAGGCAGCGAAGCGGACGCCGGCTCGCAAGGCAGCGAAGCGGACGCCGGCTCGCAAGGCGGTGAGGCGGCCGGCTCGCACGGCGGCCAGGCGGTCGCCGGCTCGTACGGCGGCCAGGCGCGCTCCGGCCAGGAAGGCGGCTCGCACCCGAGCCTGAGCGCTCGGTGAGCAAGCCGGCCCTCCCGGCCGACAACCCATGACGGAACGGGGACCTTCGGGTCCCCGTTCCGCGTTCGGATCACACTTCGAGTCGGTGGAAGCTCTCGCCCAAGGCGAGGCCGGCGAACGCGCCGTGCTCGGCCAACTTGACCCGGATCCCGTCGGTGAAGATCCGGATGGCGGCATCGGGCGCGGCGTCGCCGTCGGCCAACTGGTCGATCCCGAGCGTCGTCTCGTACTGGCTCCGGTAGGCGAGCAGAGCCCGGGCCTTCACCTCGTCGAAGCCCTCAACGTCCTCGACATGGTTCGGTACGTCGGCCTCGAAGAGGAGGAGGACCTCTGGCCGGTGCGGTGCAAGGCCCTGGTCGGTGAAGAACAGCGGGTCGCGCGCGGCGACCAGGGCGTCGGTCGTCAGGTAGCCGGCGTTGCGGTGATCCGGGTGCAGTCGGTACCGGCGCCACGGGTCGTGGGCGAGCACGACGGTGGGCCGGACCTGCCGGATCCAGCGGCTGACCTCCCACTGTTCACGGACGGTGTTTCGGAGCTCACCGTCGGGCAGGCCGAGGAACGCCACCTCCTCGCCGCCCAGGAGGCGGGCGGCCTCGCGCTGCTCCTCCTGCCTGGTCGCGACGAGCGACGCGATGTCACGTTCGTGATCCCAGGTGCCTTTGGACCCGTCGGTGAGCACGAGGTGGTGGATCCGGCAACCCGCCGCCGCCCATTTGGCGAGCGTGCCGCCGCAGCCGATCTCGATGTCGTCGGGATGGGCCCCGATGGCCAGCGCCGAGTCGGGGATCTCCAGGTTGGTGGTGACGGCGTCGAAGCGCTGCGGCTCGCCAAAAGGGTTGACCGCGGTGGGAAAGCCGCGGGGCGGCGGCGTCACTGGGCCAGGAGATCGGCGGGCCAGTCGACGTCGAAGGCCAGTTCCGGTCGGTGCAGGACCTGCACGGCCAACCCGAGACGCGCGCCCTCTTGGAGGTGGCGGGCGAAGGACCCCGGCCCGTAGGAGAAGCGGAAGCCGCAGTGCACCGGCAGCCGGATCAGGTTCGTGCCGTCCTCCTGACGGTCCGGGACGAGGGTCACTCCGTCGAATGGATCGAGGACGCCGATCCCGGCGGCGTGGGGGAGATCGGCGTGGGCGACGGTCACCGTTTCCACGCCCAGGTCGCCCAAGCGGTCCACGCCCGCCTCGACCGCACCGTTCAGGCCCCGACCGGGCTCCCAGATGACCAGGGCGCCGCGCTGGCGGGCCCAGTCGGCCACCTCGGCGTCGTCGCAGACGACGGCGACCGGCAGCGGATCGGCGGCGAGCAGCACCTGGCTGGCCATGGTCTGAACCAAGGCCCGCCGCGTGACGTCGGCCATCGCCGCGCCGAGGCGCTGCTTGGCGGCGGCGAAGGATTTGACCGGGACCAGCACGGCCTGCGGTCCGAGCGTCGCGTGCTCGGCACCGCCGCGTGCAGCGTTGGGCACCGCGGCCCCGTTCATCGGGCCAGTGTACGGGGGCCAGCTGGGGCCGGCAGTGCCCGGTGAGCGGGGCGCTCTCTGCTGCCCTCCCCTCAGCGAGGCGCACCCGGGGCTCACGGCCGATCGTGGGGACAGACCACCCCTGCAGGCATGAGGCGTGTGTGCCGGCCGAGGGCCTGAGGCGCTGCTCGAGAGTCCGATTGGGTGTGGCGCTCAGCGGTACCGCTCGGCCAGGCGGGCCGTGGCGAAACCAAAGGGGCGCAGCCGGAACGAGCCGTCGAACGGTTCGAGTGGCCGGCCCCGCAAGTCGATCAGCCAGCCGGAGGCGTCGCCGAGTCTGACGGTGGTCTCCTCGGAGCTCGGATTGAACACCCTCAGCTCAAGCTGGCCCCCCGATCGGACGAGCGCGCTCAGACGGGCGCCGTCCACCTCGAGCGCGCTGCCTCGATCGGCCCGCCAGCCGCCCCCGAGCGATGGGGTCGACTCGAGGGGAATGGCCAGGTCGTCGGCGAGTGACCACGGGTCGACCGGACCAAGCGCGACGAGATAGGTCGCTTCGATCCGCCGGCCCAGCATCTGCAGGCCCTCGACCGGGGTGAGCGGACCGGCCGGGACCGGACGGTAGGTCATCCCGACCCGGGACAGCATCCCGGTCCCGCGGAACGCCGTCATGGCCAGCGTCCGCGCCACCTGATCGGCGCCCGAGGCCTCCAGGTCCACGAGCTCGTACTCGCGCACCCCTGCGTGGGCCACGGTGAGGCCGCCGGCTTGCACGAAGTCCCGCGCCGGGAATGTCGGGAGGCCGTACTCCTCCGAACGCCCCTCGGCGCCGAGGCCCCGGGTCACCGCGCCGAACGCGCTGCCCGAGGACGAGGTGGCCGCCGGCTCAGGCAACGGGAAGTGCACGCGGAGGCGGTGGTCTCGACAGGGGTTGACGAAACTCGTTGTCACCTTGACCGCGGTCTCTTCCGCGTGAAGCTCGACCTTGGTGGTGACGGTGACCCGCTGCTCGCCGGTCCTGGCCGAGGCCGTCGGATCCCCCGCCTCCGGCCACCTGTACTCGGCGGTGACGAGGGCCCCGGCTCGCACCGGACCCTCCTCGACCACCTCCACCTGGACCGACTCGGCCTCCGTGACCAGGCTGTCCGCGTTTGGGGGGGAGTAGTTGTAGGAGTCCCCCAGGTCGCCCCCGTCGACGAGACGGCCGAGGCCCCCGTGACCGTCGATCGAGAAGGTGCCGTCGTGGCCGTCGACGACCACGGTGACGAGGCCGTTGGTCAGGACGACCGAACCCGCCTCATCCTGGCCCGGCGTGGCCGAGACGGGATGGGCCAAGGGGGTGGGCGAGTAGCGCGCCCAGCCCAGCCCGGGAACGTCGGCTATCCGGGTCACGACTTGCCGCACTGGCGGTTGGTCGAGCCGCACCCGCACCACCGCGTCGGGCCGGGCTGCCAGCCGGGCGAACAGGTTTTCTTTCACCGCCCCTACAGGGAACCCCGGCAACTCGTCGGTACCCACGGCCACGACGACCTCGATGCTGGTGTCGTCCTCGGCGACCTCGACGCCGTGGATCCACGCGTCATCGGCGATGCGGGTGCCCTCGAGCACCCCGAGGATCGAGGTGAAGGTGGCGGCGTCGAGGTTCAGCGTCCCGGGAAGTGAGGCCCGCAAGGAAAGGATCTGCTCGCATGAGGCGTCCGGAGGCTCCCCGGTGACCACCAGCGCGACGACCCCCGATCGCCGCCGGGGGGATGGGTTGACGACGACTGGTCCGGGTCGCTGCATGGACCGGGCCAGCGAGCCGAGGGCCCGCCCGGCCAGCCCGTCGCCGAGCCGCCGGGCCTCGGCGAAGCGTTCCAGCACGGCGTCGATGACGGCGTCGACCGAGCACGCGCAGATCGAGTCGTGAGCCGCGTTGCGCAGCACGTTGAGCCAGGCCAGTTCGAGCAGCCGGTCAGGGTAGGCATCGGGGTCCTCGAAGAGCGCCGCGTAGGGCTCGGCTCGCCGCTCGAGCGCGATCTCGGCCGCGGCGGCGGCCTGCTTGACGTCGACTCGGTTGGAGGTGACCCCCATGAGCATGTTGGCCCGGTTGCCCGAGCGCAGCTCCCCGTGCCACCTGGGCAGCCCGTCCACTGGGGCGGTCTCGAGGTAGCGCGGCAGCGACGTGATCGAGAAGTCGTAGTCGTCCTGGAGGGCGTTGGCCTCGGCGACGAGACGGCCGAGGAACGGCTGGGGTGGGAGGTGATCCGACCCGTTCATGTACAGGATCCCGTCGAGGACGTAGCCGGCCACCTCCTTCTCGTATGCAGCCGTCCGCTGCACGAGTGCGGCGGCGTCGTCGGGGAGGGTGGCCGCGTTCGAGTAGCCGTTGGTGAGGTACTCGGCGCGCACGGTCGAGGTATCCGGGGCCTCCCACCAAAAGGCGCTGCGGTCCACGGCCGCCGGCACGCCCCGCCACACCACCGCGTGGGCGAAACCTGCGGCCGCCAGGATTTGGGGCATCTGTGCGATGTGACCGAACATGTCCGGCAGGTACCCGACCTCCATCGCCCCGCCGAAGTCGGCCGCGCGGGCCATGCCGGTCTGCAGGTTGCGCACCATCGTCTCGCCCGAGACCAAGAACTCGTCCATGAGTACGTACCACGGCCCGACCGTCAACCGGCCGGACGCAGTCAGCCGGCGCAGGCGCGCGGTGGCCTCCGGCCGCACCTCGAGGTAGTCGTCGACCGCCGCCATCTGACCATCGAGCAGGAACCAGCCATAGGAGGGATCCGACTCGAGGAGGTCGAGCAGGGTGTCGAGCGTGTCGACCAGCTGCAGCCGGAAGCGCTCGAACGGCTCGTACCACTCACGGTCCCAATGGGTGTGCGGGACGACGGCCACGGTTCGGGGAGACACGGAGCCAGGATATGGACCGGCCCGGCCGGGAGCGAGTCCCCCGGATCCGGTGCCCACGAAATGGAGGGCGAGATGGTCGGGCCGTTGTCGGCCGCGCTCGGCGGACCGGACGGCCGCGGGTCAAAGGGGACGGGGATGGGCACGAGTCGGCAAGCATGGGAGGACCCGCGGGTCGAGGCCTGGCGACCCTGGACCCCCGATCAGGCCGCGGTGGAGCTCGATGGTGTCGGGATTCCCTGGTGTGTCGCTGGTGGCTGGGCAGTCGACTTGTTCGTCGGCTCGGCAACCCGCGTCCACCACGATCTGGAGATCGCCGTCACCCGAGAGCATCTCGGGACGGTCCGCCGCCGACTCCGCGCTTCCACCTTCTACGCCGTGGATCGTGGGCGCGTCCTACGGCTCGCCCCCGGCGAGGAACCCTCACCGCCCTCCCGTCAGCACTGGGTCTTCGACGACGCGGCCGGTGTCTGGCGCATGGACGTCATGGTTGAGCCGGGCGACGACGAGTGGTGGGTCTTCCGGCGGGACGATCGCATTCGGGCACCGCGCTCTGAGATGATCGCTCGCACCCCGAGCAGCATCCCCTATCTCCGGCCCGAAGGAGTCTTGCTGTACAAGGCGACATCCAACTTGGCCAAGGACCGGGCCGACCTCGAATGCTGCTTGCATCGCATGGACGACCGTGCCCGTGCCTGGCTGTACGAAGCCCTCGGACTCGCGCACCCGGGCCACCCCTGGCTGGATGTCCTCTCATGAAGGTGTCGGACCCCGAGCGCCGCGCTGGCCTTCGTTATGGTGGTCGGGTGCGGATCGCGATCGGGACCGACGAGCGGAGTGCCCTCGTCGAGGCGGTGCGGTCGCACCTGGAGGAGGCGGGCCACACCGTGGCCGTTGTGGCCAACGGGAACCCCTGGCCCGAGGTCGGCGCGGCCGTCGGGCGGGCCGTTGCCGCCGGTGATGCCGCGATGGGCGTGGTGTGCTGCTGGACCGGGACAGGGGTCGCGATGGCGGCCAACAAGGTGTCCGGCGTGCGCGCCGCCCTGTGCACCGACGCCGAGACGGCCCGTGGTGCCCGCCGGTGGAACGATGCCAACGTGCTCGCGTTCGGTCTGCGGCTCACGTCGCCGACCGTGGCTCATGAGATGGTCGAGGCGTTCTTGGACACTCCCTTCGACCGCTCAGAGACCGACATGGTCGCCTCGCTGGAGCACCGCGGGCACGAGCAGAAGGCAGCGAGGAAAGACGGCTGAGGTCATGGCGACGGGGCTGGGGCGGGGCTCTTCGATGCTGCGAAGTCAGTTCCTGAGCGCGCGACCAACCCTCGACCAGGAGCGGGCGCTGTGGAAGCGAGGGCACGAGTGGGTCGGAGGGATGGACGAAGTCGGACGGGGGGCTTGGGCAGGACCACTGAGTGTCGGGGTCACCGTTCTCCCAAACGGGATCACCCGTCGGAACATGCCGCTGTGGCTCCGGGACTCCAAGCTCCTTCACGAGGTCCGTCGAGAAGCGATCTTCGACGACGTTGGGGGATGGTGCGCGTTCTGGGCGGTGGGCCATGCCAGCGCGGCCGAGTGCGACCGGTGGGGCATGACTGCCGCTCTCCGGCTGGCCGCGTGCCGGGCGCTGGCCGGCTTACCCGTCACCCTTGACGCGCTGGTGGTCGACGGCCCTTACAACCTGTTGCGGGAGCCCCCGGTCCAGTTGGAGTTCTCCGACCCGGACGGCGGACCGGAGCGTCCGAGCTTTCCCGAGGTCGCGATCCCACCCACCGTCGTGCCGATTGTCGACGGCGACGCCCTGTGTGCAGCGGTCTCAGCCGCCTCAGTGTTGGCCAAGGTCGTGCGGGACCGGCTCATGCGGGCGGAGGCTCCCAACTACCCGGTGTATCAGTTCGAGGAGAACAAGGGCTACCCCTCGAGCGCCCACAAACGCGCGCTCCGTGGCTACGGGCTGTCGGCAATCCATCGCCGTAGCTGGGCGTTCGTCAACGGCGTCCCCTGGGGTGGCGGCGAGACCGCAAGGCTCGGGTCCTCGTCGGGCCCTCCGGTCCCACCTCTAACATGAGGGCGCCATGGTGTACGTCCTGGCTCTGGGGGCCGCTTTTGCCAACGCGCTCACGAGCATTCTCCAGCGGATGGGCGTGGAGGATGCCCCGCAGAGCGAAACGCTGCGCCTGAGCCTGCTCCTGCACGCCTTGCGGCGCGGCATCTGGATTGCCGGCTTCTTCGCCATGATCGCGGCGTTCATCTTGCAGGCGGTCGCGCTGCACTTTGGCCGTCTCACCCAGGTACAGCCCATCTTGACGACCGAGCTGCTCTTCTTGGTCTTCTTGCTCGGGTCCTCATTTGGCTTCCGGATCGGTTTTCGGGAGTGGGCAGGCACCGTGGCCGTGGCGGGCGGCCTCGCCGGATTCCTCCTGTGTGCGGCACCCGGGGGTGGGAGCGAAATCCCCACCGGAGCGGAGTGGCTGCAGGTCGGTTTGGCCTGCTTAGGCGCCGCCGCAGTGTGCGTCGTACTCGCGACCCGAGGCTCCCGCTGGCGGCGTGCGGCCATGTTCGGTAGCGCCAGCGCGATCGGTTTCGCGTTCACTGCCGCGTTGACCAAAAGCGTCTCGACGTATGCCGCGCAGGATTGGACTTCGCTGTTTCGTCACTGGGAGACCTACGCTCTGGCCGGATGCGGTGTGCTGTCGCTCTTCCTCGCGCAGAACGCGTTCCACGCCGGACCGATCGCCGCGTCGCAGTCCACCTTGGTAATGGTCGACCCGCTGGCCAGCATCTTGATCGGGGTGAGCCTCTTCGGGGACAACCTTCGAACCACAGGGGCCTGGGGACCCCTCGAAGCGGTCTCGCTGCTGGTCATGTTCGCCGGCGCCCTGCTCCTGTGCCGGTCACCGCTCGTCCGGGGGGTCAAGGCGAACGAACCCGACGAGCAGGTTCTTCTCTTGGCGCGGTGGCGAGCCCAGCACGCTCACGGCGAAATGGCGGGCGCCGCCAGATGAGACCGCCCAGCGCCCCTCGCTCCTGAGGTTCTGCCCGCTCAGTGCGTGGCGCCAAGCGCGCCCAGGGCTGCGGCCATGGTCGCGGGCACCATGGCCAGGCCGAAGAGGCTGAAGCGCCGGATCGATGGCGTCCAACCTGCTCCCCGGGCTGACTGAAACCAGAGGACCCCGGCGAGCGACCCATATAGCCAGAGGTTCGGTCCGAGGTTGAGGCCAACCAGGAGGGCGCTGGCGTGGGTGACCGGTCGTGCGGCCAGCAGCGAGGCGGCCGGGAGGTTGTTGACCAGCACCGCCGCGGCCGCCCCGATCCCGGCGGTCTGCCACGGCCCGGCGTGGGCGACGAGTCGGGCGGGTCCCGACCAGACCCGCCCGAGCACCCCGAGCGCCAAGGCCGTCCCGAGCAGCCCGGCCAGGAGGGGGGCGTTGAGGTCGCGGGCTCGACGCAGCGCTCCATGGCGGCCGCCCTGTCCGTAGGCGAGGGTCAGGACGACCCCGTCCGCGGCGACCACGAGTGCAGCCACGCCAGCTGGCAGAGCGAGCATCGCCACCACTGCAACGAAGATGCCGAGCGTGGCTGGGATAGGCCGCGACGGGGTGCCGACCGCCGCACCATCGGCCTGCGGGAGCCGGTCAGTGATCCGCCGCCGGTGCAGAACGACCACCATGAGCAACACCGTGGCGATCGACGCTGCCCAGGCAGGGCCGATCTGGGCGACGAACGAGGCACCGGATTGGTGCGTGTCGTGGAGCACGATGAGGTTGGTGAGATTGGAACCCGGGAGCAGGAGCGACGATCCGTTCGCCATCACGAGCACCAGGTAGAGGAACGGCTCAGGATCGCGGCGCCGGTGGCGGGCGGCGGCCAGCACGACCGGGGTGAGGAAGGTGACGGCGGTGTCGAGGTTGAGCGTCACCGTCACCAGCGCGACCACCACAGCCGCGGCCACGAGGAGGGCCATCCCACTGCGGCCGAAGCTGGCGAGAAAGGTGCCCGCCTTGGCGAAGATGCCCTCGTCCCTTGCCACCATGCCGATCAGGAGCAGCCCGGCCACCAGCACGAAGGGTGGCCAGTCCTGCGCGGCCGCCGACCTTGCGGCGGCAGGTTCGAGTGCGGCGGCGACCACCGCGGCCGGGCCACCGACCAGCAGGACCAGCCAGCCGAGACGCTCGAGGGGGACCGCCCGAGCGGAGTCCAAGGGCTCAGTGACTGAGGCCAGGCAGCGAACTCAGTTGGCCGGTTCGGCCAGCGCCATGGCGGAGCGGACGAAGCTGGCGAAGGCGTCGGGATGGGTCAGATGAACCCCGTGGCCGGAATCGGGGACCTCGATGCGCTTGGCTCCCGGGACGTGGCTGGCCAACCAGGCCACGTTCTCCTTATGGAATTGCTCGGTAGCCCCACCGTTCCCGAAGACGATGGGCACCTCGAGCTTGGTGACGTCGAACAGCGCCGGCCCGTTCAATGAGGCGAGCTCGGCCATCAGGGCCGGGCCGTCGGCCAATCGGTCCGCTTTGGCCGCCGGCTCCAGCCGGTCCCAGGTGGCGTCGCCCACCCGTCCCCGGAAGAACGCCTCCACCGCCCGGTCGGGATCGTCGCTGGAGATGAAAGAGCCTTGGCGCGACTGGCGCCCCTCTACCGGGATCCACCGTATGGGTGGCTCGAACGCCCCGAGGGCGCTCACCCGGTCGGGCTCGGCCAACGCCGCCCCCATCGCGACCACGGCCCCCAGGCTGTGGCCGACCACGACGGGGCGGCCGCCAAGTTCGCGAAGGATTCCCAGCAGGTCTTCGACGTGGCCCTCGATGCCCACCGGCGGGTCTGGAACCCGGGAGTCCTGGTAGCCGCGCCGGTCATACGTGACGACGCGGACATCCTCCAGCCGTCGCATGGTCCGACGGAAGCTGTTCCCCCGATCCAGGGTGCCGTGCACGAGGACCACGACCGCGCCGCCGACCGCCGGCTCGTCGTCGAGGTAGCCCGAGGCGGCCGGGCGGTCGATTACAAAGAGTCCAGCCGGGTAGCTCACGAGTCCGACACGTTACCGAAGGTTGTGTCAAGCCTGTCCAAACGATTCCAGAGATGTCAGGGTTGTGTCCCAGGTTCCCTGATGGGAGGACCCTCCTGGCCGTCCCAAGAGCGGACTCCGAGCCATCCCGCCGCGATTCGCAGGGCAACAGCTTCGCGAAGGCTCGAGGTGGTGCAGGTACATGCCCCGGCTCGGTTTGGGTCCAGGTACCCGCGCGTTCAGCATCAGCTCGTTGTGACCAGGTTGTCGTGGATGGGGTTCTCCTGGACAGTATCGGCGGGCTGTCTCGCGCGGATACGGGGGCCTGGTTCCGTCCTGCAGCAGGTGTTCCCGCACCTCCGCTCTGTGCGGTTGGCGCTGGTTACCGAGGTCGGGTCTATTTCAGGAACTGCTCGCGGGTGACCGTCGACGATCGGCAGGTGTGTCGCCGCCGCTGAGCGCTTGGGAGAGACCGCGACGTGAGGAGATCCCGAGTTTTCGGTAACTGCTCGTGAGGTGCATCTCGACCGTCCGTTGGGTCAAGAAGAGCGCTTGGGCGATCTCCTTGTTCGTCATACCTTCGGCTGCCATTCCGGCGATGCGACGCTCGCTCGAGGTGAGGGCGTCGATGCCACTTCGCGCCAGCCGGCGAGGGCGTGCTCCGGCAAGTACCAACTCGTCGTGCGCGTGGCCGGACAGGACGGTGGCCCGGCAACGATGGGCGACGTCCATGGCCCGCGCCAACTGCTCGCACGCCTCGGTGCGGTGTCCGGCTCGGCGCAGGGCGGCCCCGAGGTGAAAGAGCGCCCTGGCGTGCTCGAGGCGGTCTTCGGCCCCTCCGAGCACCGAGACCGCTTCGCCGAGCAGCTCGATTTCGGCTGCTCCCCTCTGCAAGCGCCCGAGGGTGCACAGAGCCACACCGATAGAACGCATTGCGCCAAAACGTCGGGCCCGCATCAGCTCCTCCTGGGCAAGCTCGCGGGCCAGATCAGTCTGGCCGAGGGCCGCATAGGCCAGTGCCGCAGCCGACCGCCATGCTACGGGCAAGATCCCGTGACAGAGCTGCCAGGACTCCTCCCAGCGGGCGACCGCGAGCAGCTCGTCCAATGCTCGGCCAGGGTCTCCCTCGCCCATACTGAGCCGTGCCCGGCTCTCGCGCATGGTCTGGGTCGGCATCACCTCGGGGTCGTAAGCGCCACCGAGACGCCGGAGCAGTGTCCGAGCGTCCTTGACTTGGCCTTGCTCGGCCATGACCGCGACCAGGGTTGCGGTGGCGATCGGGTTCCCGATGGCGTCGATGGCCAGCTCCAGGCTGGTGCGAGCGGCGGCCTCAGCCGAAGCGAGGTCGCCGGCGCGGAGCTGGGCGAGAGCCTCGAAGGCCGACACGGTGGCGAGCCCGAGCGGGGATCCGCGAGCTCGGCAAGCCGCCGCGGCCTCATCCAGGGTTTGCAGGGCCCTGCCGACCTCGCCGGTGTGGACGAGCACCCACACCGGCGGGAAGATCATCGGCAGGTCGCTTTCGACAAGCTCGCGGATCAAAACCCCTCCGGCGAGTGCCCGTTCGGCCAGCGCTGCTGCCTCCCGAGCGGTGCCGTCGGATACCGAGACGTCAATCGATACCACCGCCAAGAGGAGGCGGGACGCCTCGTCTTGGCCCTCGAGTCGCGAGCGAGCCTCCTGGCGTCGCTTGGCTAGGCGGATTCGAGCCGATGCCGTGGTCGTGGCGCCCAGAAGCAGCAGGGCCTCGATGCGCTCGGCGAGTTCGCGGTCCTGAGCGACCGCAAGGGCGCTCTCGAGAACGGAAACAGCCTCGTCCACGGCCCTCGCCCCCAAAAGCAGCACCTTTCCAAGCTCGAAACCGCTCGCCGCCCGCGCCGTTGGCGACTGGGCCACCTTGAACGCCTCGCGCAGACAGGCGAGTCCGTCAGGCTCTCCGGCCCGTGCCGCCGTCGACCCCAGCTCAAGCTGCACGCTGGGGCGAGCACCGGTCGAGGGGGGTTCGGCCAGGGCCCGGCGGAGGTAATGGCTCGCCACCTCCGGCGCACCACGAGCCACCGCGGCTTGAGCGGCAGCGGAAAGCGTGGCGACGACCCGCTGGTCACCCGACGGCTCGGTTAACAGGAGCTGGAGGGCGATCGCTTCCGGGTCGGCTTGCTCGCCGGCCAACAGGTCGGCGGCCTTCCGGTGTAACAGGGCGCGCTCCGCCGGCGGGATGTCCTCGTAGACCGAGGCGCGAACCAACGGGTGGACGAAACGTAGGGGTGCGCCGGGGACCAGCACGTTTGCGTCGTATAGCGCCCTTACCAGCCGAGCCGCCTGGGCGACCTCGAGGTCCGCGAGGCCGGCCACCCGGGGGAGGCTCGCTCCACCGCCAAGCACGGCGACGGCCCGCGCCAACGCCGGCGCCCGGGGGTCGAGATGCCCAACCCGTAGGAGCAGTGCGGTGGCCACCCGCCCGGAAGCGAGTTCCCGCACCGCCGCCGGGCTGATCTCAGTGGGCCTCCGGGCATCGCGCCGTAGCCCCTCCACCAGCTCGGTGACTAAGAAGGCGTTGCCTCCGGTTGCCTCGCGACAGGCTGCCGCCAGGGTCGACCCCACCCCCGTGGCGAGGCCGGTGCTGAGGATGCTGCCAACCGCACTCTCGCCGAGTGGGCGGGGCGGAGGATCGGCGGATGCGCCTCCAGAACCAGACTCCTTAAGAGCGCAGGCTGATCAACGGGCTCGCCGGTTCGGGCGGTAAGGACCATGGCCGCCGGCAAGCCATCCAAGCGGCGCGCCAGATGGATCAAGAAGCGCAGGGACGGTGGGTCGGCCCAATGCACGTCGTCGATGGCGAGCAGTAGCGGCGCATGCTCGCACAGGTTGGCCACGAGCCAGTACAACCCGTGCAGCACCGCATGGGTGAGATCGCCGTGCGTGCCCGGTGCGGTCTCGAACACCGGTCGGGCATGGCACGCGGAACCGGCGAACAATTCCTTGCGGAGGCGTGACCCTGCCCTCGCCAGCGGCGATTCGAGCAGTTGGCGCACGACTCCGAAACCGAAGTCACGCTCAAGCTCCCCTCCCCGGGCCGTGAGCACGGTCATCTCTCGGAGCGCGGCCAGGTCTTGTGCTGCCTCGAGCAGAGCGGTCTTGCCGATTCCTGCCGGTCCCTCGATCAAGGTCGTCCGCCCATGTGTCCGCAGCCCGTCGGTGATTAGCCGCTCCAGCTGGGCGAGCTCGTCCTCGCGCTCGAGCAGCACCGCTCGCTTTCGGTTGGCTCCGGAAAACTGTTCGGTCAACACTTCGGTTACTCCCACGTGGCGGCGGGCCCTTTCGAGGCGCACGATCGTACAGGTGAGCGACCGCGCGCGGCGGGGGACAGCGCGACTGGAGATGGACCTCGGGGGACGGGCGCCAACAGGCATCCTTACCTCGGCTGGCGGCCGACCGTACTCATTCACAGGCTGGACCGAGCTCGGTGGCGCGATCGAGAAATGGCGCTCCGACGCACAGCGCGACCCGAAGTCCGCGGAGGGGACGCGCACCACGCCGCAGCGATCGAACAACTAGGTGCTTCAGGCGCCGTCATCGGATTCCAAGCAGAAAGACAGGAAAGGGAGGGGAAAAAAGTGCATGCGCGACTTCTGACGTGGAGCAACCCCGAGAACATCGACGACGGGGTGACCTACCTGCAGGAGAAGGTTCTGGCAACCCTCAGCGGACTCAACGGCTTCCGCGGCGTCACCGCCAGCGCTGATAAGGCAGGGGGCATCCTGAGTGTCTTGTCGCTCTGGGAGACCGAAGCCGACCGCGAGGCGAGCGTCGGACCGCTTTCGGAGGCTCGGAAGGAGGCGACCGACATCGTTGGTGGTGAGCTCAGGCTGGAGAGCTTCGAGCAGCTGGTCACCGCG
Source organism: Acidimicrobiales bacterium (assembly GCA_040414865.1). GTDB lineage: Bacteria > Actinomycetota > Acidimicrobiia > Acidimicrobiales > RAAP-2 > Palsa-461. The sequence goes on from JBEDUR010000151.1 coordinate 14,258, forward strand.
GCCGGCCCGACACTCCCGAGCGTAGGGTCCTGGCTCCAGGTGCGCTCGTTCAGCATGGAGCCGGCCAAGATAAATGAGAACCTCGTCGAGTTTGAGGCAAGTGTTCTGCCGAACATCCAGGCCAGCCCGGGCTTTCAAAGCCTCCGTATGCTGATCGATCGGACAACCGGCACGGGGTACGTGGGAACGGTGTGGTCGGACGAGGGTTCGATGATGAACGCTGCCGCGGATGCCGAGGGTCGCCGCCAGGCGGCATTGGATCGGGGTGTGACGATCGGCGGGCCGAGCTTTCGCAAGATCCTGTTTGCCGACGTTCGCCAAGCCTGATCGATGGCCCGGCCTCGTGCGCCATACAGGTTGACGGTGGGACTGTCGCTCGGCACACGCTGCGGGTCAGTACGCCATCCGTTCTGTGAGAGCGTTCAGGACCGCACTACCGGCACATGGGAGTCGAGCTGAAAACCTCTCCCGTTTGGACTCGACAAACATTCGTTTCCCCAGTTGGGCACCAGGGCGCTGGAGGGTCCCAGGGGTTGGAGCTCATGACGACGGGTAGGGCCAAAAGGCCTTTTCTCGCCACTCGGATCCGTCGGAGAACCGTGAGATCGTGCATGGATCTGTCGTCGGACCGTTACGGATGCGCGCAATAGTGGTTGCGCTCGCCCCCCACGCGAGATACACTCGCTCGTTTATGCCCAGCAAGCCGCGTCACATTGGCTTGGGCGGGTCAGGTGGTCTGATGGCCTCGGCTCGCGCGCGCCAGTGGAATCGAGAGGATTAGCAAGATGCCGGACGTTATAGCCCGCGGGGAGGACTCCAGCGCAGAGAGGCCAACCAAGAAGCAGTTGGAGCTCGAGTTCTGGACCTCGTTGATCACGGTGAAGCAGAGGGCAGACGACCTTCGGGCCGCCCTAGTGCGTTATGCCGACAGAGCGCACGCAGAGTTCTAGCGCGTCCTGCATCACTGCCAACAACACTCGGGCGGTCTCGATCAGCGCTAGGTTGCCCGAAGCAGGTTTCAAGCGTCGCGGCATCCACTCTCCCCAACTGGGACGGGTAGTGGTCTGCGCGGCCCATTCGAGCGATTCCGCCTGACAGGTCCGCCATCAGTGCTGGTCGAATGGGTTTGATCTGGTGCCCGGTAGGGTGGCGCTATGGCCGACGCAGCTGATTCAGGGCGCGTCGCGGGCGCACGTGAACGCGACCGGGCCGACCCGGCGCCAGGGTCGTTCGGGCCAAATGCCTGGCTCGTCGACGACATGTTCGAGCGCTATGTCGCCGACCCCACCTCGGTCGGCGAGAGCTGGCGCGAGTTCTTC
>JBEDUR010000152.1:0-9711 GCA_040414865.1 Acidimicrobiales bacterium
GTCGGTGTCGACCGGCCTGCCCTTCTTCGACCACATGCTCGAGCAGCTCGGGCGCCACGGCGGCTTGGACCTGGTGGTCCGGGCCGAGGGCGACCTCGAGGTCGACGCCCACCACACCGTCGAGGATGTGGGAATTGTGCTCGGCAAGGCGCTGGCCGAGGCCGTCGGCGACAAGGCGGGGGTCCGGCGGTTCGCCGACGCGCTGATTCCTCTCGATGAGGCGCTCGTCCAGGTGGCCCTGGACCTCTCGGGGCGCTCGTACCTCGCCTACGACGTCCCCTTCTCGCCCGACACCCCAGGGCTCGGTTCCCCGCCCTTCGACCCCCAGCTCGCCGAGGAATTCTGGCGGGCGCTCGTCGGCGGGGCCGGCATCACGCTGCACGTCACTCTCCGGCAGGGACGGAACACCCACCACATCCTGGAGGCGTCGTTCAAGGCGGTGGCCCGGGCCCTGCGCGACGCCCTCCGGGTGGAGGGCGACGGGGTCCCTTCGACCAAGGGCACCCTGTGAGCGGCCGTGGCGGTGGCATCGCCGTGTTGGACTACGGCATCGGGAACCTCGCCTCGGCTCACCGCGCCTTCGTGCATCTGGGGGCCCGAGCCCGGCTGGTCCACAACCCCGACGAGGCCGAGGACGCACAGGGCGTGGTGCTCCCGGGAGTGGGGGCGTTTGGTCGCTGCGCCGAGGCGCTTGAGACGAGCGGACTCGGCCGGGTGGCCCGCCGGGCCATCGACGAGGGGGTGCCGTTCCTCGGCATCTGTGTCGGGCTGCAGCTCCTCTACGACGGCTCCGAGGAGGCGCCGGGGGTGGCCGGCCTGGGCGTGCTGTCCGGGACGGTCGGGCGGCTGCCGGCCGGTATGAAGTGCCCACAGATCCAGTGGAACCGGCTCGAGTGGCGCGGAGAGGGGACGAGTGCGATCCTCGCCGGCTTGCCCGCCGACCCCTGGATGTACTTTGTCCACTCCTATTCCCCCCCGGTTGGGGCCGAGACCGTCGCCACCTGTGACTACGGCGGACCGGTCTGCGCCGCGATCGAGCGCGGGCCGCTCTTCGGCACCCAGTTCCACCCCGAGAAGTCGGGGACCCTAGGCCTGGCCGTCCTGGCCAACTTCGTGCGGCGCAGCGGGGGCGGCGTAGCGGACTGATGCAGCTCTACTGCGCCATCGATCTGCGCCGAGGCCAGGCCGTGCGGCTGGTCCAGGGGGACTTCGCCCGCGAGCACCGCTACGGCGACCCGCTGTCGTTGGCCGAACGTTTCGAGGCCGATGGCGCCGAGCACCTGCACGTCGTCGACCTCGACGCCGCCGCAACCGGGGTTCCCCACAACCGGGAGATGGTGGAGGCGATCGTCCGGCGGGCCGGGATCCCGGTCCAAGTCGGCGGGGGGATCCGGACCGAGGACGACGTGGCTGCGCTCGTCGATCTGGGGGTGGACTCGGTCGTGATGGGGACCGCGGCCCTGCGCCGTCCCGAGGTAGCTCACGCCGCCGCGGCGCGTTTCCCCAGGCGGGTATTCCTCGGCCTCGATCACCGGCGCCGGCCGGACGGCGCACTGGAGCCGGCGGTCTCGGGTTGGGTCGAGGGATCGGGCACGACGGTGGCCGGGCTGCTGGCGCAGTGGCGAGACGAGCCGCTGGCCGGCGTGGTGGCCACCTCGATCGAGCGCGACGGGACGGGCACGGGGCCCGACTTGGGTGCCTTGGGCGATGTGCTCGGAGCCTCCACCCTGCCCGTCGTGGCCTCCGGTGGCGTCGGCTCGCTGACCGACCTGGCCGCGCTGGCCTCCCTGCGCGCCGGCTCGGGCCGGCGGCTCGCGGGCGTCGTGGTCGGGACCGCGCTGGTCAAGGGGTCCTTCGGCGTACGAGAGGCGGTGACGGCGTGCGCTCGGTGCGGGTGATTCCCTGCCTGGACGTGACCGAGGGTCGAGTGGTGAAGGGAGTCCGCTTTCTCGACCTCGCTGATGCCGGCGACCCGGTGGAGTTGGCCGCCCGCTACGACCAGCAAGGGGCTGACGAGCTCACGTTCCTCGACATCACCGCCTCGCACGAGGGCCGGGACACGATGGTCGAGGTGGTGGCCCGCACCGCAGAACAGGTCTTCATCCCGCTCACCGTCGGTGGCGGGGTCCGCAGCGCCGAGGACGCACGCAGGCTGCTGCGAGCCGGAGCCGAGAAGGTGTCAGTGAACACCGCCGCCCTCGACGATCCCGAGTTGGTGGCCCGGCTGGCCGCCGAATTCGGCTCCCAGTGCGTGGTGGTGGCACTCGACGCCCGGCGCCGGCCTGAGGGCGTCGGCTGGGAGGTCTACACCCATGGCGGCCGCCGGCCGAGCGGCATCGACGCCCTTGCCTGGTCGGTGCAGGTGGCGGCGCTCGGGGCCGGTGAGCTCCTCCTCACCTCCATGGACCGGGACGGCACCCGAGACGGCTACGACGTCGAGCTCACGGCGGCGGTCGTGAGCGAGGTACCGATCCCGGTGGTTGCGTCGGGCGGAGTGGGCACCCTCCAGCATCTCGTTGACGGGGCCCTGATCGGACGGGCCGACGCCCTGCTGGCGGCCTCCATCTTCCACTCTGGCCAGCACGACGTGACCGAGGCCAAGGCCTACCTGGACGCGGCTGGCGTGGTCGTCCGCCCTCCGCTCCAACCGAGCTGATCGCGTCGTGACAAGCCGCAGTCAAGGCAGCGGTGGACTTCTTCTTCGACAGCAGGAGCGAGAGGCCATCAGTGGCCACGGCACCGTAAGCGCCCGTCGCACCTCGACACGCGCACCGACAAGCACGCGCACCCACAAGACGGAATGCCCGCACTCGGACAGAGCTCTGAGCCGTTCTCGTACGCCGCGGTCTGCCTCCTCGTGGCTCTTGAAGTGCGTCACCGCGGCGGCGTTGCCTGAGACGACGACGGCGACGATCAGCGCTCTGTGGATGACGTTGAACCCTGCATTTGTTTCGCACTTGCTGGCCCAGCGCTTTGCGAACCTGACCACGTGTGTTGCCCAGACTCACGTCGGTGCCAACCACCTGAACTGAAGCCCGCCAGCGCGCGCTCTACCGCTGGAAAACGAAACGTCAAGACACCCGCCACGACCTTGGTCGGAAGCACTCACCGGTCAAGTGCATGAAGAAGCCGCCGCCGCGCTCCACGCCGACCTCGGCCACGCCGTAACGCACCATGTCGGCCACCGGAGCTTCCAACTCGTCGCAGAGCGCGCTCAGCAGGTCGGCCATGGAGAAGCCGCTGTAACTGCCGCGCGCCGTTGCCACACCCATGGTTTCCACCAGGCGGTCCCAGCGTTCGTCAGGCGTCTCAATGCTCATAGGCAGTACTGCTCCCGGCCTCCAAGGACGAGGAACTATGGACGACTCGTTGTCCTGCGTCAAGGGGCCCCCGCGAACTTCAGGATTCGATGGATCAGCCGCAGCTGCCTCGTCGAGTTTCGGAGATGGCAGAATCCCGGCGGCGAAGGGCACCGGGTCCTTTTCGGTCCCGGCAGCGGACCGTTCTTGCCGGCGGCTTGGCCGCTGGATTTGCCACTCGCCTCGACCCAGCCAGCCGAGCTCAGCCCTCCGGCAGCAGTCGGGGCTCGATCCGTTCTTCGGTCACGCGCCCTTCAGGAGACCGGGAGACGGCGTAGGCCGCCTTGCCCGGGATCTCGGTGACCGCCTCGACCAGCCGGTCGGCCCGGTAGAGGAGGCCCACCCCGTTCTCGGTGGCGTAGCCGTCGGGGAGGGTCCCCCCGGCGATCAGGCGGTGCAGGGCCGGACGGCGTTGCGGCTCGGTGTCGTAGTGAACGCCGTTGGCGTACGGGATGAGCCCCAGCCCGTCGGTCACCGCCTGCAGCTCGGGTCCGAACGAGTCGGTCGTGCCGCCCACGTGCCAACAGATCGAGCCGGCGGAGACTCCCGACAACACCACCCCGGCCTCCCACGCCGCCCGCAACGCGTGGTCGTAGCGGTGAAGGCGCCACAGGGCGAGGAGGTTGGCCACGCTGCCACCACCCACCCAGACGACGTCGTGCTCGAGCAGGAATGCGGCCGGGTCGGCCACATTCGGCATCGGGTAGACGTTGAGGAACCGGACGCCGACGCCGACCTCCTCGCCGGCCTCGGCCAAGAACGCCTGGGAGAAGCGCTGGTCACCGTCGGCGGTGCCGAGCGCGCAGAGCCGGGGCCGCGCCGCCCCCGACAGCTCGAGCGCGAAGCGCAACAGCGGGGCGAACTCGACCCGAGTACGGGTGCCGGGCCGCAGGCCGCCCGAGGTAGCAAGGATGGTGGGTTCGTCGGCCGGCGTGGCCCAAATCTAGGTGGGTGTCACCGGGGGTGCCCCGGCCGGGTCCGATTGGCGAGCCACGGTGATGCGGTACCGTGCCCCTGTGGAACGACCGGCGGTGCAGGGCCCTGGGTCCAAGAAGCAGCCCATCACCGTCCTGTTCGACCGGGTGCTCGTCCAGGTCGTCCAGGGCGAGGGGGAGCGCAAATCGCGCGCCGGCATCCTCATCCCGGCGACCGCCCAGGTCTCTCGCCGGCTGGTGTGGGCCGAGGTGGTGGCGGTCGGTCCCCACGTGCGGGCCATCAGGGCCGGCGACAAGGTCCTGTTCAACCCGGAGGACCGTTTCGAGGTCGAGGTCCAGGGCGAGGAGTACGTGATCCTGCGCGAGCGTGACATCCACGCGGTGGCCTCCGAGCGCAACGACAGCGGGACCGGGCTCTACCTGTGACACCGGTTCGTCCCGTCTCGGGCCGATCGGAGCCCCCATGGCCGGTGGGTCGGCGCCGCACGCCGCGCGCTTGACCGTCCGCCTCGACGGCGAGACGTCCTCGGCTACGTCCCGGGCTTCCGGTGCCCTCCGCTGCTCGCCCGGCCCGACCGAGTTCCGCCGGCTTGCCGCTGAGCACCCGATCGTGCCGGTATGGAGCGAGATCGTGGCTGACACCCTGACGCCGGTGGCGGCCTTCCGCCATGTGGTGGGGGACGGGGTCGGCTTCCTCCTCGAGTCGGTGGAAGGCGGCGAGCGGTGGGGGCGTTTCTCCTTCGTGGGCCGCGCACCCCTGGCCACGCTGGTCGCCCGGGGCACAGAGGTCTCCGCGACCGGGTCACTCGCCGTTCCCACGCGCCAACGCGGCGTCCTCAACGCGCTGGAAGCGGTGCTCGAGACCTACCGCTCCCCGGCGATCGAGGGCCTGCCGCCATTGTTTGCCGGGGTGGTCGGCTACCTCGGGTACGACGTCGTGCGCGAGGTGGAGCGCCTGCCGGGAGCCCCCCTGGACGACCAGGGCTTCCCCGACGCGGGGCTGCTCGTGATCGGCCAACTGTGCGCATTCGACCACTGGCGCCAACGGGTGGTGCTCGTCGACAACGTCGGCATCGACCCAGCGTGGGGACCCGACGATCTCGACGCCGCCTATGCCGAGGCCGAGCTCCGGCTCGAAGCCCTGGCCGCCGACTGCCTTCGGCCGACGGCTGAGCTCCCGATCTCGCCGCCCGAGGGGGTCGAGCCGGTGACCGACGTGCAGCGGACCATGAGCTCGGAGGGCTTCGGCGACGCCGTGATGGTGGCTAAGGAGTACATCGCCGCGGGCGACATCTTCCAGGTGGTGCTTTCCCAGCGCTACGACGTGGAGCTCGGCTGCGATCCCTTCGACGTCTACCGCTGCCTGCGGCTGCTCAACCCGAGCCCCTATCTCTACTTCCTGCGTCTCGAGGAACTGACCGTCCTCGGCTCCTCTCCCGAGCCGATGGTCCGGCTGCGCGACGGCGTGGTGACCTCCCGACCCATCGCCGGGTCCCGGCCCCGGGGCCGGTCGGCCAGTGAGGACGAGCTGGCCGCCGGCCAGCTGGCCGAGGACCCGAAGGAGCTGGCCGAGCACGTCATGCTGGTCGACCTGGCCCGCAACGACGTCGGCCGAGTAGTCCGCTTCGGGACCGAGAAGGTCGACGAGTTCATGACCGTCGAGCGCTACAGCCACATCATGCACTTGAGCTCCCAGGTGACCGGAGTGCTCCGCGAGGACCGGGGGCCGATCGACGTCCTCCGGGCGACGCTCCCGGCCGGGACGTTGTCCGGCGCGCCCAAGGTGCGAGCCATGGAGATCATCGACGAGCTCGAGCCGACCAAGCGCGGTGTCTACGGCGGCGTCGTCGGGTATCTGGACTTCTCAGGAAACCTGGACACCGCGATCGTCATCCGCACGATGGTCGTCGCTCCAGACGGCCGGGCCTCGGTGCAGGCCGGCGCGGGCATCGTGGCCGACAGCGACCCCGAGACCGAGGACGCCGAGTGCGCTCACAAGGCCGCTGCACTGCTCGCCGCACTGGGCGCCGCCCGCCAGATGGCCGTGCAGTGGGCGACGAAGCGAGGAGGGTCGTGATGAGCACGCTCGAGACCGACTACCGCCACCTGCGACATGACGCCGGTGCCCGCCGGGACACGAGAGAGGTGGTCGCGGTGTCCGGGCGCGATGCCGCCGAGTACCTCCAGGGCCAGTGCAGCCAGGACCTGTCGGGCCTTTCGCCCGGCCAGGGCGTCGACACCCTGCTGCTCGCCCCCGATGGGAAGGTCGAGCTCCTGGCCCGAGTGGTCCGGGTGGGGGAGGATGCGTTCCACCTGGACGTCGACGCGGGATGGCAGGACGTCGTGGTCGCCCGGCTCGCCCGTTTCAAGCTCCGCTCCAAGCTGACCATCGAGGCACTCGACTGGACGTGTGTTTCGGTCCGAGGCCCCGAAGCGACCGCGGTCGGCTCCAGCGCGCCACTCGTCGTCCCGGTGGATTGGCACGGGTGGCGCGGAGTCGACCTGCTTGGTTCGCGCAACGAGGTCACGCTCAGCGCTTCGGTGCCGATCTGCCTGGACGCCGCGTGGGAGGCGGCTCGAATTGAGTCGGGTGTGCCGCTCATGGGGGCCGAGCTCGGGCACGGGGAGATCCCGGCCGAGACCGGGACCATCGAGCGGACCGTGAGTTTCACCAAGGGTTGCTACACGGGCCAGGAGCTGGTCGCCAGGATCGACTCGCGGGGGGCGGCGGTGCCCCACCGGCTGCACGGCTTGGTCCTCGAGGCCGAGGTGGACCCGGCCGTCGTGGCCGGGGCGTCCCTCGCGCTTGGCGAAGGGGATCGCAGCGTGGGCCGGGTGACCTCGGCCGCGTGGTGCCCCGGTCTCGGAGCGGTCGGAGCCCTGGCCTACGTCCATCGCTCGGCCCCGGTTCCGGGGCGCCTCCGGGTGGTCGGCGTCGGTCAGGATCCGGCGGGCGCCCCGTGGGCGCAGGTGCGACCGCTGCCGCTGGTCTGAGCGACCTCGCCCCAGTCGGGCCGCGGTGGTTCGGAGCGACGTTGCCCACCGCCGGACGCTGCCCGGCGTGCCGCCACCACGGAGCGACCAGGAGTCGCAGGTACGCTGGGCCTCGAATGCCGAATTACCTCGCCGAGATCGTGGCCCAGCACCGCGCCCAGGCGGCATCGGATCGGCGCGACGTCGACGGATTGATCGCCGAAGCGCTGAGGTGTCCGGCCGCGTCCGGCTTCGCCCAGGCCATCGCCGACAACTCGGGCGGCCTGGCCGTGATTGCCGAGATCAAGCGCCGGTCCCCCTCGAGGGGTGACCTCGATCCCGACCTCGACCCAGCCGAGGTGGCGGTCGAGTACCGGGCGGGGGGCGCGAGCTGCCTGTCGGTGCTCACCGACGGCCCCGGCTTCGGCGGTTCCCCGGCCGACCTGGCGGCGGCCAAAGCGGGCTGCGGCCTACCGACCCTTCGCAAGGACTTCACCGTTTCGGCGGCCGACGTTTGCGATGCCCGTCTCATGGGGGCCGACGCCGTCCTGTTGATCGTGGCTGCGCTGAGCGACAACGAGCTGCTCGAGCTGCTCGGGCTGGCCGCGGTGCTTGGGCTCGACGCGCTGGTCGAGACGCACGACGCCATCGAGCTGGACCGGGCGCTCGCCGCTGGGGCTCGGCTGGTCGGAGTCAACCAACGAGACCTGCACACCTTCGCCGTGGACCATCGCCGGGCCGAGGAGCTGGCCACTCGCATCCCGGCCTATGCGGTCGCGGTGGCCGAGTCGGGAGTGCGCGACGAGGACGACGCAGCTCGCCTGGCGGCGGTTGGTTACCAGGCGGTGCTCGTGGGCGAGACCTTCCTCACCGCCGCCGACCGAGCACGAGCGGTCAAAGCCATGGTCGGCCACCCGGTCGGCCACCGTGGCGTCAGTCTGGACCGTTCCCGATGAGCGGGCCGATCGTCAAGATCTGCGGGATCACGTCGGAAACCGATGCGATGCTGGCGGTCGGGCTCGGGGCTGACGCGCTGGGGTTCATCTTCGCCCCCTCGCCGCGCCAGATGACCCCGCGCACCGTCGCCGACATCATCAAAAGGCTTCCGGAGCACGTCGTCACCGTCGGGGTGTTCCGCGACGAGTCCCCCCGCCGCGTCGTGGAGATCGCGAACACCATCGGGCTCGGCGCGGTGCAGCTCCACGGCCACGAATCGATCAAGGACACCCGCTGGGTCACCCAGCGGGTGCGGACGGCCATCAAGGCCTTCAGTGCCGGCGAACCGGCCGTCGGCCGGTTCAAGGAGTTCGGCTGCGCCTATCTGCTGATCGACAGCCAGAACCCAGGCTCGGGCGAGGTATTCGACTGGCGACTGGCCGAGGGGGTGGTCGATCACGGCCGCCTGTTCGTCTCGGGGGGGTTGCATGCCGGCAACGTCGCTCAGGCGATCCGGCGCCTGCACCCCTTCGGGGTGGACGTGGACTCAGGTGTCGAACAAGCCCCCGGTGAGAAGGACCCGAAGAAGCTCGCTGCCTTCATCCGAACCGCCAAGAAGGCCGGAGCCCTGGTCGCCGCCCAGCACCCCAAGGCCGACTCCGGGCCCACCCCCTACGACTGGCTGATCGATCGGTGACCGCCGGCGCGACCACCGGCGGGCCGGGCGGCTCGGCGATGGGAAAGCCGGGCCGGGACGGTCGTTTCGGGGAGTTCGGAGGGCGATTCGTGCCCGAGTCGCTCGTCCCGGCCTGCCTCGAGCTCGAGACGGCCTTCGACGAGGCCTGGGCCGACCCAGCCTTCCACCGGCGGCTCGACGACCTTCTCGCCACTTACGGCGGGCGGCCCACTCCGCTCACCGAGTGCCGGCGGATGTCGGAGCGTCTCGGGATCCAGCTGATTCTCAAGCGCGAGGACCTCACCCACACCGGCTCCCACAAGTTGAACAACGTCATCGGCCAAGCCCTGCTCACCGAACGGATGCGCAAGCGACGCATGATCGCGGAGACCGGAGCCGGCCAGCACGGCGTGGCCACCGCCACGGCGGCGGCTTTGCTGGGCCTCGAGTGCACCGTGTTCATGGGCGAGATCGATACACAACGCCAGTCGCTCAACGTCTTCCGGATGGAGCTGCTTGGAGCCGAGGTGCGCACCGTCACCGCCGGCAGCCGAACCCTCAAGGACGCGGTGAACGAGGCCCTGCGAGAGTGGGTGGCCACCGTCGAGGACACCCACTACTGCCTCGGGTCGGTGATGGGCCCGCATCCGTTTCCCTACTTGGTGCGCGAGCTGCAGCGCCGGGTCGGAGAGGAAGCCCGCCATCAGTGCGACGAACTGCTGGGCGGGCCGCCCGACGTCGTCGTCGCGTGTGTGGGTGGCGGCTCCAACGCCGCTGGCACGTTCGCCGGTTTCGTCGACACCGAAGCCCGCCTGGTTGGAGTGGAGGCGGC
>JBEDUR010000153.1:0-17950 GCA_040414865.1 Acidimicrobiales bacterium
CAAAGCGTCGTCTCGAGGCCTCTACCAGGTGGCGGACGACCGAACGCTTGGCCTTGAGCGAGGTGCTCTGCGGGAGGTGAAGCTCGATCCGGAGCGCGGCAACATGCACGCCCTCCAGCCTGCATCGTCCAGAGGCGGCCCGCACTCAGCCAGGCCAGCACCGCGCCGGGCGACGGGGATGGACTTCGCCGGAGCGCTCAGCTCCGCCGGCCGCGTCTCGCCTACGCCGACGGGTCGGCGGGGATGATCGCTCGGATTCCTCCATCGGCGCCCACGCGAGGTCCGGAGTACCGTCTCACCCCGATGTCGGTACCGCGCCACCCTCCGGTCGTCTCTGCTTCTCAGGCTGTGAGCGACTCACAAGCTCGTGATGACCGACCGACCTTGATCGCGAGTCGTGTAAGCGGATCGGAACCCTTGCGACCATGACGATCAGGAGCCGATGTTCACATCCTCGCCTTTCCTGCCACCGCGCTAGGAACTCCCCCGAGAGGTTCACCCGACAGGCAGGGGCTTCGGTGGTCCCTTGGTGGCGTCGTCCCATTGGAGCGTCATGCTCGGTCTTGGCCGCGCTCTCGATCCTCGTCACCTGCGAGGTATGGACGTCGAATGAAGCACACGCGACGTCGGCGCCCTTCCGGTCCTCACAATGCTCAGCGGTCGAGACATTCGGTGGCTGGTCCGACTACCGCGACGGACCGGCCAACACCGGGCAGAACGCCGCAGACGTCGAAGTCGACCCCCGGACGGTCGGCTCCCTGGCGCCCCGATGGCAACAGAGTGGGCTCGTCGGCGTCACCGGGACGCCTGTGGTCTCGCACGGCGTCGTCTACTTCGGCGCCGAGACTGGAACCGTGTGGGCGATCACGCTGGCGACCGGCAAGACCCTGTGGTCAACCCAGATCGGAGGCGAGATCGTCGGCTCTCCAGCAATCGCCGGCAACGCCCTGTACATCGGCACCGGGGCCAAGCTCTTTCGCCTGGATTCCTCGAATGGCCGAATCGTGTGGAAGACGACGACCAACTCGAACCCCTACTCACAGATCAATGCCTCCCCGATCGTCTTTGGCGGTCGGGTCATCCTCGGCACGGCGCAGTTTGAAGAAGTCGTCGGCAACGGATCGTCGATGACGTTCCAGGGATCGATCGGGGCGTGGAGCACCGCCACCGGGAAGCTGGCGTGGAACTTCGTGACAACCCCCAACAACTCAATGAGCGGGGCGGGTGAGGGAGTCTGGTCCACCCCGGCCATCGACCCCAAGCTCGGGCTCCTGTTCGTCGGAACAGGACAGAACATCTCCGAGCCGACCGGCCCGCTGGCGGACTCCCTGCTGGCGATTCACGTCTCCAATGGAGGGCTCGCCTGGTCCCACCAGTTCACCAATCCCGATGTCTTCGGTGTCGGCCATTACACGGGCAAGGACGCCGACATCGGTGCATCTCCAAACCTCTGGTCCTGTCACGGAGGCGAGATGGTCGGGGTCGGCCAGAAGAACGGTGAATACCACGCTCTCGACGCCAAGACCGGAAGGCAGCTCTGGAACACCAAGCTCACCCCGGGCAGCACGTTTGGTGGTGCACTCGGGTCGGCGGCCTTCATTGATGGACGGCTCGTCGTTTCTTCGAACATCGGGGATCCGTCGAGCAACTCCACGACCAATACTTCGGAGCTCTTCGCTCTCGACCCCGTCAACGGCGATGTCCTCTGGTCGGATCACTTCAACGGGAACATCTTTGGCCCCGTGACCGGGGTTCCGGGCGTGGCATTCGTGGGAACCGACGCCAGCCGGCTCTACGCGCTCAGAAGCACCACTGGCGCCCACCTCTGGTCGTACGTGGCCCCCGCCCCCGTGGGCGGTGGGGCATCGATCGTGGGGCGGTATCTCTGTTGGGGCTATGGCTTCACCCTGTTCAAGGGGCCCGGGCAGGGCGGCATCATTGCCTTCTCGGTCGGCAACGGCCACCGGACGGCGCGGTAGAGCCGGCCGCCGTGTTCACCAAGCCCCCCTTCCTGGGTACATGAACCTCAACGGGGACGTCATGCGGTTCCGCATAGCGCTCATCTCCATGGCGGCGGCAGTGTTCGCCTTGGTGGTGTCGCTGGCCCCCCTGAGCTCGCCGGCGGGCGCAGCCGGTCGCTCGGATCCGAACATCGGCACGGCGGTGCCCTCGACCGGCTGTCATGCCCGTGTCGCAAACCAGCCCGGGGTCACCACGCAGTACATAGAGTCGGACGGCTACCAGCGCGTCTATCAGCTCGACATCCCAAAGAGCTACACCGGGAAGAGGCCGTTCGGGATCGTGCTCGGTCTCCATCCCCTGTCGGTCTCGTACCTCTACATGCCGACCGTGGTCCGCTTCGCGATGAACGGTCCCCGGTACGGCTTCATCGGCGTCGCTCCCTCGGGACTGCTCAACGGGGGCACGCCGTACTGGGATGCGGCTCCGACGGCCAAGAACCACGACGTTGACTTCATCTCGGCGTTGATCGACCACCTCGAGTCGACCCTGTGCGTCAACACCAAGGAGGTCTTCTCCACGGGCATCTCCAATGGCGCACAGATGTCGTCACTTCTCGGATGCCGGCTGGCCGGCAAGATCACCGCGATCGCACCCGTAGAAGGAGAAGAATTCCTCACTCCGTGTCGCGGCAAGCCCGAGCCGATCCTTGCCTTTCACGGCACCGCCGATCCGGTCCTCCCGTATGACGGGGGAGGGCTCAACGCCACCAAGATCGCGCAGATCTACTACTACAACGGCCAGCTCCCAGCGGGCCTCCCCGCTCCCATGGGCATCAACGAGTCCATGCAGGATTGGGCCGTTCACAATGGCTGCGACCGGAAGGCGATCACCGTAGACATCGCGCCCGAAGTCCAGAAGCGGACCTGGTCGCACTGCAAAGCAGCGACGGTGCTCTACATCGTCGACGGCGGGGGGCACGGCTGGCCCGGACAGCCGGTGCCCGCCCTTGAAAAGACCTTCGGCCCCGATACGACCGAGATCGATGCAACAGAGCTGATGATGACCTTCTTTTTTGACCACCAGGCAGGCGCGGACCGGCCCTACTCGGCGGCTTGATCCCGGCTGAACACGGGTCGCCCAAGGGCGACTGCTCCGGGTGCCTTGACGACACTCTCCCGACCCCCGAGCATCATTTCCTTGCGCCTTGCCCGCTACCTCGCTGGTCCTGGGAACGCTTCGCCAGGGAGATCGATCGCTGCGCAGCGAATGGACGCCAGTCGCGCTGAGGGAGCCTGGCAGCCCCCGAAAGGGCATGACCGAGTCGCGGAGAGCGAGAGTCGGGCTGGCCGGATTTGAACCGGCGACCTCTGCGTCCCGAACGCAGCGCGCTAACCAAACTGCGCCACAGCCCGAATGCCGGTCGCGACCGACCGGGCGATCCAGCCTACCCGAGCGCGTCCGGCCGGTCCGTGGCTGGCGCGGCCGGTTCCGGTCCCCGATCGCCGGCTTCGCCGTCTGCGGCCCGGTTGGATTCGCTTCCCGTCCGTCTGGCCAGGACCTTGGCGATGCGTCGCTTGTCCAACTCGACCACCCGCAGCTCCCAGCCGTCGATTCCGAGGTGTTCCCCCTCCGTCGGGATGTGGCCGAAACGAGCGAACAGGAAGCCACCGATCGTCACGTACTCACCCTCGGGCAGCCCGATACCGAGACGTTCGACCACGTCGTCGACGCTGGTGCGACCGTCGACGAGCCAACGGTTGGCATCGACGCGGACGATCTCGGGCCCCTCGTCGACGTCGAATTCGTCCTGAAGCTCGCCGACCAGTGGCTCGACGAGGTCCTTCACCGTGACGACGCCGGCCACCCCGCCGTACTCGTCGACCACCACCGCGAAGGCGCGGTGCTGCTGGCGCATCTCGGAAAGGGCGTCCAAGACCCAGCGGGTCTCGGGAACCACGTGCGGATGGCGGATCCGTCGCGAGATGTCGAGTGGGGAGCGCTCGGTCAGCTCCTCGGGGTGCCGTCGTGGTGTGGCGCGGAACAGATCGTTTACGAACAGGACGCCGACCAGGTCGTCGAGATCGTCCCCAACGACCGGAAAGCAGCTGTGCCCCGACTCCCGCACCGCCTCGATCACGGCCTCGGCCGTCACCGGGACGCTGAGCGCGACCACGTCGACCCGCGGGGTCATCACCTCGCGCACCTCCATGTCGCGCAGGTCGCTCAGCCGCTCGATGATGAGCTGCTCCTGTCCAACCGCCCCCGGGTTGGGGTGCCGGCGGCTCGGCCGGGATGGCTGATCAGTGTCGGGACGGTGTCGGGAAAACGGCCACCGCTTGCGAGCCGGTGCTGGTGGAGGCCGGCCGGCCTCGGCGCTCACGTCACCGATGGCACGGGCTGGGGCTCCTCGTCGGCGTCGACCAGCACCGGAACCGGCTGGTAGGAGTCGTCGAGGTACTCGCCGCCGCCGAGGATCTCCTTGATCGCCCGACGCATGCGCAACGGATCGAGCGGCTTCACCAGCCAGCCGTCGGCGCCGGAGCGCCGGGCCAAGAACACGTCGGGTCGCCGGTCGAGCAGCATGAGCACCGGGACGTGCGGGAGCTCCCCAGTGGTCTCGGCCAGACGGAGCTCCAGGCACACCGCCATGCCTCCCATGTTCCCCATCTGAAGGTCGACCACCACGAGGTCGGGCGGGTCCTCCTCGACGGCCGCGAGCAACTCGGGGCCGGAGCTGACCTCTCGGATCTCGACGTCGCTCCCCGCCGCCACCGAGGCAACTTCTTTGCGGAGGAAGGCGGCGTCGCTGGCCACGACGATGGCGGGCACGGCTGCAGGTTACCCAACCGGGGCGGGTCCGAAGAGAAGGTCGGCCATGGTCCCGAGCCCCTCGAGGTCATGCACGTCGGTGGCCAAGAGCGCCACCCGCGACACCGGACAGCCGGGGAGTTGGTCGACCAGCGCCCCCAGGGCCCGGTTCTCCTCGGCGGCGTTGCGGGCCAGGCGGTCGTGGTTGGCGAGGATGGCCCGCAGTGGCCCGTCGGCCGCATCGGGCCTGATCGCCACTGGTGGGAAGACCGGGTGGACCCGGTTGACCACGAGCGCCGCCGCCTCGACCCCGGTCTCGGCGAGCTTGCCGGCGAAGTAGGCGGTCTCTTCGATCGCGTCGGGCCTCGGCGACGTGATCAGCACATAGGCGGTGGAGGGTTCGGCGAGCAGCTCCCGGACGGCCGCCGCCCGCTCGGAGAACCCCTCCTCCATGCCCTCGAAGGCTTGGAAGAACTCGACGGCGTCCTCCACGATCTCGGCGCCGGCGACCTTGGAGATGGTGCGCATCAAGGCCCTGGTCGCGACGGACAGCACTCGCAGCGAGGCCCGGGTCGGCGCGAGCAGCGCCCGGAAGAGCCGGTTGTCCAGGAACCGGGTCAGCCGGCGGGGGGCGTCGAGGAGGTCGAGCGCGTTGCGAGTGGGCGGGGTGTCCACCACGATGAGGTCGAAGCTTTCGCTCTCGGTCAGCTCGTAGAGCTTCTCCATGGCCATGTACTCCTGGGTTCCCGAGAGCATCCCGGTCAGATCGCGGTAGATGCGGTTCTGCCGGATCGCCTCGGCCTGAGCCTCCGAGCGGGCATAGCGGGCCACCAGGTCGTCGAACGTGCCCTTGGTGTCGAGCATGAGTGCGTACAGGGTGCCGGCGAAGTCGCCCTCCACCTCGGCCGGAACGTTGGACAGCGCGGCGACCCCCAGGGCGTCCGCCAGCCGTCGGGCCGGGTCGACCGTGATGACACAAGCTCGGCGGCCGAGCCGGGCGGCCTCGAGGGCGATCGCGGCCGACACCGTGGTCTTGCCGACCCCGCCGGGCCCGGCACAGACCACCACCGCCCGCTCGGCGGCGAGGGTGGCCACCCCGCCGCGTCGGGCCCCGCTCACAACGCCTCGGGCGACAGCCGCTCGATCCCGTCCGAGAGGGCGGTGGCCAGCTGTCCCAGCTCGGCTGGACCGATGGCCGGGGCGACGATGGCCGGCAGCTGCAGCTGGGGCAGGGGGAGCTCACGGCCCAGCCGCTCGAGCTGGCTGTTCTGGAGCTCCAAGCGGCGCAGGGCGAACTGGCGGGACGCATCAAGAGCGGCGACCTGGTCGGCGTCGAGGTCGAGGTGGGCGGCCCGGGCCGCCACCTCGGCGGGGGTGGACAAGTCGGAGCCGGCCGGCTCCAGCCCGTTCACCACGACCGGTCCGAGCTGGATCCCCGCCTGGTCTTCGAGCCGGTAGGCGGCCTCGACGGTCTCGCTCACCGGCATTTCCTCGGGCAGGGTGACGAGCAGCACCCGGCAGCGGGCCGGGTCGTTGAGCATCTCGAGCACCTCGGCCGCCTGGGTCCGGATAGGTCCGGCGCGGGCCGCGTCGAGCAGGCCGTTGGCCGAAGTCAGGAAGGTCACCGCGTGGCCGGTGGCCGGGGCGTCGAGCACGATGAGGTCGGCCACGTCGGAGCGCTCGAGCTGTTTCACCTTGCCGAGGACCAGGACGTCGCGGATGCCGGGAATGGCGGTGGCCACGACGTCGATGATCCCGGCCGATACCAGCCGGCGGGACACCCGCTGAAACCCGTGGTCGCCCAGGTACTCGAGGAGGGCGTCGTCGGGGGTGATCCAGCGGCCGCTGACCTGGCCCGACCCGTTCTGGTAGAGGGGGACCTCCTCGTAGTCGAGCGGACCCGGGACCCCGAAAGAGGCGGCCAGCGCCGGACGGCCTTCAAGCTCAATCAGCTGCACGGTCAGTCCGCGGCTGGCGGCGGCCAGTGCGAGCGCGGCGGCGACCGTCGTCTTGCCGACCCCGCCCTTGCCGGCGACTACGAGCACCTTGGACTCGGAGCAGAACCCGGCGACGTCCATCCCGGCGAGCGTACTTGTCCGGGCCGGAGATCCGGCCTCGAGACCGACAGAAGTCCAGCTCAGAGCCCTTGTCGCGCCTGAGAGGCGGCACTACCCTTTTCCGCCTAGGGGAAGAGGGTGGGGGTGGAGTATGCGTCCAGGTCCGGAGTCTTGGCAGTCGCACGCTGCCTGTCGGGGCCCGCAGTCTCAGGCGTTCTTTCCTCCGTCGCGTGCCGAGCGCAAGGAGGAGAAGCTGGCACGAGAGGCGCGGGCCAAGGCCATCTGCGCCGAGTGCCGGGTCCGCGGTGACTGCTTGGACTACGCGATCAGGATCAGAGAGCCCCACGGCATCTGGGGCGGCCTCAACGAGGCCGAGCGCAAGCAGATGCTGGAGCGCCGGGTCGGCTGAGCCTCAGCGGCGCCTGGCACGCGCCTGAGCGCTGACCGGGCGCGGTTCCTTCCCGTTGCCTCGGGTCCGCGACGCTGGGGTCGTCTTCGCCGAACTGCGCCGGCTCGATGGAGCCGATCGGCGGGCGGGCGATGCTGCAGGCTCGAGCTCCTGTCCCCAGCCGATCATGGTCGGCACCGTCGCCACCACCAGCAGCAGCTGGGCGAAGGTGAGCACGTGGACGACCGTGCACCAGATGCAGATCGACTTGATCACGAGGAGCTCGGCCGACACCAGGTAGAGGACAAAGCCGATCCCCAACACCACCATGGCCAGTCGTGCCAGCTGGATCCGCCGGTCCCGGGCCCGCCACGCAAACGGTGAGCAGAGGCCGACCATGACCACGTAGTAGGCCAGACCGAGGACCGCCACCGGGATGCCCACCACGTAGGACTGCGGGCTGGTGATGACGGCCTCGCAGTTGAAGGTGTGGTTGCTGGTGCAGGCGAGGATCTGTGTCCCGACGAAGTGGACGACGGTGAGGTAGGTCGATACCCCGAGCCCGCCCAGTGCCAGCGCGAAGGAGAGCCAGGTCCGCCAAGCGGGCGCCGGCTGTACCGGCTCAGCCGACCGGATCACCCGTTGCAGGGCCGCCACTTCGGGCATGGTCCTTCCTAGCCGAGCTTGAGGGCCTTTGCCGCGGCCTGGACCCCGCTGCTCATGCACACGTTCCCGGGTTGCTGGCCGTCGATCTCGCACACGGAGGCCGACAGATAGTTGGCGCTGGCCACGATGGCCTGGGTGATGGGGCTCTTGGCCGACTTCAACCCGGACGCGATCTCCTCCCGGGACAGGCCTTGGAGGATGGACGGGTCGTAGTTCTCCTGGGAGAGGATTCGGTTGCCGAAGTTGAGGAAGGGAAACGAGACCTCACCGGCGGTGAGCGAGGGGAAGTAGGTCGGCGAGTTGTATTTCTGCTCGAGGGCCCACTCCTCCTTGGTCGGCTGCTGGAGGACCTCATAGTTGTTCGTAGCCGAGTTCCACTGGTTGCTGAGGTACTCGACGGGCCGGAACGCGATGTACGAACTGGTGTAGGTCGACCCGTAGAAGCTGAAGCTCTGGGTGTTCGGGTCGACATCGGTGGACGACGACTGCATGTTCGCCAGGTTGTGGAACGTCCCGAACCGTGACAGCGCGGCGATGATCGCCCACCGCTGGGCCGCACAGTGCGGGCAGTACTCCGCACCGAAGAAGAACACTCCGGGCAGGGGCTTGCCGGCCGAGCCGGTGAAGGTGAGGGGCGGCTGACCGCTGATCACGATCGGCGGGTAGATCGGCGCGACGTTCGAGGTGATGCCGACGGTGTCGTAGACCGAGGCCGGAATGTTGGTGACCTGGGCGACGACGTCGGGTGAGGCCAAACTCCGCTGCGGGCCGCTCTGGGGGCTGCTCGAGCCGCCAAAGACCTTGAACGCAACCAGGACGACCACGATCACGACCACCAGTGCGGCCGTTCCCCAGGTGGCCAAGACGGTCGGGGAGCGACGACCCCTCGGGCGGGCGGGCGAGCGACTCGGCGCGCTCTGACGTCCGTTGCCTTGAGAACGGCCCGCTGGCCTGGGGCTCGAACGCTGGTCGCTGCGTCGGGGGCCGCCCTGGGCCGGTCGGGCGTTGACGCGACCGTTGCGCTGCGCCTGGTCTCCCGAGACGGAGCGGGACATTTGCTTGGAGCGTTCCTTGTCGGCCTGGCTGCGACCGGATCCGCTGGTTTCGGGCATCGTGAGCTGTGGTGTCCTCGGCTTGTGGCCAGTCCCGAACGTTGTGCGGGAGGCCTGTCTCAGCGTAGACGCCGGGCCCGGGGCGACGAGGTCGGGCCCCGGGCACCCTCCGGCCCCGGCGCCCTTGCCGGAGTCGGTAACCTCGGCCATCAGCGCTGTGCTCGTGCCCCGACCTGCTGCCACGGTGATGGTGCTGCGCGACGGGGCGGCCTCGCTCGAGGTCCTCATGCTGCGACGGAGCCTCAGCTCCGAGTTCGTGGCGGGCGCCTACGTCTTCCCCGGCGGCGCCCTGGAAGACGACGACGCCACGCCGGCGATGCTGGCTCGCTGCACCGGACGCGACGACCCCCAGGCCAGCCGGGTGCTCGACCTCGATAGGGGTGGGCTCGCCTACTGGGTCTGCGCGTTCCGCGAGTGCTTCGAGGAAGCGGGGGTGCTCGTGGCCGACGGGCCCGACGGCCGCCCGCTCGACTTCGAGGACCCGACCGTCGAAGCCCGCTTCGCCGAGCACCGGCGGGCGTTGAACGCCGGTGAGTGCTCCTTCCTCGATATTTGCCGACGCGAGGACCTCAAGCTGCCGGCCGACGCGCTGTATTACGTCGGCCACTGGATCACCCCCGAGGGCCCGCCTCGCCGCTACGACACCCGGTTCTTCGCCGCCCGTGCACCTAGGGGGCAAACCGCCATCCACGACCGGATCGAGACCATCGACCACATGTGGGTATCGCCCACCGACGCCCTGGCCCAAGGGGAGGCCGGCGAGATCGGGCTCGTGCTCCCGACCGTCTCGAACCTCCGCCTGCTCGCGAGGTTCCAGACCACGACCGAGCTGGCCCGTTCGGTTTCGGCCCTCGGGGCCATCCCGACGGTCGAGCCCGAGGTCGTCCTCGACGAGCGGGGGAGCCGCCGGGTCGTGGCCGGCGCAGAGCCGCGGGACCTGGGTCCGGGTGAGGGCTGACGTGGCCCCGCCCCGTCCGGTCCCCGACGCCGCCGTTGGCCCAGCGGTGGTGCCGGGGGAGCCCGTCGAAGTGGCCGATGGGGTGGTCCGCGTCACCGCCGACAACCCGTCGCAGATGACCGGCCCGGGCACCAACACCTACCTGGTCGGGACCGACGAGCTGGTGGCGATCGATCCCGGGCCGGTGCTGGACGACCACCTCGACGCCATCGAGCGAGCCGCGGCCGACCGTGGGGCGGTGATCCGCTGGATCACGGTGACCCACCACCATCAGGACCACGCCCCCGGGGCGGCCCCGCTGAAAGCGCGCACGGGAGCCGAGTTCGTGGCGTTCGGCCACGCGCAGGTCGTCCCGGACACCCGAGTCGGAGAGGGCTTCGTGCTCTCTCCGAGCGGCTATTCGCTGCGAGCCCTGCACACGCCGGGTCACGCCTCGGACCACCTGTGCTGGCTGCTCGAGGGGCCCTCGATCCTGTTCTCCGGTGACCACGTGATGCAGGGGTCCACCGTGGTGATCCGGCCGCCGGATGCGAGCATGGTCGAGTACCTGGCCAGCCTGCAGAGGCTTCGGACGCTGAGGCCACCGTTGGCTGCAGTGGCGCCGGGCCACGGGAGGATGATCGGCGCACCCGGCCCGGTGATCGACGGGATCGTGGCCCACCGCCTCGAGCGGGAGGAGCAGGTGATAACGGCGCTGGCGGGGCTGGGACGGGCCGGCGTCGACGACCTGCTCCCGGCCGTCTACGCCGACGTGACCGAGTCGCTGCGCCCGGTGGCCCGCTACTCCTTGTGGGCCCACCTGCAGAAGTTGGCTCTAGATGGCCGGGTCCGGCTGGTCGGGCCGGAGAACAACCCCCTCGGCTCGACCGAGGCCAGCCTCTGGGAGTCGGTCGGCCCGGGGTAGGCGCAGCGGCCGCTCAGCCGGCGGGATCGGGGGTGGCCGGCTCGGCCGGCACCGCCTCGGCCAGCCGGTCGAGCAGTCGGGCCGTGCAGCCCGAGGCCTCGATGACCGGCGCGACCTCTTCGGCCAGCACCCGGGCCAGCTCGCCGAAGGTCTCGGCCAACGGGCCAACGCCCAGGGCGACCGGATCGCCGGCGTCGCCGGCCAGGGCGATGTCGGGATGGATCGGGATCGCGCCGACCAGCGGCACCCCGATCTCGGCCGCCAGCCGCTCTCCGCCGCCCTGACCGAAGAGGTGGTAGCTGGTGCCGTGCTCACAGGTGAAGTCGCTCATGTTCTCGATCACCCCGGCCACCCGCAGGTACCCGCGCCGGGCCATGTCGGCCGCGCGGGCCGCCACCTTCTGGGCCGCCTCCGGCGGAGTGGTGACGAGGAGGAGCTCGGTGCGGGGCAGCATCCGGGCCAGGCCCATCTGGACGTCCCCGGTCCCGGGCGGGAGGTCGATGAGCAGGTAGTCGAGCTCGCCCCACTCGGCGTCCTCCAAGAACTGCTGGACGGCGCGGTTGAGAACGAGACCGCGCCACATGATCGCCCGGTCCTCGTCGGCCAGGAACCCCATGGACAGGACCTTGAGGAGTCCTTTACCCATCGGCCGCTCGAGCGGGAGCATCTTGCCCCCCCGCGCTTCGACGCCACCCTCCATGCCGAGGAGACGCGGGACCGAGAACCCCCAGATGTCGGCATCGAGCAGCCCCACCATGAGGCCCCGACGAGCCAGGGCCACGGCCAGGTTCACGGTGACCGAGGACTTGCCCACGCCGCCCTTGCCCGAGCCGACGGCCAAGATGCGCGTGTTGGCTGGAACGCCGGTCTCAGGCGCGTTCTGGCGGGCCTTCCACCGGGCCCGGCTCATGACCTCGGTCCGGGCCTTGGGGTCCATCTCCCCCATCACGACCTCCACCGCGCTCACCCCGGCCAGGGCGGCGAGCCTGGAGCGCACGTCTCGGTCCAACTGAGCCCGCAGGGGGCAGCCGGCGATGGTGAGCGCCACCTCCACCCGGACCTCGCCGGACGGGGACACGGCGACGCCTCGGACCATCCCGAGGTCGACCACGTTGTCCCCCAGCTCCGGGTCGATCACGGCTCGGAGGGCTTCCAGGACGACGTCCTCGGAGGGTGTGGCGCGGCCAACGTCGTTCTCCACAGGGGGAATTGTAGGAGGAGGGGCGGATGCCCAGGCCCGACCCCGCCTGGCCGTGACCTGGGTAACATGGAACCCATCGACAAGGAGGCCCCCAGATGACGCTCGCGACCGCGGTCAGCATCGGCAAGAAGCCCGACCCCGTGACACTCAGCGACTTCGCCGCGTCCAAGGTCGCCCAGCTCCTCGCCCAAGAGGAGGGGGAGGGCCTGGTGCTCCGGGTCGCCGTGCGCCCGGGCGGCTGTTCGGGTTACAGCTACGAGATGTTCTTCGACACTGAGGTGGCCGACGACGACATCGTCCGCGCCTTCGGGACCGTTTCGGTCGCCGTCGACCCGACCAGTGCCGAGCTGCTGACCGGCTCCACCCTCGATTACAACGACGGGTTGAACGACGCCGGCTTCCACATCACCAACCCCAACGCGACGCGCACCTGCGGCTGCGGGTCCTCCTTCAGCTGAGCCCGCCTCCCTGAGGCGCCGGCCGTGTCCGGACGGCTCGCCTTCATCCTGAACGGGGTCGAAGCCGTCTTCGACGACGACGACGCCTCGCTCCTCGACGTCCTGCGGGAGCGGTTCGGTTGCCGGTCGGTAAAAGATGGGTGCAGTCCCCAGGGTCAGTGCGGCTGCTGCACGGTCTGGGTCGACGGTCGGCCACGGGTCGCTTGCGTCACGCCGGCTCGCCGCGTCGCAGGCCGCTCGGTCACCACCCTGGAAGGGGTGTCGCCGACGGTCCGGTCCCGCTGGGCCGCGGCCTTCGCCGCCTCCGGAGCCAGCCAGTGCGGCTTCTGCACTCCCGGTATCCTCATGCGTCTCATTCCGCTCGCCGAGCGCCAAGGGAGTGAGCCGGCCGCGACGGTGAGGGCGGCCCTCGCCGCCCACCTGTGCCGATGCACCGGGTGGCAGACCATCGTCGAAGCCGCGTCGGTCGCTCTGGGGCAAAACGCCTTCCGGGCACCGACTCGGGACCCGATGCTCGCGTCGTGGCGCGCGCAGGTGGAGGGGCCGGCCTTCCAGTCCTCGGGGCCGCAACAGGTGCTGGGTGAGGCCGGGTTCGCCAGCGACACCGCGCCCAACGGCGCGCTCGTGGCGATCCGCGACGGCGGGCGTGTGTCGGTTGCTTCGGGTCTCGCCGCCGCCCGCCGCGGCCTGCCCAAGGTGCAGGGACGCCGAAGCGGCCGTCCGCTCGCGCACCCGGTGGAGATCCCAGAGGGGGAGTGGATGCTCACCCTCCAGACCACGTGGGTGGAACCGGCCTACTTGGAGACCGACGCCAGCTGGTGCCGGCCCGGTGGGACCCCAGCGTCGCCGTTGGCCAACGGTGGGGCTTTCGGCGGCAAGCGGAGCTCATCGGTCGGGGCGGAAGCCCGGACCCTTGCCGAAGAGCGGGGTTCGACCGTCCTCGAGCTGTGGAGCCGGGAGGAAGCCGTCCGCCGGGGCCCGAAGCGGCCGCCGGTGGCCGCGGCGATGGACGCTGATGGCACCGGAGTCGTGCGCGTCGCCCGCACCGATGCTTCGGCCGACCTCCGCCCGTTCCACGAGGCGCTGGCTGGGGCGGCGCCGGGGCTGGTGATCGAAGAGGTGACTGTGGCGGGGCCGCCGGTCTCAACGGAGTTGCGCGCCGCCGGCTTCGCTGAAGGGGCCGTGCTCAGCGCCGCGCTTCGGGCCGTTCTCGCCGGCACCGGCGCCGCCGACGGGGTCGACGTCCTCGGCCTCGGCGGCGGCCGGGCTCGGGTCGCCATCGCCCCCGGCGGAGAAGTCTCGGTCGACGTGTGGGCGGGCGAGGTCCTGGACGAGACCGTGCTCCGCTCCTACTGCATCGGTGCCGTCCATCAGGCGCTCGGGTGGGTCCGCAGCGAAGGGGTGGCGGTTGACGAGGCCGGGGAGGTGCAGGATTTGACGGTGCGATCCTTCGGCATCCTTCCCGCCCGGGACATGCCCGCCGTCGAGGTCCACGTCCATCCCTCCGACCTGGTACCGGTCAATGGGTCCGACGCCGTCTTCGCCGCCACTGCCGCGGCCGCATGGCTGGCCGAGGGGCTCCCGCCGCGCTGGCCGACGGGGCGCACCGGACGGTGAGCCTGCCCGTTGGTCCCTACTCGCCCTCGGTGAAGGCGGGCGGATGGGTGGTCACGTCGGGCCAGGTTGGCGTGGCCCCCGGAGAGGGTGGTCCTCGCCTGGTCGAGGGCGGGACGGAGACCGAGCTCACTCAGGCGCTGGCCAACGTGGCCGCCGTGCTCGCCGAGGCCGGGGCGAGCCTGACCGATGTGGTCACGGCCACCCTCTACCTGGTCGACATCGGTGACTACCGCGTGGCCAACGAGATCTGGACGGCGACGTTCGGCGGGCACCGCCCGGCTCGGACCGTCGTCGCCGTGGCCGCGCTCCCGCTCGGGGCCCGGGCCGAGGTGGCGGTTTGGGCCTACGTCGAGCCGGTGGCTCGGGGCTAGCCCGCGCTCCGGGCGGTGTCGTCCAGGGGCAGGGCCCCTGAGCCACCGTCCCAGGCGCCGGCTCGGTGCCCGGCCACCGCTCCCGTGCCTTGGCCGAGCCGGTAGCCGACCGAGCGCACCGTCTCGATGAGATGCGCGTGCTCCTCGCCGAGCTTGGCCCGGAGCCGCCGGATGTGGACGTCAACCGTGCGGGCTCCCCCGTAGTACTCGTAGCCCCACACCCGGTTGAGCAGGGTGTCCCGGGTGAAGACCTTGCTTGGGTGCGTAGCCAGGAACCGCAAGAGCTGGTACTCCATGTAGGTGAGGTCGAGGGCGCGCCCGGCGATGCTGGCCTGGTAGGTCTCCAGGTTGAGCAGGAGCGGGCCGTGCTCGATCACCTCCTCGTCCCCGGGCTGGCCGGTCCGCCAAAGCAGATGCTCGATCCGGGCGGCGAGCTCTCCGGGGTGGAGCGGGGCCACGCAGAAGTCGTCGAAGAGATCGTTCCGCAGCTTGAGCTCGTCGATCTCGTGCCGGCCGACGATGAGCAGGAGCGGCTGCACCGGCTCCTCCCGGCGGCGCAAATGTCGGCAGAGGGCGAGGGCTGTGGTCAGGTCATCGGTCGCACAGATCACCGCGCCGAGCCAGGGATCATCGACAGCGCGCTCGATCGCGGCCGCCGCCGGTACCCCGGAGACGCAGGTCAGGTTGTAGCCGGCGTCGGTGAGCGGACGGGCCCACTCGGCCGAGAGGGGGTCGGGGAAGCACAAGAGCGGCGGGCTGGCCCGGGAGACGGTGACCAGCCGGCGGGAGATGTGCGGGGAGGTCACCTCAGAGGACCGGAAGGTAGCGGTTCAGTTCGAAGGGGGTGACCTCGGACCGGTAGTCGGCCCATTCGGCCCGCTTGTTGCGCAGGAACCACTCGAAGACGTGGTCACCCAGAGTCTCGAGCAGCAGCTTGGACTGCTCCATCTCGTCGACCGCATCGTTCAGGCTCACCGGCAGCGACCCGACGCCTTTGGCTGCCAGCTCCTCGGGGGAGAGGTCGTAGAGGTTGGCGTCGGCCTCTGGGGGGAGCTCGTAGCGCTCCTCGATCCCCCGCAGCCCGGCGGCCAGGATCACCGCAAAGGCGAGGTACGGGTTGCACGCAGAGTCCGGGGCCCGGTACTCGACCCGGGTGGACTCGGTCTTGCCCGCCTTGACCACCGGCACCCGCACCAACGCGCTGCGGTTGTTGCGGGCCCAGCTGACATGGCTGGGCGCTTCGTAGCCAAGGACGAGGCGCTTGTAGGAGTTGACCCACTGGTTGGTGATCCCCGTGATCTCCCGAGCGTGGCGGAGGAGGCCGGCCATGAAGTGCTTGGCCACGGCCGAGAGTCCGTAGGCGTCGGTTCCGTCGAAGAACGCGTTGCGCTCCCCCTCCCACAACGAGACATGGGTGTGCATGCCCGACCCCTGTACGCCGGCGAGTGGCTTGGGCATGAAGCTCGCGTGGATCCCCTCGGCCCGGGCCATCTCCTTGATGACGAGGCGCACCGTCATCACGGTGTCGGCCATGGTCAGGGCGTCGGTGTAGCGCAGGTCGATCTCGTGTTGGCCTGGCGCGTCCTCGTGCTGGGCGTGCTCGACCGGAATGCCCATCTCCTCCAGGGTGAGCACGGTCCGACGCCGCAGGTCGCTCGAGCGGTCAGCGCCGGTCAGGTCGAAGTAGGAGCTCGAGTCGATCGGGCGCGGTGGGCGGGAGGGGTCGACGTCGAGGTCGGCGAAGCAGAAGTACTCCACTTCGGGGGCGGCAAAGAACGTGTAGCCCGCATTGCGGGCGCGCTCGAGCGTCCGGCGGAGCACATGCCTCGGGCACCCCTCGAAGGGTGTCTGGTCGAGGTTGAAGATGTCGCAGAACACGCTGGCCACCGGCTCATCGTGTCCGTGCCAGGGGATGAGCTGGAACGTGTTGGCGTCGGGGCGGGCCAGCACGTCGGACTCCTGGACCCGACTGAACCCGTCGATCGCCGACCCATCGAAGGTCATCCCCTCGTCGAGCGCGTTCTCGAGCTCGGCCGGGGTGATGTTGAAGGTCTTGGGGGTGCCGAGCACGTCGGTGAACCACAGTTGGACGAAACGGATCCCGCGCTCTTCGACCGTGCGCAGCACATAGTCCCGGCGATCCTGCATCTCCTCATTCTTCCAGCTCGCCGGGCTGCCCAGCGCCCGGCTAGCGTCCTTGGGGTCCAGGTTCTGGAGCCAGGGCTGCGATTTCATGCCCCGTTCACACTCGGGCAACAGCGGTGAAACGGTCGGTCGCCAGACTCGGCGCCAGGACGGCGCATGGCCACCCGGACGCGGCGCGCGCCGGTTCGGGCCGGTGGTGTCCGGTTGAGGATGTCAGGAGGAATGGTGATCAAGCGCACGCCGGCCGAGGTGGTGAGGCTCGCGAGGGACGAGGACATCGAGGTCGTCGACCTGAGGTTCGCGGACCTGCCCGGCATGACTCAGCACTTCACCGTGCCAACCCACGAGCTGACCGAGGACCGCTTCAGCGAGGGGTTCGGTTTCGACGGCTCCTCGATCCGGGGATTCCAGGAGATCCAGGAGTCCGACATGATCCTGCTGCCGGACCCGAACATGGCCTACATCGACCCGTTCCGGCAGCACAGAACGCTCAACATCCACTGTTTCGTGCACGATCCGGTGACGCTGGAGGCCTACACCCGGGATCCCCGCAATGTCGCCCGGAAGGCCGAGGCCTATCTGCGGTCGACGGGCATTGCCGACACGGCCTACTTCGGCCCCGAGCCCGAGTACTTCATCTTCGACCACATCGAGTACGGCCAGGGGGTGAACTACGGCGGCTACCGAGTCGATTCAATCGAAGGTCACTGGAACACCACCAAGAGCGAGTTCCCCAACCTCGGCTACAAGCTGCGCCCGCAGGAGGGGTACTTCCCGATCCCGCCGAACGACAAGTTCCAGGACCTGCGCACCGAGATGATCCTCGAGCTGGAGCGGCTCGGCGTCGAGATGGAGGTCCAGCACCACGAGGTCGCAACGGCCGGGCAGGCCGAGATGGACATGCGCTTCGACACGCTGGCGACCATGGCCGACAAGCTCGCCCTCTACAAGTACGTGGTGAAGAGCGTGGCCTATGCGGCCGGATACACCGCGACGTTCATGCCAAAGCCGCTGTTCCAGGAGAACGGGTCGGGGATGCACTGCCACCAGTCGCTGTGGAAGGACGGCGAGCCACTCTTCTTCGGTGACGGCTATGGCGGGCTCTCCGACATCGGGCGCTGGTACGTCGGCGGGCTGCTCGCGCACACCCCGGCGGTGCTCGGGTTCGCCGCCCCAACGACGAACTCCTACAAGCGTCTGGTGCCCGGTTACGAAGCGCCGGTGAACCTGGTCTACTCCCAGCGGAACCGCTCGGCTGCCTGCCGGATCCCGCTCTATTCGTCGAGTCCCAAGGCCAAGCGGA
>JBEDUR010000154.1:0-13355 GCA_040414865.1 Acidimicrobiales bacterium
TCGACGGTCTCCTCGGATGCCGTCGTCTCGAGCGCCGAGACCCGCGTACCGGTCGTCGTGGTCGAGGCACGCGAAGACCTCGAGATCGCGCGGCACGTGCGGGAGTTGCTCGATAGCGGCAGGTCCTCCCCGCCGTGAGCTGGAGGGACATCCAAGGGCCCTCGGCGATCGGCGCAAGCAGCGGGACGCCGGCAGCAGCCGTGCTAGCCGGCGGAAGATGAGGCGGGTGTCTTTTGCACGCTCGGGGGCGTCGTGGTGCAGCCGTAGCAGGGACCCTTGCCCCGGAAGTATCCGGGGATGGAGGGTGAGTCGGTAGGCGGGTTGGTCGGGAGGAGGACCGGGGAGCGCGGCGTCTGATTGAAATCGAAGTCCTCCATCATGTTGCCGAGGATTTTCGCGTCCTCACGGACGGTCGGACGTGGGTCCCATCGGCCATCGGTCTTAGGGTTGAGTCTCGCGCCGGCGAGAAAGTCGTCCTCGATGAACTTGAGGTAGGCGTCGCTCGAGAGCACTTGGTGGTCGATGTATCCCTTTCTGGCATACGGAGAGATCACGAGAGCCGGAACGCGCAGACCGTACCCATTGTCATCGACCTTCGGTGGCACCACATGGTCGTAAAAGCCCCCCCAGTCGTCCCACTGCAGGAAGATCGCGGTGGAGTCCCAATCCGGGCTCTTCATCGCGGCATTGACGATCGCGGTGACGTAGGCCTGGCCCTGATGAACGCTTGCCGGCGGATGCTCGCTGTCGGCTTGTGAGGGTGTGATCCAGGAGACAGCCGGTAGGGTCCCGCTCTGGGCGGCAGTGAAGTAGGAGTTCAGGGGAAGGATGTTCGTCAGCTGTCCGTCCTTCTGGACGTCCTCGAAGATCGGCAACGGGTTCCAGATCCCCGGAGTGGTCACACTCTGGGCAACGGGGGCGCACGTCTCGGCTCCGTCGTTTTGGCAGTCCGGCTGTACTCCCGTCTGCACGTAATAGGCCCAGCTCACATCGTCCATGTGGAGCAGCCAGGTGATGTCGGTCCAAGCCGCAACGATGTCAGCCGTTCCAGTGCTGAGGGCTTGTCTCACCGCCAACTCCATCCGGAGCACCGAGTTCCGGCCGGCTGGTTGCTCAATCGAGGTCGCGCAGCTCGCGGGATTCGCGGTCAGGCACTTCGCCGACCAGCCTGAGACCAGATAGAAGTGATCGGGCAAGGACCACGACCGGACGGGTTCGAACATATGGTCGTTCAGGACGAAATCCTTCGCATAGGCCCAGTAGTTCGGGATCTCACCCGCGGTGTGATACCCCATCACGTCAGGAGCCGTCGAAGCACTGTGGGAGCACGCGGGATCCAACTGACTTCGACAGTTCTTGGCGCTGTTCTTCCCTATATCGCGCTGAACGATGAACCCGTCCATCTTTCCGCTATTGACGTCGGCCAACGCCGCCGCCTCGTTGTGCGGCCCACCTCCGTTGATGTCCGCCACGTCGTGGTAGGGCCTCGTGCAGCCGTTGGTCGCCGGGTTCCGGATACACGCGGTCGGCTTCTCGTCCTTCATGGGGATGCCGTCTGCCCCGTGATAAGTGCCGAAGTAGCTGTCGAACGACCGGTTCTCCTGCTCGATGATGATCACATGCTTGATCTTGTGAATGGTCGGCGGCACGATGTAGCTGCCTGTTGGTCCGCCAGAGACTCGATCCGGCGTCGTTTTTCCTCTGCTCGCAACGCCGCCGGCCGTGCCCGTGCTCACCACCAGGCACCCGCACAAGACGACCGCGGCGACGGCGAACGCCCGACTGCCGAGAAGTGTCCGGCCCGTTCGATGCGACCTGCCGATCATCACCCTCCTCTGGACGTCATCGAGAGTCGTCGCCCGCGGCCATCCGGAAAGTGTTCCATGAACAGCTAGCGCGGCTTACGTCGCGGGGGAAGGCCCCGACTGGCTCGCACATGCCCGGCTGGCACCGTTCCGAGACCGGAGTTGGAAGCGGAGCTCCCGAGTTCTGATCCCCCACCAGGTTGCGGAGCCGCCCATCCAATCCATCGCCTGAACCGGCGCGACGCCCGTGAAACGGCACTCCCGCCGTTCAGGTGACCTCGACGGCCGCTCCGGTGAACTGGGCGTTGTAGAGGCGGGCGTAGGCGCCGTCACGGCGGAGCAGGTCGGTGTGATGACCCACCTCGACGATCTGACCGTCCTCCATCACGAGAATCACATCCGCGTTGCGGACGGTAGACAGCCGGTGGGCGATCACGAAGCTCGTACGTTCGGCCCGAAGCGCCTCCATGGCGTTCTGGATGAGCACCTCGGTGCGGGTGTCTACCGAGCTTGTGGCCTCGTCCAGGATCAGGATGCAGGGGTTCGCGACGAAGGCTCGAGCAATGGTCAAGAGCTGCTTCTCGCCTGCGCTCACGGCGGTGCCCTCGTCGTCGACGACCGTGTCATATCCGTGCGACAGCCCGTGGACGAATCGATCAACGTATGCGGCCTGAGCCGCGGCCAGTATCTGCTCTTCGCTGGCGTCGAGGTTCCCGTACGCGATGTTGTCACGGATGGATCCGGCGAAGAGCCACGTGTCCTGCAGCACCATTCCGATGTTGGAACGGAGCACCGATCGCGGCATCTTGGAGATGTCCTGACCGTCCAAGGTGATCGCGCCGGAGTCGACGTCGTAGAACCGCATGATCAAGTTGACCAGCGTCGTCTTTCCGGCCCCGGTGGGACCGACAATCGCCACGGTCTGACCCGGTTCGGCTACCAAGGAAAGGTCGGTGATAAGCGGCCGGTCAGGGTCATAGGAGAAAGAGACATGGTCGAAGACGACTCGTCCTTTCGCGCGATCAGGGCCAACTGCACCCACCGCATCCGGAACGAACTCCTCGGCGTCGAGGAACTCGAAGACCCGCTCTGCCGAAGCCAGCCCGGACTGGAAGAGATTGGCCATGGAAGCCAAGAAGGACAAGGGCTGAGCGAACTGACGGGAGTACTGAATGAAGGCCTGTACTCCACCGATGCTCAAGCTGTGCGACGCGACCTTCAGTCCTCCGATGACTGCGATGGCCACGAAGTTCAGGTTCCCCACCAGGATCATCGATGGCTGGATGCTGCTCGAGATCGACTGTGCGCTGTAGCTCGCTTCGAAGAGGTCGTTGTTCGTCCGCTGAAACTCGGCCTCGACCTCTCGCTCCCGGCCGAACGTCTTCACAATCGCATGGCCCGTGAGGGTCTCCTCGACAAGGCCGTTCAGCAGCCCGGTGTTGTCCCACTGAGCCGTGAACCGGACCCGTGCCCGGGCGGCGATGAAGCGGATGATGAACGTCGATACCGGGATAGTGACAATGGCAACGACCGCGAGAACCGGCGAGATCACGAACATCATGACGACGGTTCCCACCAGCATGAATACGTTGGTGAGCATCTGGCTCATCGTCTGTTGAAGGCTCTGAGCCAGGTTGTCGATGTCGTTGGTGACCCGGCTCAGGATCTCGCCACGCCCCGATCTGTCCACATATTGGAGCGGAACTCGATTGAGCTTGTCCTCCACGTCGGAACGGAGCCGCTGCATCGTGCGTTGGACGACACCGGCCAAGGTGAACGCCTGGATGTACTGGGCTGTACCCGCGCCGAGGTAGAGCAGCACGACTAAGAACAGGATCTGGTGCAGCTTGGAGAAGTCGATTGCTCCGGGGCCGCCGTGAAAGAGGCCTTTGACGATCACGTTCGTGCCGTCTCCGAGCAATTTGGGACCGAGCACCGTGAGCGTGACGGAGGTGATCGAGAGCACCACCACTGCTACGAACCTGTACCACTGCGGGAGCAGCCGGATCGTCAGCCTCCGCAACGTCCCACCGAAGTCCTTTGAACGCTCCAGGGGCATTCCAAAGGAGCCCGGTCCCCCGCGACCCATCGGGCCGCTGGCGGGGGGCGGCGCGGAAGTGGATTCTTTGGTTTCTGGGCGGGTCTCGGTGCTCATGCGGCGTCGGGCTGGGCCATCTGGGAGGCGACGATCTCGGCGTACGTCGGGGAGCTCTGGCGCAACGCCTCGTGTGAGCCGAGTCCCACTTGGTGGCCGCCTTCGAGCACCAGGATCTGGTCCGCGGCGATGATCGTCGAAATTCGCTGCGCGACGACGAGCACCGAGGATTCGGCGGTAATCGGCCGCATTGCTGCTCGCAGACGGGCGTCAGTGGCCAGGTCGAGAGCCGAGAACGAGTCATCGAAGATATAGACATCCGGTCGGCGAACAAGAGCGCGTGCGATGGACAATCGCTGTCGCTGGCCACCTGAAACGTTGGTGCCTCCTTGGGTGATGCGAGCATCCAATCCACCCATCGCCAGCACGAAGTCGGCCGCTTGGGAGATTTCGAGTGAGTCCCACAGATCGGTGTCCCCCGCATCGGGCCGTCCATAACGCAGGTTGCTCGCGACCGTTCCGGAGAACAGGTGGGGACGCTGCGGCACCAAGCCGATCCGGTGCCAAAGCAGGTCAGGATCCAGCTCGCGCACGTCGACCCCACCCAGGAGTACGGCACCTGAGGTGACGTCGAACAGGCGGGCGACCAGGTTGACGAGGCTGGTCTTGCCCGCTCCGGTACTCCCCACGATCGCCGTGGTCTGGCCTGGCCCACAGGCAAAGGAAATGCCCTCCAGGACCAAGGCGTCGGCCCCGGGGTAACCGAAGGCCACGTCTCGCAGTTCCAGGGTGCCAGGCGTCCGAAACGCCCGGACCGGCTCCTTCGGTGGCGACACCGAGGTCTCGGTGTGCAGGACCTCGGTGATCCTCTCGGAACTGACGACCGCTCGGGGCGCCATGACGACGACGAACGTCGCCATCATGATGGCCATCAAAATCAGGGTGAAATAGGTTAAGAAGGCGATCAGGGAGCCGATGGTCATGGCCCGGTCGGCTATCAGGTTGGCGCCGAACCAAACGACGGCCGTGTTCGAGACGTTGACCACCAACATCACGAGAGGGAACATCCCGGCCATCAAACGCCCAGCCACGAGAGACGTATGCGTCAGGTCATCGTTGACCTTCGCGAATCGTCTCGTCTCGTGGGGCTCGCGTACGAAGGCGCGCACAACCCGGATGCCAGAGATCTGCTCCCGCAGGACCTGATTCACGTTGTCAAGCCGCTCCTGCATGATGCGGAACTGCGGTATCAGGCGACTGATCAGAATGCCGAGGCAGATGCCCAGAATGGGCGCGCTCGCGACGAGCAGCCAGGACATGCGCGCGTTTTGGTGGAGCGCCAGGATCAACCCGCCAACCACGGTGACCGGCGCCGCCAAAACCATGGTGCAGGACATGACGACGAGCAACTGGACCTGCTGCACGTCGTTGGTGAGGCGGGTGATCAGTGACGGGGCCGTGAGCTGGTTGACCTCGCGAGCGGAGAACCGGATGGAACGCGCGAAGAGGGCGTTGCGGATGTCGCGGCCGAAACTCATGGCAATCCGCGCCCCGAGGAAGACCGCCGCAATCGCGAAAACGGCCTGGACCAGGGCGACGGCAAGCATCTGGCCACCAAGGCTCCAGATGAGGTGCGTGTTGCCCTTGAGCACCCCCTCGTCGATGACCCTGGCGTTCAGATTGGGAAGATAGAGGTTGAGCATGGCTTGTACGCCCTGGAGGCATACGAGCAGGGTGAGGAGGCGCCGGTACGGCCTCAAGTACAGACGCAGCAGTCGGATCAGCTTCACCAAGCTCTCCCATGAACGGAGACGGGCGGACCCGAAAGGGTGTGGGTCCCTGCTCCTTCCAGAAACATCGAGACGATCTCCTTTGCGGTCAACGGGCGGTCCCCCATCAGCCCCGGGTGAGTCATGGCGAGCGTGAGGGCGCAGAGAAGGCGAGAGGCTTCGCGAGGCTTGTACCGAACGGCATCCGGGCAACGGGCAAAGAGGGCAACGAGCGCCTTTAGCTCAGGGAGCGGGCGTTGACGGCCGGAAAAAACCGTTGGCGCGCCCACCGCGGTGACCAAACGGCCGATGTCAGCCGTGCGACGTTGGATGATCTGAACAGCTGTCGTGAGCTGAGAACGAAGCGAAAGCCGTCGATCCAGTTCACCCAGCGCCTCTTCGATGGGAGCCGGATCGAAGGCGAGGTCGACCGCAGCCTGTACGACGGCCTCCTTGTCCGGGAACACCCGAAAGATGGTCCCTTCGGCGATCCCGGCCGCTTCGGCAATCTGCCTCGTGGTCACATTTCCACCGTGCGCGAGGAGGAGCTGGAGGGTCGCGGCGGCGACAGCGGCCCGTCGTTGGTCCCTGGGCAGTGCCGCAGCTCGCCGGCAGTCGCCCTCGCTCAGGACGACCGTTCCAAGGGAGTCACCAGATCGCGACATTGGGGCGACACCTTACCTGAGTGAGTGCTCACTCCGGAACGGAGATCGGCCGGTCGCCCGGCGGGTCGGGTCCGTCGCCCCCGCGGGCAAGCCGGCGGGCGAAGACGGACCAGCGCACTGGCACCCTCCTGGCGACTCCGGGCCAGGCAACGGGTCGTTCGAGCCACGAGGCGCCCTGAGCCTGAGGGGTCGCCACCGAGTGGGTCGCGAACCGGCGCGGCGAAGCAACCGACCGTTGGCCGGGCCAGCCAACAACCCGAAAGCCTGACGTCGGATCTCGGGCACGCGACCCTCCGAAACCGCGAACTCGAGTCCGTCAGGCCACCTCGACGAAGGACGCCAGAGAGCTATCGTCGGAGCTTCGATGCCAGTGCTCGATTCCCCTTGGGCGCCCCTCCGGCACGTTGCCATTCGATGGTCTTGGAGACCGCTCAGATCTAACACCACACAATGAGCGGTGCCCTCATCACCGACCTCTACGAACTCAACATGGCGGCGAGCTATATGCGCCGCGAGATGGTCGCGCCGGCAACGTTCAGCCTGTTCGTCCGGCGCCTTCCACCCAATCGGGGGTTTCTCGTGGCGGCCGGACTCGAGAGTTGTCTCGACTACCTCGAGCAGTTCAGCTTCTCGGAAGCCGATCTCGATTGGCTCCAGACCGTGGGTTTCCCCGAGGTCACCATCGAGAAGTTCAGGGACTTGCGGTTCACCGGCGATGTCCACGCCATGCCCGAAGGTCGTCTCGTGTTCGCGGAGGAGCCCCTCCTGGAGGTGACAGCACCGATCGTTGAGGCTCAGTTGGTCGAGACGTATCTGTTGAACCAGATCACCTACCAGACCGCTATCGCGACCAAGGCGACGCGATGCCGATTGGCTGCTGGCGGGATCGATCTCGTCGACTTCTCCCTGCGACGGACGCACGGCACCGAGGCCGGGATGGCGGTGGCTCGCCTGTCCTCCATTGCCGGGTTCTCAGGAACGAGCAACGTCGAAGCCGCCAGAAGGTTCGCGCTTACACCGGCTGGCACGATGGCCCACTCCTACATCGAAGCGTTCCCGACCGAAGACGCCGCTTTCCTGGCCTTTGCCGAGGACTTGCCGGAGCGCTTGATCTTTCTCGTGGACACCTACGACCCGCTGCATGGGCTGGAGTCGGCCATCGAGGTGATCCGGAGACTTGGGCTCACCAAGGGCGTCGGCGTCCGGCTCGATAGCGGCGACCTGGTGGCCCTGGCTCGTACCACTCGCGAGCGTCTCGACGCCGCCGGTCTTCCCTGGGTTCGGATCTTCGTGAGCGGCAGTCTCGACGAGTACGACCTGGAAAGGATCCGAAACGCCAGAGCTCCGGTCGACGCCGCCGGGGTGGGGACCCGAATGGGCGTGTCAGACGATGCCCCGTACCTCGACAGTGCCTACAAACTGGTCGAGTATGCCGGGCGCCCGGTGATGAAGCTCTCAACCGACAAGAGCTCTTTGCCCGGACCGAAGCAGGTCTGGCGGCAGTTTCCGATCGAGTCGGACGTCCTCGCCGTCCGAGACGAATCCGGCCCAGTCCATGCGGAGCCGCTCCTCCTCCCGGTGCTCCAGTCCGGACGGCGGGTAGGTCTCCCGGACTCCATCGAACAGGCTCGCCGCCGGCTGAACCGAGATCTGGAGGGCCTCCCCGAGGCTGCTCATGAACTTAGGAATCCGGTGCCCCCCGAGGTAGTCATCTCCGAGCGTCTTACCAAGCTCCTCGAGGAGACCCGCGGGCAGCTTCTCGCGCGCCTCGAACCTCCCAATCAGCGGTGGTAGTCCATCGATTCAGATCGAGGTCTGCTCTTCGGTGCTCTGCAGCACGCCGACCCGGCCGTTGACCACGAAAGTGCCGGGTCGAGGTCAACGACGATAGACGATCTCGAGGTTGTTGTGCACCGATACAACACCCCGGATGGTCTGCGCAGAGCCACCGCCGGCGGCCGAGAGCAAGGTGCCCCGGTTGCCGGCCGCAACGATCTCGAACGGGTTCGCCGCTGGCGGCAACCCAACCCGGTCGCTGCCCGGCATCTACCGGGCGCCCTCCCACTCCAGGCGCGGTCGTAACCTAGCTTTAATGGGCCAGGGGCAGTACTTCGACAACCAGCCAAATGTGCGATCACACCCGAGAACTGTGCGCCTTGCGCTGCCCGATGGAGTCGTTGACCTCCTGACGGATTCGGGCGTCTTTTCTGCTCGCCAGGTGGATCCCGGCACCTCAGTACTCCTTCGCCACCTGGGCGAAGTGTCGCCCGGAGATTTGTTGGACCTGGGTTGTGGATACGGGCCTGTGGCCATGGCTCTCGCTAGCTGCCATCCCGCCGCGGTCGTCTGGGCAGTCGATGTCAACAAGAGAGCCATTGAACTGACTCGTCACAACGCCGCTGCACTTGGACTTACCAACATCGTGGCTGCGATCCCGACAGAGGTGCCAAGAGGTCAACGATTTGCAGGTATCTGGTCCAACCCTCCCGTCCGCATCGGAAAGCAAGCTCTTCACGAACTACTGACTCACTGGCTCGACCGATTGGACACCGTGGGGCGCGCACGTCTGGTCGTGCAGAAGTATCTCGGATCGGACTCTTTGGCCCGATGGCTCGAAGCTGAGGGATATCCGACCCGGAGAGTCCTCTCCGAGAAGACGTATCGAGTGCTGGAGGTCCGGCCCCGTGCGACAGCTCGGTAGTACCGATCTCAAACGGCTGCATCGAGCCTGGAATCGCCGGACAACGGGTCGACTTGCTCTCCTTCTTGAGGGGGTGCAAAGCCCCTTCAACGTCGGAGGCATCGTGCGTACTGCCGCGGCCCTCCGAGTCGACACGCTGTTTCTCGCCGAGGGCACGACTGGAGTGGCTCACCCGCAGGCCCGACGTCTCTCCATGGGGACCGAGCGTTATCTCCAGGTCAGCGACCTCGGCTCCGGACCTAATGCTGTTTCCGCGGCACACAGTGCCGGTTACCTCGTTGTGGCCTTGGAACTCACTGACCAAGCGGTGCCCCTCCATGAGCTTGTGGTGGTCGGCGATGTCTGCATCGTCCTCGGAAATGAGGATCACGGCATCAAACGGGAGACCCTGTCGGTCGTTGACGCCGTCGCCTACATCCCCCAGCTTGGGAGAGTCGGCTCGCTCAACGTCGGGGCCGCCGCTGCGATCGTTCTCTACGAACTGCGCCGTCGGGCCTGGACAGCCAACGAGTAACAACGAGGAAGGAAATTCACCCGGGCGTCAAACGCACCGGTACAGCAGGCGCGAAGCTCTGCTAACCGTTTCAGGGAAGGCTAACGCTGGCGACAATCGTCGCAGCGAGCGCCATGCGATGGTCCTTGGCCCACGGCGGCCCAAGAATTGCCCGCGGACCATGGATCACGTCGTCGGCTCGATCGCCGAGGATCCTGGCTGCCTCCGCCTCGACGTCCCTGCCGTCGTAGAGGTCGACATCCCAGCCTCGTCCACGCGCGAGTTCGGCGAGCACTTGCCGATACATGACTGAGTCGGCACGGGCTTCGTGCGGCGGGCGTCGTTGAGTAACAATGTCACGCGGGAAGTCCGGCGGCCAAGCTCGGAGCGACATCGACACCACGGGTTCGGGCAGTGAGGCGGCGAGCTCATTCAGTGAACTGGACGCCGCTCGGAGCGCCGAAGCGCGAACCTCCGCCACCAATGCGGCTGCGTCGTCATCGTCGAGCGTTTTCCCCTCGTGATGGATCGGTGCCTTCGCCACGCCCGCTTCGATCAACTCGATTCGGCGGCGATCGACGACCTGGTAGTCGGCCGAAGCAGTCACGGCCACTGCCCAGCCGAGATGATGAGCGATACCAATGCGCACGTCATCGAGTGTTTCGCGTCCAGCCTGGTCAGCCAACACGAATGGACAGAAATAGGACTTGACCAGCACTTTGGTGACTAGCACCCGTGCGATCCTTCTCGGGGCTTCTCGACCACCCGCGAATTTCGGCCTAAGGGTGCTCGGATGGAGGCCATCCAGGATGTTCGTTGGGCCGTATGGCCCCTAAAGAGCAGGTTGTCGCCGGGAACATTTCTATCGACAACGTCGTCTCAGCGCGTCGTTAGGCTCCTGGAAGGCACCTTGCACATCAAGCTGAGGGAGACCAGATGCCACTCGTCCAACAGGATCGTTGCCGCACGCCACGGCGACCCTCCGCGATCGTCCCGTGGTCGGGCCCGGTCCGCAACGCTGACTGGATTGCTTCCGTGATCGGATACCGCTGATGACGAAGATCGACTCCATCCCGGACGCCGAGCTCGTTTCT
Source organism: Acidimicrobiales bacterium (assembly GCA_040414865.1). Lineage (GTDB taxonomy): Bacteria > Actinomycetota > Acidimicrobiia > Acidimicrobiales > RAAP-2 > Palsa-461. The sequence goes on from JBEDUR010000154.1 coordinate 10,623, forward strand.
CTTGCGCGGCGCTACCAAGCAGTACGCGACCTCACCGAGAGGCTAGCCCGGCCACTCTCTCCCGAAGACCAGACCATCCAATCGATGGCCGACGTCAGCCCGACCAAGTGGCATCGGGCCCACACGACCTGGTTCTTCGAAACCTTTCTGTGTCCAAAGCTTCCCAGCTATGAGCCGTTTCACCCCTCATTCGGCTATCTCTTCAATTCGTATTACGAGACGGTCGGCCCGAGACACGCTCGTCCCGAACGCGGCCTCCTCTCTCGTCCCAGCGTCTCGGAGATCACGACGTATCGCCGCTATGTCGATGAAGCGATGGATCGGCTCATTCAGACCGGATTGGAGCAGACCACGGCGTCGCTCGTCGAGCTCGGTATTCATCATGAGCAACAGCATCAAGAGCTCATCTTGATGGACATCAAGCATGTTCTCTGGACGAATCCGCTTCGGCCCTCATATTTCGATTCTCCGGCTACCTCACCGTCGAGTGCACCGGCTCCAATCGAGTTCATCGAACAACCCGGAGGTCTCGTCGAGATCGGGCACCAGGGCTCGGGTTTCGCCTTCGACAATGAGAGCCCGCGTCATCGCGTCTACATCGAACCATTCGCCATTGCCGACCGCACGGTGACTTGTCGAGAATGGCTGGACTTCATTGCCGACGACGGCTACCAGCGCCCGGAGTTGTGGCTCTCGGACGGCTGGCGGCACGTTCAACAAATGAACCTCACCTGTCCCCTCTACTGGTCGCTTATCGACGGAGAATGGACAATCTTCACCCTCGCGGGCCCGCGCAAGATCGATTCCGGAGAACCGGTGTGTCACGTCAGCTACTTCGAGGCCGACGCTTTCGCGCGTTGGGCGGGGGCACGGCTTCCGACCGAATTCGAATGGGAGCACGCCGCGAGGGGATGTCCGGTATCCGGTCAACTTCTCGACCTACAGGTTCTCCACCCCCGACCCGCAGGCGATAGCTCGGGACCACGCGGGCTTTACGGTGACGTATGGGAGTGGACCTCCTCCGCGTATTTGCCCTACCCGGGCTTTCGACCCGGAAGCGGCGCGGTTGGCGAGTACAACGGCAAGTTCATGAATGCCCAGCAGGTACTGCGCGGAGGCTGTTGCGCCACACCGTTGGACCACGTGCGGCGGACCTACCGCAACTTCTTTCCGGCCAGCGCTTCGTGGGCATTCTCCGGCGTGCGTCTCGCTGCCGACCGCTAGAGCCGTCTCATGCGAGAACCACTTGAAGTGCGTGTCTTCCTCGCGCCCCAAGATCGCCGATCAGCACTCGAGCAAGATGTCCGTCGCGGGTTCTCTTCGACACAGAAGTTCCTTCCGCCCACGTGGTTCTACGATGAGCGAGGCAGCGAGCTCTTCGAGGAGATCACGACCCTGGCCGAGTACTATCCGACTCGGGTCGAGACAGAAATCCTCGCGGAAAATGCTCCCGAGATCGCCTCGCTCGCCGAGGCAGAAGTTCTTGTAGAGCTTGGCTCGGGGAGCTCGACGAAGACCCGTCTCCTTCTCGATGCAATGACGGCCAACTCGGGGCTGTCACAGTTCGTGCCCTTCGACGTGAGCGAATCGGCACTGATCGAGGCTGCTGAGGCAGTCAGCCGCGAATACGACCTTGACGTCACCGCCATCGTAGGAGACTTCTCACGCCACCTTGCTGAGATCCCAGACGCTCGTGGGCCTCGTCTGTTCGCGTTCCTTGGTAGCACGATCGGGAACCTCGATCCTCGCCAGCGGCGACGCTTCTTTTTCGATCTCGAAGCACAGATGAGTCATGAGGATTGTCTCTTGATTGGCGTCGATCTCCTGAAGGACCGTTCGAAACTGCTCGCTGCCTATGACGACGATTCGGGGGTGACGGCGGAGTTCAACCGCAACGTCCTCACCGTGTTGAACAATGAGCTTGGCGCTGATTTTGACGTGCCCCATTTCAAACACGTCGCGCATTGGAACGAACCAGAGAAGCGAATTGAAATGCGTCTTCGAGCGACCTCAGCACAGCGCGTGACGTTCTCGGCACTCAGATGGTCGGTCGCCTTCGCCGAAGGCGAGGAGTTGTTGACCGAGATCTGCACGAAATTCAGCTTGGGAGATATCCGCGCCGAACTCGAGGCTGCAAACTTTGTCGTCACAAAGTCATGGGGCAACCCAGGCGCGGACTTCCTCCTCACGCTCGCCCACCCTTATTGCTGACGTTCGACGAATTCTTGGCGCAATTGTCGTCGGCACATCGCTGACCCGCCTAATCGCCGGCTAGTCCCGCTCGACCCTTCGTAAGCCGCGACCAGGCGTCCAAGACTCAACGACGAGCTTGGTGGCGCTCGCGTTCAGTCCAGTGATGACCACCTCGGTGATGTCCGCCACGAACATCTCTCCGTCGGGTTGCTCGTTCTGCTCGTCTGTCGTCACAGCACCGGTTGGAATCGCTCGCCCCGCGATCTTCGCCTCGCCTGACCACTCGCTTTCCTTCCCTTCCTCCGGGTGAGAATTCGGACCGTGCAACGCGAAGCGCGGATCCCTCCTGAGATCCGCCCCCTTGCGTGCGCCACTCATCGAACCGAATCGAAGATCGCCATCCGCGAACTCGCACTCAATACCTGAGATGCGAGGAGCGCCGTTGGCGCGCAGCGTGGCGATCGTCTTGTGGCGACCAGAGCCGAATAGCCGGCGCACGCGCTCGGCGAATTCTGGCTCTGCTTCCTCGATCGCCTTCCA
>JBEDUR010000155.1:0-12732 GCA_040414865.1 Acidimicrobiales bacterium
GGGCGCTCGCGTAGGGTGCAGGCAGGGTTCGAGAACGGAGGCCCCCAATGGAGCGGTTCGAAGGGCGCATCGCAGTCGTGACCGGCGGGGGGACCGGCATGGGCCGAGAGTTGGTCCGCCAGCTCGCGAGCGAGGGGTGCCATGTCGCGACCTGTGACATCTTCGCCGATCCGTTGTCCGAGACCAAGGTCTCCGCGCTGGCCGACGCCCCGTCAGGAACCCGCGTCACCACCTTTGTCGCCGACGTGTCCGACGAGAGCCAGGTCGGCGCGTTCCGCGACGCCGTAGCCGATGAGCACGGCACCGAGCACATCAACCTGCTGTTCAACAACGCCGGCATTGGCGCTGGTGGCAGCATGATCGCGAACCCCCGAGCCGACTGGGAGCGGACCTTCTCGGTGGACTGGGGTGGCGTCTACAACTGCACGCGGACCTTCCTGCCGATGCTTCTCGCGGCCGAGGAGGGCCACCTGGTCAACACCTCGAGCATCAACGGCGTCTGGGCCTCCATCGGGCCAGAGAGCCCGCACACCGCGTACAGCGCAGCGAAGTTTGCCGTGCGCGGCTTCTCCGAGGCGCTCATCGCTGATTTCCGGGTTAACGCCCCGCACCTGAGGGTCTCCGTGGTGATGCCCGGCCACATCGGGACCTCGATCGTGCTCAACTCGGCCAGGGTGTTCGGCCGCGACGCCGACTCGATGGTCCCCGAGGAGCTCCAGCGGGTCCGCCGGCAACTCAACTCGCAGGGGATCCCGACCGACTCGGTCTCCGACGAGGACATCCGTAAAGGGGTGCAGATGATGGGCGAGGCGTTCAGGGACAACGCCCCGATGAGCGCGGCGCAAGCGGCCACCATCATCTTGAACGGGGTGCGGGAGAACCGGTGGCGGATCTTGGTTGGCGCGGACGCCGAGTGGATCGACGCCGAGGTCCGTTCCGACCCCGAGCACGCCTACGACGTTGAGTTCTGGGAGCGGCTGCTCGCGAAGGGCGTCTTTGGCGCCTTCGGACGCTCGTAGGACGCCCTTCTCACCACCGGGACCGGTGGAGCGCGCCCGCGCCAGTCTCCGGGCGACGCCCGAGCGAGCGTGAGGGGGTGTCCAGTCCGTCGGGGTGGCCGATGACCACGGCGCCGAACAGCCGCCATCCTTCGGGCACGCCGCACGCCGCCAACAGCTCGGCCTCCCCCCGGAAGGCCCCCAAGAACGCGGCCCCGAGCCCGGCGTCGGCCACGCCGAGAAGGAGCAGCATGGTGGAGAACGCGGCGTCGCCGAACCAGTAGGGGACCGGCCACGCCGCTTCACCGCCCTCCCCGACGGAGAGGGGACCCAAGCCCGAGCCGAGCTTGTCCGGCTCCCCGTAACGGTCGATGTAGCCCTGGGGGTAGCACAGCGAGAGCGCCACGACCGGGGCCCGAGCCAGACCGGAAAAGCGCGGCGCGCTTCGGCGCCACTCGGGCGTTGTCGTGTGCTCCCAGTAGCGGGCGGTGTCGGGCCCATCGAGGACGAGCCAGGCGATGCCCCGGGTGTTCCCGGCGGAGGGGGCCCGCAGAGCCTGGGAGACCAGGCCCTCGACCAGGTCCGGGTCGAGTGGGTCTTGGGCGAAGCTCCGGACCATCCGCCGGCTCCGGATCACCTCGATGAGCTCCATCGGCTTCTCTCTTCTCTCTCGGTTCTCTCTCGGTCGACCGGCCGATCCATCCCTTTGACCAGGGCGGTCCTGGCCGGGAATCATGAGTGCCCTGGTAGGGTTTTACTCCGAGCAAGTTCTTCCCATGGGGGTCCGATGCCTAGTCCGCGAGATCTTCTGAGCGCCGCCAAGGCCGCGATCACCGAGATCGAGCCCGAGGAGGCGGAGCGCAGGATCGACACCTCGATCTTTCTCGACGTCCGCGAGCCCGACGAGTACGACCAGGGCGCCGTCACCGGTGCCGTCCACCTGCCGCGGGGCAACCTGGAATTCCAGGTCGAGGGCAAGCTTCCCGACAAGAACGCCCCGATCGTCGTCTACTGCGCCGGCGGGGTCCGGTCGGCCTTTGCCGCCCAGACCATGGAGCAGCTCGGGTACACCGACGTGTCCTCCCTGATCGGCGGGTTCAACCGCTGGAAGGACGGCGGGCACCCCTGGGAGACCCCGCGCACCCTCAACGCCGACCAGCGGAACCGCTACCAGCGCCACCTGCTGATGCCCGAGGTCGGCGAGACCGGGCAGCTCAAGCTGCTCGACTCCAAGGTGCTCTTGCTCGGTGCGGGCGGGCTTGGCTCGCCGGCCGCTTTCTACCTGGCCGCGGCGGGCGTGGGCCACCTCGGGGTCATCGACATGGATGTGGTCGACGCCTCGAACCTGCAGCGGCAGATCCTCCACAACATGGACCGGATTGGTGAGCGCAAGGTCGATTCGGCCAAGAAGACCCTGACTGCGCTCAACCCCGACGTCAGCGTGGCGACCTACGACGTTCGTCTCGGAGCCGACAATGTCCTCGACATCATCGACGGCTATGACGTGATCGTCGACGGCACCGACAACTTCCCGACCCGGTACCTGGTCAACGATGCGGCCCTGATCAAGCGGATCCCGGTCGTGCACGGTTCGATCTTCCGATTCGAGGGCCAGGTGACGGTGTTCGATCCGTACAACGGTCCCTGCTATCGGTGCCTGATCCCCGAGCCGCCGCCGGCCGAGCTGGCCCCGTCGTGCGCCGAAGCCGGCGTCTTCGGGGTGCTGCCGGGGATCGTCGGGTGCATCCAGGGCATCGAGGCGATCAAGGTCCTGCTCGGCTTGGGCGACCCGCTGATCGGACGGCTGCTTGCCTTCGACGCTCTGGAGGAGACCTTCCGGGTCTTCAAGGTCCAGCGTGATCCGGAATGCCCGGCCTGCGGACCCAACGCCGGCGAGATCGTGATCGCCGAGTACGACGAGCTCTGCATGCCCCACCCGAAGGAGGCTCCCGGCGCGCTGGCGTAACCTGGCGCCGTGACCCCCGAGCGCCAGCCTGGCGAGCGCCACACCGGATCGGGCATCGAGGTCCGCCCGGTTTACGGCCCCGAGGATCTCGAGGGCTTCGATCCCAAGGACGCGCTGGGCGAGCCCGGCCTCGAGCCGTTCACCCGGGGCATTCGCGCCGACATGTACCGGGGGCGCCTGTGGACCATGCGCCAGTACGCAGGTTTCGGGACGGCCGAGGCGACCAACCAGCGCTTCAAGTTCCTTCTGCAGGCTGGCCAGACCGGGCTCTCCTGCGCGTTCGATCTGCCCACCCAGATGGGATACGACTCGGACCACCCCCGCTCCGAGGGCGAGGTCGGCAAGGTCGGGGTGGCGATCGACTCCCTGGCCGACATGCGGCTGCTGTTGGCCGGCCTCCCCCTGGAGAAGGTCACCACCTCGATGACCATCAACTCGACCGCGGCCATCCTGCTCCTCCTCTACGAACTGGTGGCTGAGGAAGAGGGCGTCTCGGGCGACCAGCTGGGCGGCACCATCCAGAACGACATCTTGAAGGAGTACGTGGCGCGCGGGACCTACATCTACCCGCCCCGCCCCTCGATGCGGCTGATCACCGACACCTTCACGTATTGCTCGGCCAACCTGCCCAACTGGAACACCATCTCGATCTCCGGCTACCACATCCGTGAGGCCGGGTCGACGGCAGTCCAAGAGCTCGCCTTCACCCTGGCCAACGGCATCGCCTACGTTGAGGCGGCCATCGCTGCCGGCCTCGACGTCGACGCGTTCGCGCCGCGCCTGTCGTTCTTCTGGAACGCCCACAACAACCTCTTCGAAGAGGTGGCCAAGTACCGGGCGGCCCGGCGCATGTGGGCGAGGATCATGACCGAGCGGTTCGGGGCCGTCGACCCGCGCTCGAAGATGCTGCGGTTCCACTCCCAGACTGGAGGGTCGACCCTCACCGCCCAGCAGCCCGAGAACAACATCGTCCGGGTCTCGGTCCAAGCGCTCGCCGCGGTGCTGGGCGGCACTCAGAGCCTGCACACGAACGGGTTTGATGAGGCCCTCGGTCTCCCGACCGAGCGGGCCGCCAAGATCGCGTTGCGGACCCAGCAGATCATCGGCTACGAGTCCGGAGTCGCCGACACGGTCGACCCCCTCGCCGGTTCGTACTTCGTCGAGTCCCTGACCGACAAGGTCGAGCAGGCGGCGACCGAGTACCTGGAACGCATCGATGGCGTCGGCGGGGCGGTCGCCGCGATCGAGGGCCGCTACATGCAGGACGAGATCGAGCAGGCGGCCTATACCAACGCCAAGGCGGTCGACGACGGGGAAGCCGTGGTGGTCGGGGTGAACCGCTTCACGGACGAGACCCACGAGCCAACCGAGGTGTTCCCGATTGACGCCCAACTGCAGCGGGCCCAGATCGAGCGGACGAGGCGGGTCCGAACGGAGCGGGACCAAGAGGCCGTTGACGCCGCGCTGAGCCGGGTGGCTGAGGCCGCCGCCGGTACCCAGAACCTGCTCGTCCCGATGAAGGAGGCGCTCCGGGCGATGGCCACCCTGGGTGAGGTTTCCGACGTGCTGCGGCGCGAGTTCGGGGTCTACGAGCCGGTCTGACCGGCGCTCGGCGCCCCCGCCCGCCTCAGGCCCTCTTGCGGGCCAGCAACCGGTTCCGCAGGGCGGGGGTGCTCGAGGCGTCAGCGGCCGTCCAGGCCAAGGCGAGCGCACCGTCGAAGAGTGCCGCGTCGGCCGAGGGCGTGATGCACGCCGCGGCGAACTCGCGCTGGTGGTTGACCGCGCCTTTGGTCTCGATCCCGATGAGCGGGTGGATGGTCGGGACCTCGAGCGAGACGTTGGCCATGTCGGTCGACGCGGTCGGCAGGTCGGCGCCCGCGTCGTCGGCGGCGAAGCTGCGCCCGAGCGCCTCCGCGTTGGCCCGGTAGGTGGCAAGCAGCTCCAGGTCGGACTCCATGTGGGAGTACACGGGAGCCAGGTACTCGAAGGACACCTCGGCCCCGGTGGCCAGCGCTCCGGCCTCGAAGCATCGGCGCACACGAGGCTCAAGTCGTTCGAGACCGACAAGCGCGGGGGCACGGACCATGAATCGTCCGCTCACCCGGGCCGGGATGACGTTGGCGGCAGCTCCCCCATCGGTCACGATCCCGTGGGCCTGATCACCTGGGGAGAACTGCTGACGCAGGAGGGATAGGGCCACCTGGCTGACCACCATGGCGTCGGCGGCGTTGATCCCCGCGTACGGAGCAGCAGAAGCGTGGGCCTCCCTGCCGGTGAAGTGGACATCGAAGTGAGAGACGGCCAGGCACTGGGCGGTCAGCCAGTCGGTCGGCCAGGGATGCACCATCATCGCGAGGTGCGCGTCGGCGAACGCGCCACGCTCGAGCATCAGCACCTTGCCCCCGCCGCCCTCCTCGGCCGGGGTGCCGAGCACGAGCACGGTCAGGCCGAGCTCGTCGGCCATTTCGGCCAGTGCCAGGCCGGCCCCAAGCGACGACGCGGCGATGATGTTGTGGCCGCAGGCGTGGCCGATCTCAGGCAGGGCGTCGTACTCGGCGCACAGCGCCACCACCAGCGGACCCTCCCCCGCTCGGGCGGCGAAGGCGGTCGGCAAGCCGGCGACGCCGGTCTCCACCTCCAGGCCGTGATCGACCAAGGTCTCGGTCAGCCGGCCGGCGGCGAACTGCTCCTCAAAGCAGAGCTCGGGATGGGCGTGAATCGCGTGGCTGAGCTGGATCAGCTCGCCGTGCTGATCCTCGAGGGCGCGCCTCAGCCGCTCCTTTACGGCAGCCGTCGCAGTCATGGGAGTCGGTCTACTCGATGACGGCCACCACGTCGCCGCCGCCGACGGACGCGCCCTCTGTCACCCTCAGCTCGGCGACGGTCCCGTCCTTGTCGGCCGCGATGGCGTTCTCCATCTTCATGGCCTCGAGCACGCAGATGGTCTGGCCGACCTCGACGGGGTCGCCCACGGCGACGAGCACCCGCACGATCGTCCCCTGCATGGGCACGGTCACCGTCCCCGTCCCGGTCGCGCTGGGAGCTTGGCCGCGAGTGCGCCGGGGCACTGGGCGGGCGAGCCCGCCGGGGGCGGCCGGTTCGCTCGCCGGAACCCACAGCTTCACCCGGTAGAGCCGACCGTCGACCTCGGCGGTGACCTCACGCAACACCTTGGCGTCCTGCTCGGGCTCGGGCTCGGCTGCGTCAACCGTCGCGCCCACCCCCGAGAGGTCCAGGATGTCCTCGACCCAGCGGGTCGAGTGCCTGGCCTGGGCGAAGTCGGGGTGGCTCAGGATGACGACGTCAGCCGGGATGGTACTGGCCACGCCCTCGATCTGGGTTTCCTCGAGAGCCCGAAGCATGCGCCGTCGGGCCGCCTCCCGGTCTGGCGCCCAAACTGAGAGCTTGGCCATGAGGTTGTCGTAGTGCTGGCTCACCGTGTCCCCGCCCTCGTACCCGGTGTCGAAGCGCACCCCAGGGCCGGCAGGCTGACGGAAGCGGATGATCGTCCCGGGCGAGGGCAGGAAGCGGCCACCGGCTGGGTTCTCGGCATTCAGCCTCACCTCGATGGCGTGCCCATTCCGAGGGACCTGGTCTTGGGTGAAGTCGAGGGCCTCGCCGTCCGCGATCTTGAGCTGCCAGGCCACCAGGTCGAGGCCGGTCACCAGCTCAGTGATGGGGTGCTCCACCTGCAGCCGGGTGTTCATCTCCAAGAAGTAGAAGCGGCCGTCCTGGTACAGGAACTCGACGGTCCCCGCGTTGGTGTAATTGCAGGCCCGGGCGACCTTGACCGCCGCCTCGCCCATCGCCACCCGGGTCTCCTCGGGGAAGTTGGGGGCCGGGCTCTCCTCGATGAGCTTCTGGTGGCGTCGCTGGCACGAGCAGTCCCGCTCGCCCAGCCACAGCACGTTGCCGTGCCCGTCGGCCAGCACCTGCATCTCGATGTGCCTGGGCCAGTCGAGGTAGCGCTCGAGGTAAATCTCGTCGCGCCCGAAGGAGGCCTTGGCCTCCCGCTGGGCCGAGGCCATCGCGTCGGCCGCCTCGGCTGACGAAGGGACGACTTTCATGCCCCGCCCGCCGCCGCCGAAGGCGGCCTTGATGGCGACTGGCCAGCCGAACTCCTCCCCGAAGGCGACGATCTCCGCCGGCTCGGTCACCGCCTCGGAGCGTCCGGGAACCCCGCTCACTTGGGCTCGCTCGGCCGCCAACCGAGCGCTGATTTTGTCCCCCATCGTCTCGATGGCCTCGGGCGGCGGGCCCACGAACCGCACACCCGAGGCGACGATTGCCCGGGCGAAGTCGGCGTTCTCGGAGAAGAACCCGTAGCCGGGGTGCACGGCGTCAGCGCCGCTGGCCTCGATGGCCCCCAGGATGGCCTCGACGTTGAGGTAACTCTCGGTTGCGGTCTGACCTCCGAGCGCGTAGGCCTCGTCGGCCATGCGGACATGCATCGAGTCGCGATCCAGCTCCGAGTACACGGCAACGGTGGCGATCCCGAGCTCCCGGCAGGTCCGCATGATCCGCACCGCGATCTCGCCCCGATTGGCGATCAGTACCTTGTTCAGCACATGGTTCCTCTTGGCCGCTCGTCGACCGCTGAACACAGTGTGCCGCCACGAGCTGGTCGACCCGGCGAATACACTGGCACGCCACCGAGGGTGGTCGCCACGTGGGCCCGGCCTGGGGGGAGGACAGCCGTGGTTGGCCGAAGCACCCCATGAGCGAGCTCGGCCACCGGCGCCGGTTCGTCGATGTCCACTGGTTCGAGGAGCTGGATTCCACCAACACGTGGCTGCTGGACGCGGCCGGCCGTGGGGCAACCGAGGGGACCGTCGCCGTCGCTGACCGCCAGAGCGCCGGGCGCGGCCGGCTGGGGCGGCGATGGGAGTCCCCGGCGGGCTCCGGTTTGTTGGCCTCGATCCTGTTTCGACCCGGCCTTCAGGCGACCGAGTTGTTCGCGGTCTCGGCCTTGGTCGCCTTGGCCGCCAGGGATGCGGTCAATACGGTCGCCCACGTCGGCGTCGAGGCGAAATGGCCCAACGACCTTGTGGCCGGCGACCGGAAGCTGGCCGGAGTTCTGGCCGAGACCCGCGGGGTAGGGACCGGCGAGCTGGCGGTGGTCGTCGGGATCGGGATCAACGTCAGCTGGCCCATGCTCGGTGCCGAGACGACCGAGCTCAACGCCACCTGTCTCGAAGCGCTCTCCGGCAACCACATCGACCGGGCGTTGCTGCTCGACGCCATGCTCGACTCGGTGGAGCGGCGTCGGCCCCAGCTCGATACGACGCCGGGGCGGGTCTTCCTGATCAAGGAGCTCGAGTCGTGCACGGTCACCGTGGGGCGCATGGTCCGGGTGGAGGTGCCGGGGGAGCTGCTCGTGGGAACCGCCGTCGGCCTGGACGAGCAGGGGCGGTTGATCCTCGATGTCGGTGGCGAACGCCGCGTCGTTGCCGTGGGCGACGTCGTGCACCTGCGCTGACCGTCTCTGCCCACAGCGATCCCGGTGGCCCGTGGCCCAGCGTCCCGAGAGACTCGACGCTGCCCTCGGGACGGTGACCTTCCGCGCTCGCTCTGCGGGGTGCCAGTGTTGGTGACGCGCGAGACCCCCGCCTCGTCAAGTGGGGACAGAAAGAGGCCGTGAAGAGCTTCGTTGGTAGGCTGCCGCGCGATGCGCCTCCTGGTGACCGGAGGGGCGGGGTTCATCGGTTCGAACTTCGTCCACTACTGGGTTCGCGAGCACCCCGACGACCGAGTGGTGGTCTACGACGCGCTGACCTACGCCGGCAACCGGGCCAACTTGGCCGATGTCGAGCCGGCGATCGCGTTCATCGAGGGGGACGTCTGCGACGCAGGTCGCGTGGCCAGCGCGCTCGCCGAGCACCAGATCGACGTGATCGTGCATTTCGCGGCCGAGTCGCACAACAGCCGGGCCGCGCTCGATCCCGGGCTCTTCTTTCGCACCAATGTCCTCGGGACCCAGGTGCTGCTGGAGGCCGCTCGCCAGCGCGGTGTGGCCCGCTTCCACCACATCTCGACCTGCGAGGTGTACGGGGAGATGGCCCTTGACGAGCCGGTCGCCTTCACCGAATCGAGCCCGTATCGGCCCCGGACCCCTTACAGCGCGTCGAAGGCCGCCGCCGACCACGCCGTGTCGGCCTACGCCGAGACCTTCGGGCTCCCAGTGACCATCACCAACTGCGCCAACAACTACGGGCCTTATCAGTTCCCCGAGAAGCTGGTTGCCCTGTGCACGACCCGGGCCCTCGACGACCGCCCGCTGCCGCTCTACGCCTCCCTCGACAACCGGCGGGAATGGCTGCACGTCTTCGACCACTGCCGGGCCGTCGAGGCAGTGCTCCTGCGGGGCCGGGTCGGTGAGACCTACTTGGTGGGCAGTGGAGTCGAGGCGTCCATCGAGGAGATCGCCGACCGGGTGCTGGCCGTCGCAGGCAAGCCGGCGTCACTGAAGGAAGTCGTCCGGGACCGGCCCGGGCACGACACCCGCTACCTGCTCGATTCGGCCAAGCTCCGTACCGAGCTGGGTTGGGCTCCGGAGATCGGCCTGACCGAGGGCCTGGAGCGCACGGTCGCGTGGTACCGGACCAACCGGTCCTGGTGGGAGCCGCTGCTCGGATCGGTGTCGGTGGACGAGCACGGCTGGGCCTACGGGAGCGCCGGACGCCGGTGAGGGTTCCCCAGCCCCGTCCCAGCAATGTGTCTTCGTGAGGGTCCTCGTCACTGGCGCGGCGGGCCAGCTGGGCCGCGACGTCGTCGGGAAGCTCCGCGGGAACACCTCGAACGAGGTAGTGGAGGCGGAGCACGCCGCAGTGCCGGTCGAGGACGCCGGCACCGTGGCGGCGTTCTTCAGCTCGGTCCGGCCTGACGCGGTTATCCACTGCGCTGCCCTCACCGACGTCGATCGCTGCGAGCGCGAGCCCGCCCGGGCCGAGGCGGTCAACGCCGTGGGGACGGCGAGCGTGGCCCGAGCCGCCGAGCGCGTCGGCGCCCATCTGGTGTGTGTCTCCACCGACTACGTCTTCGACGGGCGCTTGGGCCGCCCGTATCGGGAGACCGACACGACCAACCCGCTGTCGGTCTACGGAGCGACCAAGCTGGCCGGCGAGCTGGCCTGCTCGCCCGAGGCGACGGTGGTACGCACCTCGTGGCTCTCGGGTGCGCACGCGACAAACTTCGTCACTACGGTGCTCGGCATGGCCGGCGAACCGGGCGAGCTGCGATTCATCGAGGACCAGCGGTCGTCGCCGACCTACACCGTCGACCTGGCCCAGGCGCTCGTCGCGCTGGCGCTCGATCGACGGCCCGGCTACTTCCACGTCACCAACGCCGGCGAGGCCAGCCGGTTCGAGCTGGCTCGCGCGGTCGTGGCCCTCTCCGGTGGCGACCCGGAGCGGGTGCGAGCAATCTCCACCGCCGAGCTGCACCCGCCCCGACTGGCGGTGCGTCCTGCCTACTCGGTGTTGGACAACGGTGCCTTCGCCGCTGCCGGGTACCCAGCCCTGCCGGGTTGGGAGGACGGCCTCGCCCGTCTCCTGGCCTGCATCGATGAGCGGGCCCCGTGAGTTCGGTCCAGAGCCGCTGCGCGGCGATTGTTGTCGACTACGACGCCCCCACCTACCTGGCCGAGTGCGTGCGTTCCCTGCTCGACGACGGCGTCGGGCCGACCGTGGTGGTGGAGAACGGCGACCCGGCGGCCGCCCGGGCGGCGCTGGCCGCCGAGGGCCTCGAAGCCGTTCCCCTGCTCGCGACGGGCCGCAACCTCGGCTACGGGGCCGGGGCCAACCGTGGATTGGCTGCCGCCCAGAGCACTGAGTACGTCCTCGTCTGCAATCCCGATCTGGTGGTCCACTCCGGGGCGCTGCCGACTCTGGTCGCCGCGCTGGACACCCACCCGAGTTGGGCCGTCGTCGGTCCGAGGATTCTCACGCCCGAGGGCAAGCCCTACCCCTCGGCGAGAATGTTCCCGGCCCCCCTCGTGGCCGCCGGCCACGCGCTCCTGGGAGCCGTCGCCCCGGACAATCCGTTCACCCGCCGCTACCGGACCCCGGACCTCCAAGACCGGGCGGCCTACGTCGACTGGGTCTCGGGCGCGTGCTTCCTCGCCCGCCGGGCCGCGCTCGAGGAGGTCGGCGGTTTTGACGAGCAGTACTTCATGTTCGCGGAGGACATGGACCTGTGCTGGCGGCTCTCCCGGATCGGCTGGAAGGTGGGGTTCGAGCCGGCCGCCGTCGTCACCCATCATGAGGGGGTTTCTCGGCGGAACCACCCCTACACGATGACGCTCGCCCACCACCGCTCAGCGCTGCGCTTCGCGGCCCGCACCCTGGAGGGACGGCGGCGCGCCCTGCTCCCGCTGATCGCCCTGGGTCTCGGCGCCCGCCTGAGCGCGGTGTGGACGGCCACCTTCCTGCAGCGGGCCCGAGCGCGTCGCCCGGCCTGAGGGCCCCCGGCCTAGGATTGGGCCGGGCCAGGTGCGGGTCTGTGGTTGAAAGTCGAGGCCAGTCGCAGGCGAAACGACCCACGTAAGGCAACTCGTGGTTGCTGAGCATGGTGCGATTTAGAGGTAAGTCCTGCCCGGTCGCCCGAAGGTCGGGTGATGACGGAGACGGGGTGACGCGAGCCGAAGTCGGGACCGAAGGGCCGAGTGCCGCCGGTCCCAGGCTCGCCAGCTCTGCTGCAGGCGAGTGTGGGGTCAAAGACCAGGTCAGCCGCATCCGGCCCCCGCCATCCCACGTCCAGCGCCGGGTATCCGGCAAGAACCCCCAGGTAGGATCGACAAGATCATGAGCGTCCTCACCAAGGTCCTCCGAGCCGGCGAGGGGAAGAAGCTGCGGCGCCTGGCCGAGCTCGTCCCCCCGATCAACGCGCTCGAAGAGGAGATGGAGGCGCTCGACGACGAAGCCCTGGCCCACAAGACCGTCGAGTTCAAGGAGCGGCTCGAGCAGGGGGAGATCCTCGACGACCTGCTGGTCGAGGCGTTTGCTGTCGTCCGAGAGGCTTCCTGGCGGGTCCTCGGGCAGCGTCCCTTCGACGTGCAGCTCATGGGCGGCATGGCCCTGCACTTTGGCTGGATCGCCGAGATGAAGACCGGCGAGGGCAAGACGCTGGTTTCGACCCTCCCGGTCTACCTGAACGCGCTGGAGGGCCGAGGGGTCCATGTCGTCACCGTGAACGACTACCTGGCCACTCGGGACGCGGCGTGGATGGGCCAGGTGCACCGCTGGCTCGGGCTGACCGTCGGACGGGTCGGCCCGGACATCGACACCCCCGAGGAGAAGCGGGCCGCCTACGCGTGCGACGTCACCTACGGGACCAACACCGAGTTCGGTTTCGACTACCTGCGGGACAATATGGCCCGCTCGGCCGACGCGATGGTCCAGCGGGGTCACGTCTACGCGATCGTCGACGAGGTCGACTCGATCCTGATCGACGAGGCCCGGACACCACTCATCATCTCGGGCCCGGCCGACGAGGCGGCCAAGCTCTACTACCAGTTCGCCGCCATCGTCCGGAACCTTGCCCGTGACGAGGACTACGAGGTCGACGAGGAGAAGAAGATCGTCGTCCCCTTGGAGAGCGGGATCGAGAAAGTCGAAGAGCAGATTGGAGTGTCCAACCTCTATGACGCGGTCGCGGTCAACTACGTCCACCAGTTGATCCAGGCGCTCCGGGCCAAGGAGCTCTACCACCGGGACAAGGACTATCTCGTCGACCAGGGCGAGGTGAAGATTGTTGACGAGTTCACCGGCC
>JBEDUR010000156.1:0-10741 GCA_040414865.1 Acidimicrobiales bacterium
TGACCATCACCCCGGCCGCCGCCCCGACCATCATCACCATCCGCGGGGAGAACACGGCCACGGTCGGCACACCGATCACCGACACCGCCCAGGTGAGCGGCGGCTTCAACCCCAACGCCGCCCCGGCCAACGTCACCTTCACGCTCTTCGGGCCCTTTGGCGCCAACGAGACCCCTTCCTGCACCACCCCGAACCTGGCCTTCACCTCCGACACCTTCCCGCTCACCGGGACGGCTTCCCCCTTCGGCGCCGGCCCGGCCAGCTTCACGCCCCAGACGGTGGGCACCTACTACTGGGTGGCCGCCTACAACCCGAACCCCAATAACACCATGGCCGTGTCGGCCTGCACGGCCGAGCCAGTGACCATCACGCAGGCGGCCCCGACCATCACCACCACGCAGACGCCGACTACGGCGGTGGTCGGCACGCCCATCTCTGACACGGCCACGGTGACCGGCGGCTTCAACCCCAACGACCCCGCTGCCACGGTCACCTTCCGCCTCTACGACAACACCACCTGCACCGACCCGGTCTTCACTTCCGACGACATTTCGCTCACCGGCGGGCTTAATACGTTCAGCGCCGGCCCGGTCGACTTCACACCCACTGCCCCGGGCACTTACCGCTGGGTGGCCACCTACAACGGCAACACCAACAACGCCTCGGTCAGCTCGCCATGCACGGGTGAGGGATCTGAACCGGTGACCGTCACCCAGGCCACCCCGACCATCACCACCACCCAGACGCCGACGATGGCGGTGGTTGGCACGGACATCTCCGACACGGCCGAAGTGACCGACGGCTTCAATCCCAACGACCCTGCCGCCACCGTCACCTTCCGGCTCTACGACAACGACACCTGCACCGACCCAGTCTTCACGTCCGGCGACATCCCCCTCGTCGGGACGGGTCCGAGGTCCATCGCCATCACATCCACCACCGCACCCTCCCCTCCGGGCACCTACCGCTGGGTGGCCACGTATAACGGCAACACCAACAACGCCTCGGTCAGCTCGCCCTGCACGGGTGACGGATCTGAACCGGTGACCATCACCCAGATCACCTCCATGACAACCACTGAGGTGCACAATGGCGCCAACGGGGCTCCCTGGGCCAACACCAACATCGCCGGTTCGTCGGCGCTCGACATGGCCACAGTGACCGGGGGGTCCGGGAGTCTCGCCCCCACTGGCACCGTCACCTTCACCTTCTTCACGAACGGTACGTGCACTGGGTCTGGCACCACCTCGCCGGCGATCACGTTGATGAGCGGCTCGGCCGACTCGACGCCCACCGGGCCGTTAGCGGCGGGCAGCTACTCGTTCCTGGCCATGTACAGCGGCGACCCCAACAACACCGGCTCAATGAGCGCCTGTGAGCCGTTCAGCGTGGCCGCAGCTCCGACCACACCGCCGACCACACCGACCACGGTCCCACCGACCGAGGAAGCCACGCACCCGACCCAGATCGTGACCGACCTGGGGCGTCCCACCCCCAAGAAAGGGGCCGACAGCCTGGTCTGGCCCCTCGCCGGAGGGTTGGTGGCCTTGTTCGGGATCGCGGGTGTGGCCGCAGCGGTCCGCCGGTTGCGTAGTACCAGGTGAGCGGTCGGCGGCGGCGCCTCTGGCTCCTGATCGCCGGAGCATCGCTGGTTCTGGTGGTGGGAGGCCTGGTGACCTCCCTCGGCACGGGGCTCTTTTCTTCCAATGGACCCGGGGAGGCGCCCAACCAAGCGAGCTCCCCGCCGACGACGGTCAACCCGGGACTCATCGACCGCCAGCGACCGCCGGGCCACGAGTCGACGATGCTCCCGACCTCGGGGACGCCCGCGGGACCCACCCTGATCATCCCGGCCATCGGGGTGCGGGCCGCCATCGTCCCCGAAGGGATCGACAACACCCCCGGTGACGTGGGGAACCTCTCGGCGCCATCCACCGCCGGCCAGGTCGGCTGGTGGGACGGGGGTCCCGCTCCGGGCCAGGGCGGGGTGGCGGTCATAACCGGCCATCGGGTCAACGACTGGGCCTTCTGGCGGCTTCCGGAGTTGCAGACTGGGGACACCATCGCGGTGATCGGGACCAATGGCCAGACCACCAACTGGACGGTGAGCAGCATCCAGCAGCAGCTCAAGGCCGAGCTGCCTTCTTCGGTGTGGACCGTGGGCGGCCCTCCGATGCTGGCTTTGGTCACCTGCGGCGGGACCTTCAACTCGGCGATCGGCCACTACAACGACAACGTGGTGGTCTGGGCCACGCCGGCCCCCGCTTAGTCCGCTGCCGACCCGGCTTTACCGGGCCCGTCGAACGAGTTCGTGCACCGATGACTGCTGTTGGTTGCTACAGGCGGCGGACTCGAAAGCGTTCCCGTTTCGCTTCACGTCGGTTCACCGCCGGTCTCGCATCCGGCTATCTCACCGCATGTGCACAATGCTGCCACTGATCATTCGTCCGTGGTCCGACGAGAGGAAGGCGATGACCTCGGCAACATCTTCTGGTTGCGCGACGTGGAAGTGCTCACTAGAGGTCTCCAGGGCGACGCGCACCTGTTCGGTGATCCAGCCCGTATTGGTGACCGGGGGATAGACGATGTTGGCGGTGATGCCGAGCGAGCCGAGCTCGTGCGCGGCGGACATCGTCAGATTCTCGAGCGCCGCCTTCGCCGCACCGTAGGAGACCTCCTCTGGAAAGCCACTCGGGCCACCTGAGGTGAGCCCAATGATCCTTCCCCAGCTGGCGCCACGCGCCGCGTGGCGGCGCGCGAACTCGCTTATCAACAACGCTGCCGCCCTCGCGTCGACAGAAAAGACCTGGTCAATGGTGGTCGTGTCGAGATGTCGAATCGGTCGACCGAGACGATCCGATTCGAGAGTCTTGAACGTGTCGGCTCCGCCCCACGACCACCCGCTCGCGTTGTTCACGAGGATCTCGACCGGTCCGAAGTGCGCTTCCGCGAAGTCGAAGAGTTCGACACACGCCGACCCGTGTCGTAGATCAACCTCGATCGCGATGGAGCGGCCGCCAATCCGATGGATGGCGTCGACGACGTCGTCGGCACCACGGCGACGTTCGTCAGCAGCCGGGTGCGTCCCGTACTCGGCCCCTAGGCGCAGGTAGGCAATGACGACCAAGGCGCCGTGGGTGGCGAGCTCGCGCGCCGTTGCCGCGCCGATGCCGTGATTGGCGCCGGTCACGATCGCCACACGGCCACGCAGCCCAGCGAGGGATTCAGGCGCAAAGGGCATGCCCACATCTCATTGGACTGCAAGGGAGGAGCGGACCGCTGGAGACACGGCTCAGCGGCCGAGGTAGGTGTCAGCTAGGGGTGCCGGAGCCGAAGCCAGCCAGGCGTCAACGATGAGGGATCTGAGGGCCCGCTTCCCGATCGCCTTGAGTTGAACGAGGACAGCCGCGTAGCCGTCGAAGTGAGAGATCGTGAACACGCCCTTGATTTCCGAGGCCAGCAGCACCTCCTTCTCTTCGAGATCGAGGACCCTGACGGCGAGGATCGGGCCTGTCGGCGGGGTCGTCCCGGCGAACCGCCTGATGTCTGCCTTGCTGAACGGCCGCTCCCAAGCAAACGCCTTGCCACCGATAAACCAGGTCCGGTTTCCGTGACGCTCGGCCTCGGCCACGTCTGGTAACTCCAGGGCTATAGCGGCAGCATCGTCCACGGAAGTCATGACGAAACACTACGTGGGCGTCGGCAGGAGAGTATGCCCCCGGAGCGGGCTCGTCGCCGCTGTCAATGCGCGTCGCCGGAGCGTGAGCGTGGGCGTGCACTCGATCACAGATGTGTCGGGATGACGTTACCCCGGGTCTTCCAGGCCACAGCGGGTGGAGGATGTTCTGACGATTGGAGCGCTGCCCCGACCCACAGATCCGTGAGCCGGGCAATCGGGCAGGATCACTGCGACATGGGAACCATGTTCGCCGAGGTGTCGGACGGTCGCGGACCCTGTGGAGCGTGGAGTCGGACTGGATGCGGGCCCGTCCATTAGAAAGTTATGTCGCGTATCGGAGAATGGCTCCGACGCCCTGGTCCCCGGGGATGTCGTCGTGGCGGACGGCCAGCACCCGGCCGCTGTTGAGCCACACTCGGCGGGCGATCTCGTCGACAACCCCGTAGCTGTTAGCACTGTCCGGAGTGAACGTCACCGCGCCGGTGTCCTCGTCGATCGTGCCAGGCACAACGGCGTCGATGTCGACCAATACCGTGTCGACCGCCCCGAACGTGGCGGCTCGGGCGACATCCGCCACGTCGGTCAGGGTGCGCCCCTGGCCGGTGCGCAGATCCCACAGCTTGCGAAGCTCCACCAGCTCGGATGCGTACACCTCGTCGAGCACGGTTCGAGCGCTGCGAGCCAGATCCACGTCGGTGGTGGCTTCTGGGTTGCCGGGGATGCTTGTCGCAACCAGCCTGGGATAGCTGTTGACCGATCGATAAATGCTCTCCAGGGGCTCGGTGCCCGCCAGGATCAGCGGAACGTCTGTCCCTGCCAGGATCGGACGAAGTGCCTGCTCGATCGAACGGGAGTACTGGCGCATCCGCACCTTTTGCCCTTCTGAGCCCTGGATCCGTCGAGAAGGGGACCGGTCGGCGATTGAGGATTTACCAACCGCGCTCGCCGCGTCAGTCGGCAGGTCGCTTATACGCACCTCCCATGGCCCCGCGTCCGCGGTGACCTCGATAAGACGCACGGACCCCTGCGCCAGGGCCAGCACCAGTGCTACCTGCGGGAAGGTCACGGAACGGAGCAGAGGCTTGACGAAAAACCGGTCGGAAACCTCGACGTTGGACGTCAGACGGTTCGGGAGCCGGAACGTCACGACGGATACAGGTGTCGCAAACGTGGCCAGGCTGCGCGCCTGATATCGCCAAAACGGTTCGTCGTCGACGAGGTCCGAAGTCTCGTCCTGCAGCAGCTCCAGGTCGGTCGCCCGGACGCCCTTATCGCGAAGCTGCTGGATGGCCTCAGCGGCTAGGTTCTTGAATTCGATCCGCTCCGCGTCGCCGGGCGACGCCGGATCTGTGGCGACGTAGATGGACACGCTGTAGAAGCCCCGGTGTTCGAGCAGCCGGCCCACCTGAGCCCGGTCGGGAATGTCTGTGTGCAAATTTGGACCTAACTTTCGTTATTCACGACTCGACCGGTCCGATTTGCGGCACTCTAACGGGCGCTCGCTTTGTCAGTCCAGAGACCGTCACGAGCCGATCTGAAGACCAGAAGCGGGCGAGCGCTACGTGCGGAACCGACTGATGTCGACGATTTGGACGAGCAGGCTTAGCGGCGATCGCTCTGGAAGCGTCGCGTTCTGTCCCGCTGAGGACTGCTGATCTGCTTAGCCAATTGCGTCGCTGCACGTCGGAACGCGACTGCCTCATCTTGCTCCCACGACTTGATGCAGATTGCGGATGGCTATTCAAAAGGGGCCCTGAAGATCAGGACGACACAGGGAGCGCCTCAGTCACACCGTCCTCTCCGCGCACGCGACGAAAGAGTCCCTCCGGGAGGTGACCGAATCGGTTGCGGGAGCGTTTGGGCTGCGCCCTACGGGCGGGATCGACGGTCACTCGCCTCAATGCCGGTCCGACCGGTACCTCTTCGAGTCCCAATTGCCGGCAGGGTCCCACGAGTTATAACTGGCAGGACCGGGCCGACCACGGTGCGATCGTGTCCAATCGGATCCGATCCCACCTAGGCATGGTTTGCCTGCACCGTCGGCGTGCGTGAGCCAGGCCTATGGCCGTGAGGCTCCCTGTTGGCGGCGCGAGAGGTTGTCCCCACATCCGCAGCCCGTTTTTTGCGGCAACGCGACCTCCCGCAGGCTTAGAGTCGTGGTGTTCAGCATCCGCTATGACGGCAGGTCAGGAGGAACGATGGTGTTAAGGCAAACGGAGGGGTCCCGGTTTGAGGTCGAGACTGGTCCGTTTAAGACAGCGACGGTGCTGGTCGGCGTGGGCGGGCTACTGGCGTTCATCGGTTTCATCGTCGCTTGTCTCCACGCGCTTCGTCAGGGTTCGCGGCTTGTCGGCCAGTTGGAGACGCCCCCCAACGAGGTCGCGCGCGCAAAGATCAACCAGCTGATGGCAGCGGCGACGGCTGGGGCGAACGCGTGGAAAGGTTATGTGCAATCAGATGGCAGTTCCGCAGGGAGTCGGACGGAGGTCGGCTACTAGCGACAGGCTCTTGTTTCACTGACGATTTGCCCTCTCTGAGGTACTGGGTAGTGGGCGAGTCCCATCCCACCAGCCGACTTCGCCGGCGGTGGATGGTGCCGAGAGGTTGCCCACATCACCGGGGGTGTTGTCGATCCCTTCGGGGACGATGGCGGCCCGCACCCCGATGGCTGGGATGACCAAGGTGGGTCCGGCGGGCGTCCCCGAGGTCGGGAGCATCGTCGACTCGTGGCCCGGTGGTCGCTGGCGGTCGATGAGTCCCGGGTTGACCGTTGTCGGCGTGGAGCTCGCTTGGTTGGGCGCCTCCCGGGTCCATTGGAAGAAAACAGCCCCGTGCCGAGGGAGGTCACCAGGCCTCCCACCACCAGAACCACCGATGCCCCTGCCATCAGGAGCCAGAGGCGGCGGCGCCGACCGCTCACCTGGTACTACGCAACCGGCGGACCGCTGCGGCCACACCGGCGATACCGAACAGCGCCGCCAGCCCTCCGCCGAGGGGCCAGACCAGGCTGCCGGCCCCGGTCTTGGGGGTGGGACGCCCCAGGTCGGTCACGATCTGGGACGGGTGCGTGGCCTCCTGGGTTGGTGGGGTCGTGCCGGGGGTGGTGGGCGGTGGGGTCGGCGTGACCGCCGCCACGCTGAACGGCTCACAGTCGCTCATTGAGCCGGTGTTGTTGGGGTCGCCGCTATACATGGCCAGGAACGAGTAGCTACCCGCCGCTAACGGGCCAGTGGGCGTCGAGTCGGCCGAGCCGCCCATCAACGTGGTCGCCGGCGAGGTGGTGCCAGGCCCACTGCACGAACCGTTCGTGAAGAAGGTGAAGGTCACGGTGCCGGTGGGGGCGAGACTCCCGGACCCCCCGGTCACTGTGGCCGTGTCGAGCGCCGACGACCCGGTGGTGTTGGTGTTGGCCCAGGGGGCTCCGTTGGCGCCATTGTGCACCTCAGTAGTTGTCATGGAGGTGATCTGGGTGGCCTGGAGTACAGCGTCGGCCAACAAGGCCGCACCCGCTTGGGAGGGGTGAATGTCGCACGTGGTCGACGTCAGATGGATGAGTAGCCCGGCCGCGCACGAGTCACCTCCGAACGCCGCTGCTGCCTGCTGGAACTCCCCGAAACCGTCGGCAACCCTGCCACCAAACTCCTGAGTCACTTTGGCGATGGTCGCGTTGAGTTCTTCGATGATCCCAGTCTCGGCCGCGTCGGCGTAGTCAAGCGAGTAGTACGTCACTGCTACGAGTTCACCGTTGAAGCCGGCCGTCTCAAGGCCGGAATAGATAGTGGTGAGGTTGCTGGACAAAGTTTCGAGGAGGCCTGGGAGGCCCGCCTCGATGCAACTCACGTTGGTGACACCTCCGCAGCCGTCACTGAGGAGGAGCAAGTCGTTTGCCCCGATCATTATCGTGACCAAACCGGTTCCCGGATTCGACGCCAGATAGCTCTCGGCAAAGGCAAGTTGACTTCCCGAATAGCTGACATGCAGGGGGCCGATGAACTCACGGTAGTTTTGACAGCCGTTGTCGGGCCTCGTTCCGGTGATCAGGCTGGTGCTGGTCTCACCGGGGCAGCTGGCGTTGGCCAGCGTCTTCTGAGGCCGGAACAAATCCGATGCCAACTGAGGGAAACCCACGAACACGTCGGGATCGACGCCTGGTTCGACGAGCAAGGGGTTGTAACCGAAGGACACCGAGTCGCCCAAGGCCAGGTAGTTGTTTGTGTCGTTGTTGCTCGGGCTGACGGCCGAGGCAGGCGCGGCCGTTGGTCCTCCGAAGAGTCCGAAGAGGCTGAATCCCGCGAAGACGATTCCCGCAACCCAGAGCGGTCCAGATCGCTGCATGAACCCCCCTCCCATGAGACCGCCCCAAGCTCTCGTGTTGCGGCTGCAACCCGATCCAATGGCCTTAAGCCAGGCTGGATGACGATCATGAGAGCGCGTCTCACATCAGGCTACCAGCCGTCCGAGCTGGTGCCGGAGGCTGGACTCGAGTGCCGGCCGCCGGAATCGATGGCCTAAGGTCGCCAATGCCGCGGGCCGTACGCGCTGGGTGGCCAGGGCCAGCAAGTGCGCGCCCTCTTCCCCCAGCATGAGTCGGGGACCAAGCGTTGGAACGGAAAGGACAGCGGGCCGGCGAAGCACCGCACCGAGAGTGCTGGCGTAGTCGTGAGCGCGGACTGGCTCGGGTGCCACGCCGTTGACCGGTCCTGACGTCCTCGTGTCGACGACGGCCCGGTAGTAGATGTCTGTGAGGTCATCGAGATCGATCCACGACGTCCATTGCACCCCGCCGCCTATCGGGCCGCCAAGGCCGGCCGCGAACAGTGGGCGGAGGAGGCGGAGAACGCCACCCCTTGTGGACTGGACGATCCCGGTGCGCACCCGGACCACCCGCACTCCCGCTTCTTGGGCAACTGATGTGGCGGCTTCCCAGTCCACCACCAGGTGGGCCAAGAAGTCATCGCCAGGCACGCTGGTCTCAGCCAGCCATTCGTCGCCACGATCCGCCCCGTAATAGCCGATCGCCGACGCCACGACGAAGGTGTCTGGTCGAGGGTCGCTTTGTGCGATCACCTGTGCGAGGCGAGCGGTCGGACCGACCCGGCTCTCGCGGATGGCGCGCTTGTGGGAGGGAGTAAAACGGCCAGCGATCGAAGCCCCGGCCAGGTGGACCACGGCGTTCACTCCGTCGAAGAGCTGGGGATCCGGAGCGTCGGGGCACCATTGGCGTTCGGTGGCGTCCTTGGGAGGCCGCCGGACCAACCGCACGAGCCGGTGGCCCCCGGTCGAGAGAAGGGACGCCAGCGCCGATCCCACGAGTCCGGAAGAGCCGGTCAGCGCGACCGTCAATGGCTCGGGACCGAGAGCAGCCATCTCCCGCTGGACGACCAGATCGTCGGCGAGCTGCCGGTGGCGGTACCGAAATGTCCGGCGCAACAGGGGAGCGGGGATCGGGGTCTCGACGAGGTCGGCGACCGTCGTGGTCGACGAGGAGGCGGGAGCGAAGGCATGGACGTGACGCCAGCTGGGGGGGTGCGACACCACCCGGTCGGTGAACCGACCGGGTGAGCCGAGATCCTCGCGCTCGGCAACACGTGAAACTCCAGCGGGGAACCGGAGCACTGTCCGTCCGTGCCCGAGTGCGCCTGGCTCCTCGACCACCCGGATAGGCAGCCACGGGGGGAGCAGGCGCGCGATTGCTCCCGGTCGTTCGTGCCAGGCGAGCACCTCACCAATCGGGGCTGGCACGACACTTGAGTAGGTGATGCCCAAGGGCGATTCCTCGCTCACCCGCTTGGCTCGATGATCGAGACAGCGTAGCGGTGTGCAGATGTTTTGCCTCCTCCGATCCGCGGGGAGACGAGGTGGCCCCCGTTCGTGGTGGAGTGGGCCACTCTATTCGGGTGACTCAACAAAATAGGCAGCCAGCTCGACCGGCGACTGGGCCGCTGGCCAACGGCGCTGGGCTCATCATCGGCGTGCTCGCGGTGACCACGGTCATCGCCGCCGAGGGCACGCGCCACGAGACGATCGGCAAGGTGCGCTCGGCGCGAGCGTCATCGCCATGCTCCTCTACTGGCTGGCCGAGGCGTACGCCCACCACGAGGGCTTGCGATTGCGCGAGCCGGTCCGCTGGGGGATTCGAGATACCTTCGCCTCGCTCACCGGTTCAGCGACCGTCCTGTTGGGCGCGGCGGTGCCGATCGTGGCTTTGCTCTTCGCCTGGTTGGTCGGGGCCAGCCTCGAGGTCGCGGTGACCGCTGCTCTGTGGTGCGCGGGAGTGGAGCTTGCGGGTTTCGAGCTGTTCGCCTCGGTCTACCGCCGCCTTGGTCGTCGGGATATGGCTGTGCAAACGACGCTCGGTCTGGCGATGGGTGTCGCCTATCCTCGGCGTCCGATTGCTGCTCCACTGAGCCGACCGATGCGGCGGCGATCGATCCGTAGCTGTCTCCCGCGCCGCGGCCATGGGGTCCGAGCCGGGGCTTCTTGCCTTGAATCGAATGGCTGGCAGCGGTGCGGCGTAGGGTTTGGGCGTGCGTCGAGGGAGACGAGGAGTCGAGTGACCACGCTCGCTCAACTCTTCTCGAGTTCAGTTGGGCCAGGCCGCCTGCTGAGCGGCGAGGCCATCACCGACGAGCTCACCCACGACGAGTCTCTCGGGAGTGTCCCGACGGTACCGGCCGCTGCAGTCTTTCCGACGACGACCGGGGAGGTGTCCGAGATCCTGCGCCGGGCCGACGAGCACAGGGTGCCCGTGATTGCCCGAGGCAGCGGCACGGGGCTCTCGGGCGCGGCGATCGCCACCCCCGACGCGCTGCTCGTGTCGTTCGCCCAGATGCGCGAGATCCTCGAGGTCGACACCGAGAACCACGTGGCCGTCGTTCAGCCCGGGGTGACCCTGGAGGAGCTCGAACGCCGGGTGGCGCCTCTCGGGCTCGTCTACCCGGTCTTCCCGGGTGAGAACAGTGCCTCGATCGGGGGGAACGTCGCCACCAACGCCGGGGGAATGCGGGCCGTCAAGTACGGCGTCACCCGGCATCAGGTGCTCGGCTTGGAGGTGGTGCTTCC
>JBEDUR010000157.1:0-11448 GCA_040414865.1 Acidimicrobiales bacterium
TCGAGCCGGCTGGCCTGACCGATGACCCGGATCTGCGACTGGCCTCGAGCCTGGTCGATTACATCTTCCGGCGTCTCGCCCTCGACTACCTCTCCTACGAGGAGCGTCTGGATCTCGGTGTGCTGTCCGTTTCAGAACGGAGCCAACCGACGCTGCCAGGTGTCGAGGAGAGCACCACGCCTTCGGTGCCCTTGGGTGAGGACCGGATGACCTCGGCCTCGGCGGTCACCCCGCCTCCCCTGAGCCGGCCGGAACAGCGCGACGCGCCGTTCTGTTACAGCTGCGGTGACGCCATGGTTCGGGCTGGGTCCTGCTACGTCTGCCTGACATGCGGCACGACCAGCGGCTGCTCGTGATCTGACGTCGCAGTCCGTCCAGGAGGACCGCGGATCCGCTTGCACGGCAGCGCGGAAGCGGCGACGAGACGCGCGAGCAGGAAGGCGTCGCGGTTTTTCGCCGGTCGGGCCGCGAACCGCCGTCGGGGCAGGGATGAATGGCTCCTAGATTGGGTCTGTGGATGCCGATGTTGAGCTTTGACGATGCCGCGGCTCGGGTGACCGCACCGGACATGCCGCTCGAGATCGTCGAGCAGACAATCGGGGGAGTGACCTACAAGGTCTTCAAGAACGCCCCCCCGACCCTGCGTGAGATCTTTGACACTGCCCGCGGGCGTGGCGAGCAGACCTTCCTCGTCTATGAAGGGGAGCGTTGGTCATTCGCCCGCGTCATGTCCCATGTCGATGCCCTCGGCGCCGCCTTGGTGACCCGGTACGGGATCACGCGTGGGGACAGGGTGGCGATCGGCATGCGGAACCTGCCCGAGTGGATCATCTCGTTCGCGGCGGTGCTCTCCGTGGGCGCAGTCTCGGTGTCGCTCAACTCGTGGTGGACCGAGGACGAGCTGGCTTATGCCTTGCGGGACTCCGGTACCTCGCTGGTCCTGGCCGACTCCGAACGGGTCGCCCGCATGACGACACCGGCCCGACATCTCGGGATCCCGATGATCGCGGTCCGCACCCCGGCAGCCGACGCGCCGGCCGAGGGGGTCGAGCGTTACGAGGACGTGATCGAGCTCGGGACACCGCTGCCCCAGGTGGACATGGGACCGGAGGACGACGCCACCATCCTGTACACCTCGGGCACGACCGGCGAGCCCAAGGGGGCGGTGTCGACCCACCGGGCGATCATCCAGGCGCTCATGGCCTTCGGATGCCGCCAGCTGATCGATGTCGCCCGGCTGGACGGCGAGCCGCCGGCCACCGAGACCCCGGCCGACGCGCCCTCGTTGATCCTCACCGTGCCCCTGTTCCACGTCACCGGGTGTGTACCGGTGATGCTCTCGGCCTTCGCCAGCGGGTTCAAGCTGGTCATCATGTACCGCTGGGACGCGGAGAAGGCGCTCCAGCTGATCGAGAGCGAGCGGGTGACCACCTTCGTCGGCGTCCCCACCCAGAGCTGGGACCTGATCGAGTCGCCGAACTTCCACAAGTACGACACGTCCTCGCTCACGGCCATCGCCGGAGGCGGGGCGCCGGCACCGCCCACCCTGGTGCGTCGGGTGGACGAGGAGTTCAGCTCGGGCCGGCCGGCCATCGGCTACGGGATGACCGAGACCAACGGCTACGGCCCCAGCAACTCCGGCGACGACTACGTCTCGCACCCCTCTTCGGCTGGCCGGGCCGTTCCCGTGATGGAGCTCGAAGTGCGCGATGAAGTTCTCCGGCCGGTCGCGGGTGGCGAGCTTGGCGAGATCTGGTTCAAGGGCCCCATGGTGATCCGGGGCTACTGGAACAAACCCGAGGCGACCGCCGAGGTGCTGGTGGACGGGTGGCTCGCCAGCGGTGACATCGGGCACCTCGACCAGGAGGGGTACGTCTACGTCGAGGACCGGGTGCGCGACATGGTGCTGCGGGGCGGGGAGAACATCTACTCAGCGGAGGTCGAGGCGGCGATCTACGAGCACCCGGCGGTCTACGAGGCGGCGGTGTTCGGGGTCCCCGACCCTCGGCTGGGCGAGCAAGTGGCCGCCGCGGTCGTGCTCAAGCCGGGGGTGAGCCTGAACGCCCTAGAGCTCCAAGCCCACGTGGGATCCAAGCTGGCTGCCTTCAAGGTGCCCACCCAGATCACCTTCTCGACCGCCCAGCTTCCGCGGGGTGCGACGGGCAAGATTCTCAAACGCGAGCTTCGCAACACCTTCTTTCCTGAGGCCGCGGGCGAGACCCGGTCGACCGGTTCTTCGGGTTAGGTCAGGGAAAGGTCTCGTCGCTCACGTCCTGTTCGGCGATGGCGAGCCGGGCTAGAACCTGCTGCTCGGTGATTGTCCGCTCGGCCCGTCCCCGGCCGAGGAAGCTGATGGTCCAGTGCATGAGGGCGGACACCCGGTTCTTGAACCCGGTGAGGAAGGTGAGGTGCACGACCAGCCAGGCCAGCCAGCCGAAGAACCCGTTGAAGCGGAAGGGGCCGATCCGAGCCACGCCCTCGAAGCGGGCGATGGTGGCCATGGAGCCGAGGTCCCGGTAGCGGAAGGAAGCACCTGGTCCCGTCGTGCCGGTCTCGAGTCGGCGCAGAATCACCTTGGCCGCGTGCGCTCCCGACTGCATGGCCACCTCGGCCACCCCAGGCAGCTCACCGAGCCACATGAGGTCGCCCACCACAAAGACCTCGGGGTGTCCAGGGAGCGAGCAGTCGGGTAGTACCGCTATCCGGCCGGCACGGTCGAGCACGGCTCCGGTCGCCTCGGCTAGGGCCTGGCCCAGAGGGGAGGCTCGTACCCCAGCGGCCCAGATCGTGGTGCGGGCGACGAACCGCTCCGTCGTCCCCTCACTGGTGCGCACCTCGACCCCGTACTCGTCGACGTCGATCACGGTCGCCCCCAGATGCAGATCGATTCCGAGGCGCTCGAGCTCGCGTCCGGTCTTGCGGGCCAACTTTGGTCCGTATTCGGCCAGTACCTCCGAGCCGCCGTCGAAGAGCAACACTCGGACCTGGTGCGGGTCGATGCGCCGGAAGTTTCCGCGCAGCGGTCGCTTGGCCAGCTCGGCAATTTGGCCGGCCATTTCGACGCCGGTCGGCCCGCCCCCCACCACCGCGAAGCTCAACCAGGCTTCGCGGCGGCGCTCGTCGGGCTCGGTCTCGGCCATCTCGAAAGCGCCGAAGATCCGGCCACGCAACTCGAGGGCGTCGTCGATCGACTTCAGTCCGGGGGCCCATCGGCTGAAGCGATCGTGGCCGAAGTACGTGGTCGTCGAGCCGGCCGCCACGATCAGGCTGTCGTAGGGGATGGTGTGGAGGCTGTCGCCCTGGTAGGCCTGGAGCGTCCGGGCCGCGAGGTCAATGGTCTGCACCTCGCCCAGGACGACCGAGGTGCTGGGCTGACGGCGGACGATGTCGCGGATCGGCGGGGCGATCTCTCCCGCGGAGAGGATCCCGGTGGCCATCTGGTAGAGGAGTGGCTGGAACAAGTGGTGGTTGGTGCGGTCGATCACCGTCACGTCGACGGGGCCGCGGCGCAGCGCCCGAAGGGCGAACAGCCCGCCGAACCCGCCGCCGATCACCACCACTCGGTGGCGGGGGGCGGTCGTCGTGAGCTCTTCCATCAGGTGCGCCCGGCCGGGCTCACCGTCAGGGCGGGGTCCCGTACGCTGACCGGTGCGAGGGCGGCCTCGACCGCGGCGACCAGGTCGTCGTCGAGGTCGACCTCAAGCGCTTTCACGTCCTCCTGCACCTGCTCGGGTCGTGTGGCGCCCACGATCGCAGAGGCCACGCCGACGTCGCGCAGCACCCAAGCCAAAGCGACGGCGGCCGGTGAGTAACCCGCCTCACGACAAATCGCCGAGTATCGCTCGACCGGCTCGAGGACCTCGTCTCTCAGGAACCGGCCGATGAAGTTGGCCCCGGAGGCCGAGGTGGCCCGGCTCCGCTCGGGCGGCGGCGTCCGAGGGTGGTACTTGCCGGTGAGCACACCCTGGGCCAGCGGCGACCACACGATCTGGCCCACGCCCTCCCGCCGGCACAGGGGAAGGATCTTCGTCTCGATCACCCGCCACAGGAGCGAGTACTGCGGCTGGTTGGAGACGATGCGGTCGAGCCCATGGGCCGAGGCGATGGAGAGAGCCGAATCAATCTGCTCGGCGGTCCACTCCGAGACCCCGATGTAGTGCACCTTGCCCATCCGCACCAGGTCGTCAAAGGCCCGGAGCGTCTCGTCGAGCGGCGTCTCGACGTCGTAACGGTGGGCCTGCAGCAGATCGATGTGGTCGGTCTGGAGCCGGCGCAATGAAGCCTCACAGGATTCGAGGACGTGCTTGCGCGACAGGCCGCGGTTGTTCGGGTTAGGGCCCGTCGGCCAGTAGACCTTGGTGCAGATCTCTATGGCGTCGCGGCGCACCCCCCGGAGGGCCCGGCCCAGGACCTCCTCGGCCATCCCGGCGGCGTAGACGTCGGCCGTGTCGAAGGTCGTGATGCCGGCATCGAGCGCCGCCCGCACGCAGGCCAGCGCCGTCTCTTCCTCGATCTGGCCCCCGTGGGTTATCCAGTTCCCATAGGAGATGGCCGAGACGACCATTCCGGCTCGCCCGAGGTGGCGGTGCTGCACCGGCCCGAGCGTACCGGGGCGCCTCGACGCTCACCACGAACCGCGCCCTACGCTGCGGGCATGGCCCCTCGGCGGACGACGGCCGACTCGGACGACGAAACGTCCGCGTTCCCGGATCGCCTGCGGATCGGCCGATCGCTGCGCATCCCGATAGACGAGATCGAATGGCGGGCCACGACGCCGGGTGGCCCGGGCGGGCAGCACGCCAATCGGACCAACACCAAAGTGGAGGTTCGCTTCGACGTGGCGTCCTCACCGAGCCTCGGACCGCGCCAACGCGAACGCCTGCTGGAGCGGCTGGGCCCGGTCGTTCGAGCAAGCGCCGGCGAACACCGCTCGCAAGCCCGCAACCGCCAGCTCGCTCTGGACCGACTGGTCAGCCGCTTGGCCGAGGCAATGCGGATCGAGCCGCCCCGTCGCCCCAGCACGCCGAGCGCCTCGGCCACCGAGCGCCGGCTGGCCGAGAAACGGTCCCGGGCCGAGATCAAACGGGCCCGAGCTCGCCCGGGACCCGACGACTGAGCTCGGGCGTCGGGGGCAAGACGGCGGAGTAGGGCCGCACCGAGGAAGAAGGTCTCAGTGCGGTCGGCCCGAGGCCGATGCCGATCGACTCAGGGGTGCAGCAGGCGTTCGGCTGCGGCTACCGCCCCGTCGAGGACCCGGCGGTTGGCTTCCCGTGTGTCCTGGCCGACGCCGTGCAGCGCGGTTACCGTCGCATAGCCGGCCCCGATGAGGGTGGCGTCGTCCCTCGGGTCGGCACCGGTGGTGTCGCCCAACGAGGGTACGGCGGTGCCCAGCGTGAGCTTGACGGTCCCGGCGTCGCGCCCGGTGAGCTCGGTCCGGGCGCCCTGGACGATCCCGGCGTCGGCGATCCGCCCCGGGACGAGGCCGCGGAGCTCCCCAATCGGGACCGACGGCGTGTTCAGGCTGAGCACCGTCCTTGGCGGTGCACCGGCCACGACCGGCAGGAGCGACACGGCCAGCTGGGCGGCCGTCTCCCACTGGTGCTCCGGTTGGGATCGCATCGATACGGCCAGGGCGGAGCACCCGTGTTGAGCGGCGGTGAGCGCGGCGCCGATCGTCCCCGAGTGCAGAACGGATCGCCCCACGTTCACGCCCAGGTTGATGCCCGAGACCACCACGTCGGGCTTGGGCCCGAATGCGCCGAAGGTCCCGACGATCACGGTGAGTGCCGGCGGGGCGTCGACCCCGAAGACCGGCACGTCGTCGGCTCCGGTGATCCGGCCGACCCGGAACCCGATCGCCTCCCGCTCGTACACCGTCCCGATGGCGGCCGATGCCCCCGAGTGATTGGCGAGCGGCGCGGCCACTACGACCTCGTGATCTTCCCGCCTGGCCCAGGAGGCGAGTGCCCGGACGAGGGCCACCAGGCCTGGAGCATGCACACCGTCATCGTTGGTGACCAGGATGCGCACTTGGACGTACGATACCGCTGGCGGCCCGGGTCGAGATGGCCCATACGCCTCTCGCTCCTATGCCCGTGCGCCCCACCCGTCCTCAAGCCGAGCCTGACGCCGAGCCTGACGCCGGGCGCTCGGTGACCGGGGCCCAGTGGGAGATCGCCCACGGCGGCCAGTGGGCGGTGGTCACCGAAGTGGGCGCCACCCTTCGGGCTTACACCCTTGGCGGCCGTCCGATCATCGACGGGTTCAACGAATCGGCGTGGTCGTCCGGCGGGCATGGCCAAGTGCTGGCGCCGTGGCCGAACCGGCTGGGCGACGGACGGTACCGCTTTGGCAACACCGAGGCCCAGGCGGCCCTGGACGAGCCCGAGCACATGAACGCCATCCACGGGCTGGTCCGCTGGGTGCCCTGGCAGCTCGAGGTGAAGGCGCAGAATCTGGTGGCGGCCCGCTGCGAACTGTTCCCGACCCCGGGGTACCCATTCGTCCTGGACCTCATGGTCGAATACCGGTTGGGGCGCGACGGGCTCACGGTGAGCACCGTCGCGACCAACGTGGGCCGCAACACCCTGCCCTTCGGGATCGGTTTCCACCCCTACCTGCGACCGTCGGCCGGGATTGACACGGCGCTGCTCCAGCTGCCTGCCCGGGAGCGGCTGATGCTTGACGAGCGCGGCCTGCCGACGGGGGAAATCCAGCCGGTGGAGGGGACCGAGTACGACTTCACCGAGCGCCGGGCCGTCGGGCCGACCCGGCTCGACACCGCCTATACGGGGTTCGACCGAGGACGTGACCGACGGGCTTGGGCCGAGCTGGCCGACCCCGGGGACGACGCGGGCACCAGGCTGTGGATGGACGAGGGCTTCGACTACCTCATGTGTTACACCGGGGACACCCTGGTGGAAGGCCGCCGCCGCGCAGTGGCGGTTGAGCCGATGACCTGCCCGCCCGACGCGTTCCGTTCGGGCCGCGGGCTGATCACCCTCGAGCCGGGACAGAGATGGGAAGGAGCGTGGGGGATGGTGCCGCGATGAGCGAGGGGTCCGGCAAGCCCTGGGCCGGTCGGGTCGTGCTGGTCACGGGGTCCTCGAGCGGCATCGGGGCGGCAGTGGCGAGACGCTTCGGCGGCCTGGGGGCCTCGGTGCTCGTGAATTCGTCCCGGTCGGTCGACGCGGGCCAGGCGGTGGCCGACTCCCTGCCCGACGCCGTCTATCTGCAGGCCGACGTGGCCGACGAGACGCAGTGCTCGATGCTGGTGGAGAGCGCGCTCGAGCGGTGGGGGCGGCTCGACGTCTTGGTGAACAACGCCGGGACCGGACCAGTCATCCCGCACCAGAACCTGGCCGAGGCGACCCTCGAGGTGTGGCGCGAAGTCTTCTCGGTCAACGTCTTCGGCACCTGGTCCCTCACCGTGGCCGCCGCATCGTCCCTGGCCGAGACCAAGGGCTCGATCGTCAACATCACCTCTTTGGCCGGGGTCAGACAAGCGGGCAGCTCGCTGCCGTACGCATGCTCGAAGGCCGCCACCAACCACATGACAGAACTGGTGGCACGGGTGCTCGGTCCCGACGTCAGGGTGAACGCGGTCGCGCCCGGGTTGGTCGACACCCCCCGGACCGCCACCTGGGGGGCGAGCTTCGAGCACTACGGCCAGGTCGCCCCGATGCGGCGGGCGGCGACGGCTGAGGAGGTCGCCGAGGCGGTGTTGTTCCTGAGCGAGTCGCCGTACATGACTGGCGAGATCCTGGTCATCGACGGGGGGTTCCGCTTGGTCCGCTGAGCGCTCGATCCGGTCAGCGTCCACCCCTGGGCGCGGATCCCGTTGTCAGACCCGGCGTCTAACGAAAAGCGCTGCTGAACAAGACCGCAACCGGTCCTCAGTAACGCGGCGGGACGACCCAGCGCAGCCCGGCGCACAGCAGCCGGGCCGGCGGAGTGATGGCCGCATCGAACAGCGACACCGCCGGCACCTTGTATTTCGATCTGGCCCAGCGCGGGAGCACGCTCAGCCCGGCCGCGGCGATCAGCGCGTAGACGGCCCGGTCCTCGGGCTTGCGGGCGACTCCCCGGAAGAGGAAGTCCCGAGCCACAATCGCCTGGCGCCCGGCGTAGAGCTCGGGTTGGATGCGCTGGAGGTAGGCGTCCATCTCGTCGGCTGACGTGGGCACCCAGTGCGCGCCGAGCTCGATCGCGACCGGCGCGGTCTCCTTGTAATAGGCGTCGCACTCCCGCCTCGTGAGCCGGCGCGAGCCGAAGCGCTGGGTGGACTCTAAGAAGCAGTACATCTCGGCCGCATGCACCCAGGTGAGGAGCTCGGGGTCGTTCGCCGAGTACGTACGGCCGTCCGGAGCGACGCCCCGAACACGGTGGTGGACCAACTGGACGTGGTGGATGGCCGCTCGGGCTTCGGCTCGGGTGCCGAACGTGGTCAGGGCGACGAAGTTCGCGGTGCGTCGGAGCCGTCCGATCGCATCCTCCTCGTAGGAGGAGTGATCGGCCACGCCAGCCATGGCGAGGGGGTGCAGCGCCTGGAGCATGAGCGCCGCCCATCCGCCGATCATCATCGGTCCCAGATCGCGATGGACGACCCGGACGATGCTGTCGGGGTGGACGTAGGCGGTCTCGGGGTCCATCGCCGGAGGCCGCGGCTTCATCGCCACGCCGAAGGAGTGCCTGACAGATCGCCCGATATCGGCGCGCAGCGGCGAGGCGAAATTGGCGAGCAGCCGGAGTGGGGCCGTGGCCAGGTTCTCGCCTAGGCGCAGTGCCTGTTCCACGGGGTCTGAGCGACCGGCCGAGGGGGGCGGCGGAACGATGTCCATTATCTCCAGCTTCGTCGCCACGCCGCACCGCGGGCAAATACCTGGATAGCCTGCACCCGTGATCGAAACCGTGCCGCGGTTGATCGACGAGGACGCCGAAGGGTCCATCGACGTCGGTCACGGTGGAGGGGACCCAGGCGACGACGGTCCCGGGGACGGCTGGGGCTGGTGGGACTCGGGCGACGAGTGGCCGCGCCAGCGGCGCTCGCGGATCCGGCGAACGGTCGCGCTGGTCACCGCAGCGATGGTGGTGGCCGCCTCGATCGGAACCGGGGTCGCCCTGCTGGCCGGCACAGGGACGAGCCCGTTCGCCCTGAGCTCGATCCGGACGAGTATCGGGCCGAGCACGCCCGGTGCGGCCGATCCGTACATCGAAGTTCACTTCGTCGTGACCAATACGGGAGCCCGATCCGAGCGGGCCAGTTGCCAGGCGACGCTGCTCGTGGAGCATGGGGGAACCGAGACGGCGACGGTCACGACGTCGTTGGTCAGAGCTGGGATGAGCGCGCCGGTTGACCTCCGAGTGCCAGTTCCACTCCCCGTGACTCGGGCGCAGTCGGTCCAGGTTGGCTGCATCGGGTCGGCGGAGCCAGAGCAGGCCCAGCCGACCGGTGCCTTGCGGGTCCTGCCAAACGCTCGGTGACCGGCAACTCCGAACCGGCCTAGGCGCTCACCCTTGGCAGCCCGGGCAGGCCATCAATGCTCTCGGTGTTCTTGTCCGCTCGGTACTCCACCAGCCCGTCGGGTCCCTTGGTGTCCACCCAGTGGTCGAGGTTGTCGCGGTGCCGCTCGAAGGACATCAAAGGGACGCCGTATCCGCACGAGTCCGAGATCCGCTCGATGTGCACCACGATGACTGCCCGGGCACCGGCCTTCGAGCCGAAGGGCGCGGCAACCTCGTCATATCCGGGTTCGCCGAGCGAGGTGACGTGGCCGGTCCCGTGCAGTCGGACAATGCGGGGCGGTCCGGCGAAGGCGCAGAACATGAGCAGGATGCGGCCATTTTCCTTGAGGTGCGCGACGGTCTCGATACCACTCCCGGTGAGGTCGAGGTAGGCGACCCGCCGCTTGTCAACGATGGCGAGCGTGCCATCGTTTCCCTTTGGAGAGCAGTTGATGTGCCCGGTCGGACTGAGGGGGGCGGTAGCGACGAAGAACACCGGCTGAGCCGTGATGAAGTTCGCGAGTCGGTCATTGATCTCGGGGTTGAGCAGGCCCATCCACCCAGTCTCGCGCTCTGGCTCGGCTTGATTCGAACCCTCCCACCGCTCGGCGAACATCAAAGCGCCAGCGAGCCTCGGTTCGGCCGTTCTCTGCGACTCAGGAGCCCTGGCCGCTCGTTCCCGAGTAGACCGGGCCGGTCCGAAGCCCACTGCACGCGGGCAGGGTGCTGGCCAGGCGGACCGACTGCAAGGCATTGGGTGGGGTCACCAGGAGACCGGCATAGGTCGGGCACGGGGCCGTACCTTGCGGGACGTCCGTGGCCAGCACGAGCGCCGAGGCGGTGCTCCCCGGTGCCAGTGGGACGGTCGGGAGCGAGGCCGTCGAGCCGTTGAACGGCATCTGGTTGACCTCCCGGCTGGCCTGTGCGATCTGATTGCCGGCGTTGTCCAGGCCGGCGACGCCGGGAAACCCGTGGAGAACGCAGGTCGAGGTGCTCGAGTTCTCGAACAAGATCACCTGGCTAATCGTCCCAACGGCCCCCGAGCTCATCCCGGCGGTTACGGCGAGCTGGGCCGTTGTGCAGTTGACCGAGCCGGGCTGGGTGGTGGGGGAGGCGGATGTGGTGGTGGAGCTGGTGGTCGAGTGCGAGGAGGACGTCGTCGACGTCGTGGTCGACCCCGTCGACGATGGCGTGGAGCTGCACGAGGCGAAGAGCGCGGTAAGTGAGGCGACGACGATGACCAGGACAACCCGTGGGAGCGTGACCGCCGATGGCTTCCCCATGTGGTGACCCCCAAACTCGACGTATCGAGCCCTCGTCGTGACGCTACTGGGGATAGAGGCGCAATTGGTGGAAGCCAGGTCAGCCGCGGCGCGGCCGGGGTTCAATGTGTCGTGGCGCCGCGCGCACCTCGACATCCTGTCCGAGCGGCTCGAGCACGCCGACATGGACTGTCTGTGGCGAGATCGGGGGTGCTGCCAACCGACAGCTCGACCGATCAGGCGGGTGTCGAACCGCGCCCGGAGGCTGGCCACGAGTGCGCCTTTCACCCTTGTGGCCGCGGCCCGAGGCGACGAACTCGTGGACTGCCGGCCGATTCATGCCTAAGTTGTCGGGAAGCGAGCTGACGTCCAAGGAGGTGAAGCGCGATGAGCGTGACCGACGAGCTGGTGGGGGAAGCAGCGGGGTACGCCGCCCGTTTCGATAAGGGCAGCCTGCCGATGCCCCCGGGCAAGAAGGTGGCCATCGTCGCCTGTATGGACGCCAGGGTGAACCCCTACGGCATCTTCGGGCTGAGCGAAGGGGACGCCCACGTCATCCGGAACGCGGGCGGGGCGATCACCGACGACGCCATCCGGTCGCTCGCGATCTCCCAGCGTCTCCTCGGGACCGAAGAGATCATCCTTGTCCACCACACCGACTGCGGCATGCTCACCTTCACTG
>JBEDUR010000158.1:0-6535 GCA_040414865.1 Acidimicrobiales bacterium
GTCCACGATCGCACGACTGTGCAGCATCCGCTGCCGGTCAGTACGCAGGCTGGAGCCTTATCCACTTCCCCCTCTGGGGTCTGGCCACCATGTTCCAAGCAAGTCACAGCTCATGACCACAGATCACTACCCAGTCGAGGGAGTGTCCCGGGGGGAACGACGTTGACCACAGTCAGTGTGCCCGCGTCCTCACTTCTGTAGCTGAGGACGCGCCATTCCCTATGGCACGTTGTGGCACGACCAGGCACTGCGTTGTGGCACGACAGTGTTTCCGGTCCTTGTAGACCATCAACGTGCCGAAGCGGATCGTGGGTCTGACCTGCGAAGATGTGCGAGAGCGGGCGACGGGAATCGAACCCGCGTTCTCAGCTTGGGAAGCCCGCCGCCGGTGACCTCGTGATCTGCCTGTTTAGCAAAAGTCCCAGCTGAGGGGCTATCTGCACCTGTCCGGTGTTGTTCGCTGGGATCTCCATTTTGCTCTTGCGTGTGGCACGAAATCGTGCCATTTCATCGAGTGGCACGCTCTGGCACGGAGATGCCCGGTGTCATCAGATGTGCAATCTGATGACGCATGCTGGATACGACTACCTGCCGTTTACGGCGCTTGAGATCAGTCCAGCGGCCTTTTCGTAGAGCGCCTTTGACTCAGCGAGTTCAACGCTTCGCGTATTCCAAGATGTCTGCTGTGAAGCGGTCGCGGTGGGTCAGGTACAGCCCGTGCGGTGCGTTCTCGTACACCTTCAGTTCTGATCCCGGGATGAGGCCAGCCGCCACTTCCTCTGAGAGCTCGATCGGAATCGACTGGTCATGGTCGCCCTGAATGATCAAGGTTGGGGTGCGGATGGCCGCCATGTCAGGCGCCGATCGGTCTCGGTTCCCGCCTTGTAGAACTCGATGACAGCGGCGAGCGCGCACGACCCTCACGACCTTCGGCACGCCACGCGAGAGGCGCGGGGCGCCGTCGGGGCTGATCAGCATCAAGAAGAGGTCGTCTTCTGGAGAGACAGCGTCGATGGTGCTCCCGGGTTCATCGCCCAGGCGGTACCGGTAGCCGAGCAATTCCCTGTAGAACTCGGCCAAGAGGCGGGGTTCGGTGGCGTCAAGGGCTACCGAGCGCAACCTTGGAAACCTAGGGAACGTGCTTCCATCGTTGCGCTGCGGCCGCCCTGAGCAAAGTCCCTCCGGCGGACCATAACGTCATGCTCTCCCCAACAGCGCACTCGATGAGCGCGCCAAGCTCAGAGAGGTCCTGAAGCACGAGGGATGCCATGGCCGCGCCGAGCACTCCAGCGGCGCGAGCCTCCACGCCGATGCGCCGCCGAATGTGTCCCCATACCGGCACGACCGTTACCTCCCTGGTGTTCGCGGCATCTACTTGTCGTAGCGGCGATCGGTCCTCGACCATTCGCTCTCGAGCTCTCGGCGCTTGCGGCGGTCCCGCACGATGTAGACGGGCACGGCGACGAGCGCGGCGACCATGAGAATCGGAACGATGATCCAAGGCCCGATGCTGAAGTGCTGCGAGTCAGAGGCCGTGGTCGCCAACAGGTTTGCGGCGAAGAGTAGGGAGGGGTGCATGGTAAATCTCCTTCTTTTGATACTGAGGGAGCCTTGTCCGGAGGATGTTCCGGAAGGGCTGTGAGGTCAGGTGGTGCGCAGCCCGTCAGGTGATGTCCTGGCGCACCGTGGTGCGAGAAGCGGTCGCCTCGAGCAGCGCCGCAACTCCGATCAGAAGTGCTGCGGCTGCTGCGAAAGGCAGCGGGCCGCCGCCTGCGACGCCGTGGGCGGGTCCGAATGCGGCTCCACCGAGCTTGATGCCGGCCAACGTGGTCGCTGCCGTGTAGGGCAGGTACGGGCGGACCGAGGTGAAGAGTCCGCCGATGATGGACTCGATGACGAGCGCCCATACGAAGACGCTGATCACGCCAGCCAGCTGGGAGCGGAACAACGCGCCGATCCCAGCGCCGATCGCCCCGAAAAGCGCCGCCCCGACGACAGCGCCAGCCACGTGCGCAACGAGGGTACCGGCGCCGAGAGCCGCGTGATAGCCGTGAGCGGCGACGAAGATAAGCCCGACGCCCGTCGCGATCAGCCCTGAGACGAGCCCGAAGATCGCGCCGGCTCCGGCTGCCGTCAGCGTCTTGGCGGCGAGCACCCGCCGCCGGTTCGGGGACCCGAGGTAGGTCAGGGTCGCGGTGTAGTGGCGGTATTCGCCGCTGGTGACGATCACCCCTAAGACGGCGGCGAGGATCATCGACCAGCCGGTCACGGTGGTCACTGTTCCGAGCCCCGAAGGCGTGAAGAGGGGGGCGACACCGCTCTGGCCGTTGCCGGCCCGCGACGCCTCGAGCGAGGCAAAGAGGACAGTCAGGGCGGCTGAGGTGGCGAGCAGGCCGAAGCCGACACGCATGGTGCGCAACTTGAGCCATTCGATGCGGACGAGGCGGGTCATCGGGCGTTCTCCTTGGTCGCTGCGGCTTCGGTCAACTGGAAGAAGACGTTCTCCAGGTCGACGCCGTCGGTGGTGGTCTCGAAGATGGGAATGGCGAATTCGGCGGCGAGGAGGCCGACCTGCTCGGCGCTGGCCCCGGTCACTTCGACCCGGTCCGGCGCCACGACCAATGCGGCGGCCCCTTGCGCGAGCACCAGCCTTTGCAGCTGCTCGGCCTGCGGTGTTCGGACGCGGAGCTTGTGCTGCGCCCGGGCTGTCAGCTCTTCGAGGGTGTCGTGGGTGACGAGATGGCCCCGATCCAAAATGATCACGCTGTCCACGGTCTGAGCGACCTCGGCCAGGATGTGGCTGGAGACGAGCACGGTACGCCCTTCGTCGGCCAGGCTGCGTAGCAGGTCGCGCAGCCACCGAACGCCCTCGGGGTCGAGGCCGTTGGCCGGCTCATCGAGGATCAGGATCTCGGGGTCGCACAACAGCGCGGTGGCGAGCCCGAGGCGCTGGCGCATCCCGAGGGAGAACTCACCGACCCGCCGGCCGGCGGCACCGGTGAGGTCGACGAGATCGAGGACCTCGTCGATCCGGGAGTCGGGCATCTGCCCGGCGAGCGCTTGGACCCGCAGATGGTTGCGGGCCGTGCGGCCCGGGTAGGCGCTCGAGGCTTCGAGCACGGCTCCGACCCGATGAAGCGGGTCGGGCAACTCCTGGTACGGGCGACCGCAGATCGCGGCTGAACCTGCGGTCGGCGCCACAAGACCGAGGAGCATCCGCAGGGTGGTTGTCTTGCCTGCTCCGTTGGGACCGAGGAAGCCGACCACCGAGCCGGCGTCGACTTCGAAGCTGAGATGGTCGACGGCGGTCAGCACGCCGAACCGTTTGGTGAGGTCGTGGACTTCGATCACTGCCATTGGTGATCCCTTCTGTTTCAGGGGGACTGGCGTTGTTGCCTCATGACATGGTCGGCGCGCGGTCCGGCCGCGTCGTCAGCGCGGAGACGAAAACCGAGTCAGCGTGCGGCCAACCGTGAGTCCGCTGCGATCGTCTTTGGAGGTACGTGGGCAGGCGCGGCTACCGCGGGTGACGTAGTCCAAGATCACCTTCAGGACGACGTGTTCGGCGCTGACTAGGCGTACCGTCGGAGAAGATGAAAGTGACGCGCTCTCGGGGCAACAGCGATTGGGCAAGCTCGCAGGCGCGACGGTGGGTCGTCGACGCTGTGGTAGCCATCGCCGTTGCAGCGGTCCAGGTGGGCCTCGTCTACGCGCAAGCCGCCCACAGCGGTGCCGTGGTGACTCCCGGCGAGGTGGTGCTCCTCGCGGCCGGGGGCCTGGTGCTGATCGCTCGGCGTCGGTACCCGGTCGCGGTCATGGTCGTTGCCTACGCGCTCACCTTGTGCTTCCAGGCGACCCAGGACTTCGGTAACCGCGGCCGCCCAGCCTGGATAGCGGTCATCGTGGCGTTCGGGACGGCGATCTACCTCCGCCGCAGAACGGCGGCCCTCGTTTTCCTGGTCGTCTGCTATGCGGTGTCGCTGTGGGGTCCCACGGTGGTCGGAGAGGGCCACAAGCCCTCGGCGGTATTCGCCCTCAGCCTGGGTGCCGCGCTGGCCGCGTTCGTCGGTGTGGCCGAGCTCGTCCGGCTGCGCCGTCAACGTTCCTTGGCCATCGCCCAGAGCCGACGGGAGGAGGCGCTTCGCGAGTCCAGCGAAGAACGCCTGCGCCTCGCCCGGGACCTCCACGACATCGTGGCCCACAACATCTCGGTCATCAACGTGCAAGCCAACACGGCCCTGCACCTCATGCATCGACAGCCTGAGCGAGCCGAACAAGCGCTCACCACCATCCACGAAGTGAGCAAACAAGCCTTGGTCGAGCTGCGCAGTGTGCTCGGAGTGCTGCGCGACGTCGACCACGAGGCACCTCGCACTCCGGTGCCCGGACTCGGCGACCTCGACGCATTGCTGGAGCGCAGCCGGGCCGCCGGCTTGGCCGTCCGCATGATTGAAGAAGGTGAGCGGCGCCCGCTCCCGACCGACGTCGACGTCACCGCCTACCGGATCGTGCAAGAATCCCTCACCAACAGCAGCCGTCATTCGGCTGGTGGACGGGCGACTGTCCGTCTCTCCTACGGCGAGAGCGAACTCTGCGTCGAGATCGACGACGACGGCCCTACCCTCTCATCCAGCCGCAGTAACGGCAGCGGTAAGGGAATCACCGGCATGACCGAGCGGGCCCAAGCTCTCGGCGGGACGCTACAGGCCGGCTCTCGCTCCCGTGGCGGGTTTTCGGTGCGGGCTCGCCTCCCACTCGACGGACAGTGTCGATGATCACGGTCGCGCTGGTCGACGACCAAGCTTTGGTGCGCGCTGGATTCACCGCTCTGCTTGACGCCGAAGACGACATCGAGGTGGTGGGCGAAGCCGCCGACGGAGACGAAGCGCTCCGCCTGCTCCGGCGTACCCGGCCCGATGTCGTGCTCATGGACGTCCGCATGCCTGGCCTCGACGGCATCGAAGCCACCAAACAAATCGCGGCTGATGATTCTCTGGCCTCAGTGCATGTGATCATCCTGACCACGTTCGAGCTCGATGAGTACGTCTTCGAAGGTCTGCGCGCCGGCGCCGCCGGCTTCTTGGTCAAGGACACCGACGCCTCGGAGCTGATCCGGGCCATTCGGGTCGTGGCCGTCGGAAACGCTCTGCTCTCGCCAACCGTCACCCGGCGACTGATCGCCGAGTTCTCCATCCGTAGTCGGGCTACCCCCCGCACGCCTGCCGCCGACAGCTTGACGGCCAGGGAGCGGGAGGTCGTGAGCCTGATCGCCGCGGGGCTGTCCAACGAAGAGATCGCGAACGAGCTGTATATGAGCGTCTCCACCGCCAAGACGCACGCCACCCGGGCCATGACCAAGTTG
Source organism: Acidimicrobiales bacterium (assembly GCA_040414865.1). Classification (GTDB taxonomy): domain Bacteria; phylum Actinomycetota; class Acidimicrobiia; order Acidimicrobiales; family RAAP-2; genus Palsa-461. Next base: position 5,363 of record JBEDUR010000158.1, read on the forward strand.
GGCGCTCGAGATCGGAGCCAGCTCGTCGTCTTCGCCTACGAGTCAGGCATGGTCCGGCCCGGATGGAAGGAGTAAGCCCATGCAGACCGATGGTTCCGAGAGTGTGATCCAGTATGACTGATGACTCGGCTGACACGAGAAACCAGGGGAAGCCCGACTACCGCGACAACTTCCTTGCTTCACGCGCAGAATCGGACGATCGGACGGCTCTCGAGTGGTTTCGTGCGGCGTTCGAGGATGCGCCACTGCCGGTACGTTGGTTTCTTCTCACCGGTTGGCGGTACGTATTGCGACTCCATTTGGAGGTATCGGGCTCATCAGGCAATGTCTTGGGCTGGCGGATCTTCGAGAACGAAGCCAGCCTGGCCCGCTTGCAAACCGAGTCTCGCCTGATGACCTCGAGGTTGAGTTTCGAAATAGTGCCTGATACGACGGCAGTGTGGACCACAGAGCTGTGGTACCGGAGCCGGACCGGTCAGGTGTTGTGGACGTTCGTCGGCATTCTGCACCGACGCATAGTCCCGCATCGCCTCCGTCAAGCCGCCAAGGCCGGGAGGAATCACTAAGGGATGGTCTATGCCTCAGACATATGACGAGATCGCTGACTGGTCTGAGGGTCGGATCTGTTGCATGAGGCGTTCTCAGCCTGGGTAGCTGAGAACGCGGCTTGTTTCGTGGCACGCTGTGGCACGTTCGTGGCACGACGGGTACTAGCCACGACAGCTAGAAGTCCGGGTTGGACTGCGGCGACGGCCACACGGCGCCGTCGAAAAGAGGTCCAGCGTTCTCAGCCTTGGCAGTACACGCAGGGCTAACGAAGGCAGTTGGTGCGCGGCCCAGTCGCTTGTCTCATCATCCTGACCTGCGATGTTTGTTGAGAGCGGGCGACGGGAATCGAACCCGCGTTCTCAGCTTGGGAAGCTGATGTTCTGCCTCTGAACTACGCCCGCGGGCGCCGCCACACTATCCTCTGACCCCGTTTGAGTTTTCCCAGGTGGCGCTCGCACTCCGCCACCGTTCGTTCGACGTACCCTTAGGCGAGGAGTATTTGTGCCGGTCAGGATCATTCTGGGCATTGGCGTCACCGTCATCGGTTTCGGGATCGCCGCCCGGCGGTTCCATTGGCTGTCGCGGCTCATCCGGGCCGGCAAGCCCGACCCGTCCCGCACTCGA
>JBEDUR010000159.1:0-6121 GCA_040414865.1 Acidimicrobiales bacterium
CGGTCATAGCCATCACGTCACGTGTAGATACAGGCGTTCAGGAGATGGCCGGACTGTGCGCCGCGACAACAGCCGGTTACGGAAGTCCCGGGGAGTTGCGTGGAACCAGCGCCGACAACTGCGGCCCAGGGCTGACTGCTCGCTGTAGCCGAGCAGAGCCGTGACCTGGCTGAGCGAGAGTTCGGGTTCGGCAAGGTAGCGCTCGGCCAGGTCGCGGCGGAGCTGGTCCCTGATGTCCTCGAAGGTGGTGCCCTCGTCTTTCAGCCTTCGCTGCATGGTGCGGGGGTGCATGTACAGGGTGCCTGCGACCTGGCGGTGACCGCAGCTGCCAGTGTCGAGCAGCGCCTCGATGGCTTGACGGACCTGAGTGGTGAATGGCATTCGCCCCCGTGGTAGCTGGCTGTCCAGGTGGCGGGTGGCGAAATCGCGCAACTGCTGGTTGCTTTCGCTGATGGGCCGGCGGACATCTCTGCCCGGGTAGGCCAGGCCGAGTCGCCTGGCCTGAACGGTCAGAGGAGCATCGAACCGAGACCGGTAGGTTGCCTCGGATGCCAGCGCGGAATGCGGAACCTTCGAACCGTGACCAGGTGCCAGATCCTCCGTTGTGCGCGCGGCGTTGTGGTCGGTCATTGCTCCGCCTTCAGCGACGCGATCGCTTTGAGCAGACCATCGACGGCGGCCAGCGGCTCGACGGCGTTCTGCGCGGCGGGCCCAGGTGCGGGCTCGTCGATGGTCTGCATCATTCCTCCTCGGAGGCTCGTGAACGCCTCAACGAGAGGGGGACCGAGAGCGACTACCGTGTCAGCGTCGGCGCCTGCTGCATCAGGAGTTCGGCCAAGCCCCGGACCGAGTGACAGCCCGGTACCGGGCAACTACTTGCGGACGCAGACCTTAGCCCCGGGCAACCACTCTGTCAAACGTTCGCTGAGTTAGTGAGAGTCGCCAGAAAGCCGCTGAACCGTCTCCTGGACGTCAGTCGGTGCAAGACCCGACTGGAATCCCTGGTCAGCGCGTAGTACGAACACTTTGGGGGTGTGGCAGGTGGCGCTGCGCCCCAGCACGCTGCTCGACCCCGCGGCGACGGCCCGTCGACCTGCAGGATCCAGACCGGCGGCAGTGCGAGCGCCTGGTCACCCCAAAGGCCGGTGCCAGCTCCCAGCCCGTCCTCCGCTGATCGCGCACTCCCACCGGCTCGGCCGCGGCTCGTCCAGTGGAGGCAGGACCGCGAGCGGCGCGGGGGACCCGCGAGCCTCCGCTACGAGTTTGTCGACCCGGAAGACGCCTAGGACCGATTGACGGCGATCAAGTACGCCGACACGATCGCCCGTGAACGCGCCACGGCCTGCACTTTGCACGGTGGAGTGCGTTCTGGAGAGAACGCGAGAGAGCATCCCCCTTGCCAGAGCGACACGCGGCGTCATGGATCCAGCTAATGGCAGACGGTGCCGATCGCTCCTCCAACACCTCCCGGCCAGACCCGTAGTTGATGGGCAGCAGCGTGGTCAGCCTCACTCCTAGTCGCCAAGAGACAAAGAACTGTCGTTAAATGTCGACACGAGCGATGATGCTCCTAGCCACACTGGAGCAGTGAGACCAACGTCGCGAGTAACGCGCGGTTCTGACGGACCGCGGTAAGCACCCCGGCGTAGGAGGTTCGCGATGTGTGGCATCGTTGCAGTTATTGCCCAGCCGTCCAGACGGAGCAGCCCCAACGGCCGGACGGTCCTGGGAGAACTGGAGCGGCTCGATAATCAACTCTCGAAGGCCGCACTCCACGGCGATATTGACTCACTCGCCTCAGCAGCGGCGTCACTCCACGAAGTCGATCACGGTCTTCGCGGTCCCGCCGGGCTGCGGTGCCTGCTCCACGACCCGGCTCTTCTACCCGCCCTCGCGAGCGAGACCGAGAGGATCGGTGAGCACATTGGCGCGCTGGAGTCACTCCTCGACCGTGATCACCGGCGGATCCGGCCGGAGCATCACGAGAGGGTCAATGTCACCCTGGTCAGCCTGAAAGATGCCTGGTGGGCACTCAATCGCGATCGCGTGGCAACCGCCAGAGGAGTCGCTGATCTCCTAGCCGAGCAGGACTGGGAAGCGAACCTCGACGCATGGTGGGCCATCCAGGTAGCCCTCGGCGCGCTCGATCGTCTCGAGGTCCGGGGCCGGGACTCCGCCGGTCTTCAGTTGCTCATCAGCGGCCATGACCTGGATCTCGCTTCTAGCGAGATCCAGGAATTGATCAGCGGGCGCACAGCCAATCCGCTCTTCACCTCCGGCGCGGTGCAAGTCACCCCTGACTGCCTCAGCATCGTGTACAAGGCAGCCGCTGTGATCGGTGAACTTGGAGACAACGTAAAAGCTCTCCGATCCGCCATCCGATCCGACCCCATCCTCCGCCACGCCCTGGCAAGCCCCGATATCGCCCTTACCGTCATCGGACACACCCGATGGGCCAGCGTAGGAACCATCTCCGAGCCGAACGCCCACCCCCTGAACTCGGATGAGGTCGGCCGGCCCGGCGCGCCCTACGTCGTGGCTGCCCTCAACGGGGACATCGATAACTACGTCAGCCTACGGGAGGTCGAAGAGCTAGCCCTTCCGCCGGGTATCACCACCGATGCCAAGATCATTCCAACCATCGTCTCACGGCGTCTGGCCGACGGCCTGATGATGGACGAGGCCTTTCGCGGCACTGTTTCCCGTTTCGAAGGATCAGTGGCCATCGCGGCGGCATCAGCGTTCACCCCCGACACGTTGCACCTGGCCCTGTCCGGTTCGGGACAGTCGCTGTACATAGGCTTCGCAGAGGACGCGTACGTCGTGGCCAGCGAACCCTATGGGCTGGTGGAAGAGACCGGTCAGTACCTTCGCATGGACGGCGAGAGCACGCAGGGCCAGATGGTCACTCTGCAACGTGATCTGGCCGGAACGCTTGCTGGAGTGGACCGCTCGAGGTACAGCGGCGCGCGCCTCCCTATTGAGGAGCGCGAGATCGTCACCGCGGAGATCACCACCAGGGACATCGACAGGCGCGGCTTTGCGCATTTCCTGCTCAAGGAGTTGACCGACGCGCCGGGCTCGTTCCGCAAGACCCTGCGCGGCCGCATTGAGTCCGGCGCGTCCGGCCGCCTCCGGGTAGCGCTCGGCCAGGACGTGATTCCGATGGCCCTGGCACAAGCATTGAGCCGGGGTGTAATCAAGAGAGTGTTCGTCATCGGGCAAGGCACCGCCGCCGTCGCCGGCCAAGCGGTTGCCGCTGCCATGGCTCGCTGCCTTCCCAAATTGACGGTGACCGCGCTGCCCGCCACCGAACTCTCGGGCTATTCCCTTCAGGAGGATATGAGCGACGCCCTCGTTGTCGCCATAAGCCAGTCGGGAACGACAACCGATACAAACCGTACCGTGGACGTGGTCCGCACCCGGGGCGCCTGTGTGTTGGCAGTCGTGAATCGCCGCAACAGCGACCTCGTCACCAAGGCCCACGGGGTCATCTATACCTCGGACGGACGTGACATCGAGTTGAGCGTCGCCTCTACGAAGGCCTTCTATGCCCAGGTCGCCGCCGGCTGGGTCCTCGCCGCCGGCCTCGCTCAGACAGCAGGTCACGATGACAGTTCGGCCCACTCCGATCTTGATCCGGTCCTCGCCGCGTTACTGGAACTGCCTGAAGCCATGGAACAGGTCCTGAGCGCGGACGATGTGATCAGCAGGATTGCCGCGGAGGCCGCTCCCCGCCACCGGTTTTGGGCGGTGGTGGGGAGCGGCCCGGAGCGGATCACCGCCTCGGAGATTCGGATCAAGCTGTCCGAACTGTGTTACCGCGCGGTGGCGACGGACGCGATCGAGGACAAGAAGCACATCGATCTGTCATCGGAACCATTGATCCTCATGTGCGCGGCGGGAGTCAGCGGTCCGATGGCCGACGATGTCGGTAAAGAGGTCGCGATCTTCATGGCTCACAAGGCGACGCCCATCGTCATCACCACCGAAGCCGAGGCAGCCCGGTTCCGCGCCATCGCCGACCACGTGATCACCGTGCCCGAGACGCACCCGTCGCTGGCCTTTGTGCTCTCTGCCATGGCCGGGCACCTCTTCGGTTACCACGCCGCCCGAGCGATCGATACGTCGGCGCAGCCCCTGCGGGCTGCCCGGGCGATGGTGGCGCAGGTCATGGCCGAACAGGACAACCACGCGCTGCATCGGATGCGTCCTGCGCTGGTGCAGGTGCTCGAGCCGTTCCACACGGGCCTCAACAGTGGTATCTACAACGGCAACCTGAAGCCCGCCACTGCAGTACGACTCTCCCTCCTGCTCCACTCCGCGGCTGGCCTCCTGCCTATCGAGGCGTATGAGCGAGGCGACACTGCCACCCCTGTCGACGTGCTGTCGGATCTTCTCGCCACCCTGAACACCGCGATCGGAGAGCTCACCAGACCGATCGACGCCGTGAAGCATCAGGCCAAGACGGTCACCGTCGGGATATCGCGAAGCGAGGAAGCTCTCCTGAGTGCTCCACTCGTAAGGGCTGTCCTCACTGCAGGCGTGGCGCCTGACGCGCTCGGCTTCCGAACCTTGCGCACACTCAGCGCGCTCGATGAGGCCGTGGCCGAGACCCTCGGTTACACCCGGTACCGGATCAGCCGCGACATGGCAGGAGTGCCCACTGTTGCCGTAGTCGAGCAAGCGGGAAGTGTTAAGGACCTCTGTTCTCGAACGAATCGAGACCCGCGCCTGCGGGGCACCAAACACCAGGCCGCGGCCGAACGGGAGGTTACGGTAGCCGTGGGTATGAGCGACGGGCGGACCATCATCGTGGTGCCGGAGGTGAAAGGAATCCGGGCAGTCGGCATCACCCTCGTGCACGTGAGATTTCACGACGCACTGTCGTCGGAAGCGGCCAAGCGAGTGCTGCGCAGCTACAAAAACCGCTACGCAGAGTTCGTTGATGCTTCCAGCGAACCTGAGGAGTTCGATGATGCCCACCTGGCACGAGAGCCAACGGTTGACCTCCTGACGCAACCCATTCCTGCGCTCGCCCAGAGATGGCGGATCCAGCCGCGGCCGTTGGTCATGTCCCCGGTGTAGCCAGCAAGGAAGGGATCTCGCGACCGAGTCCCACCATGGGGTGTGCGTCAGTACCTCGGTGACCGTCACCTTGTCTCCCCACCGAAGCCAATGCCGTCAGCACGTAGGTGATTAAAGCGTTTGAGGACGAAGATGCACCGCCACTCGCTCGGACGGCCTCGATATCGTGCGTGCCGCTGATCCTATGATTCCGTCGCCAAGGGCGAGATCGTCCGGGGTGTCCGGGCACAAAATCTGCGCAGCTGAGCAGACTTCCGGGACTGTCGTCAAATGGTCAACTGTTGGCGTCTAAAGCCAAGACCATCAGACCAGAAAAATCCATAATGAGCACCGCTTGGTGTTGTGAACCAAGGGTAGTGCCAGGTATTACGCGCCACCTCTAGATCCTGAGCATTGGAATCTTCAACAGCAAAAGGTGCCACTTCATGCAATCAATACTGGATCGGTCCCGTGGTGACGCGGCACTCAAAGCTCCTGATGTCCATGCCGGTCTAGGCGGTAGTTCGGCGCCTATTGCGAGAGAACACCATGCCCTTAGCTTGGGAGTCTTCGCGGCCGATCAGCCTAGGCTTACAAGCCTTCGGGTGGTGGTGGTGGGCCAAGGTTATGTCGGGCTGCCACTGGCGATGCAGGCCATCGAGGCGGGGCATGGGGTGGTCGGATTCGAGATGTCGGCCGAGAAGGTCGACGCTCTGGTTGCGGGAACGTCCTACGTCGGTGACGTGACCGATGAAGAGTTGCAGCGTGCCTTGCGTGCCGGCTACCAGCCTTCATCGAGTGAGTCGTCCCTCCGGGAGTTCGATGTGGCGATTATCGCGGTGCCAACTCCTCTTGTTGATGGCGCACCGGATCTCTCATTTGTGGAGAGCGCCACTTCGGTAGTCGCACGGAATCTCCGCCCGGGCACCACCGTGATCCTGGAGTCGACGACCTACCCGGGAACGACAGAGGAAGTGGTTGCGACGCTACTGACCGAGATCAGTGGCCTCAAACCCGAAGATGACTTCTATCTCGGGTTCTCGCCGGAGAGGGT
>JBEDUR010000160.1:0-2070 GCA_040414865.1 Acidimicrobiales bacterium
GGCGGCAGTGCCGGCCAGCCTGGCCGCCCACGGTGGTCGGTTCATAGTCCGCGGCGGCCAGATGGCCGTCCTGGAGGGGGACTGGCAGCCCAAGCGACTGGTCGCCGCGGAGTTCGACGACCTCGAATCGGCGAAGCGGTGGTACCACTCGCCCGAGTACGCAGAGGCCAAGCGGCTGCGCGAGGGTGCGGCCGAGCTTCGGATGGTCGCCGTCGAGGGCTATCAGAGCAGCGACTGACCCGACCGAGTGAAGAGCGACTGACCCGACCGCCGAGGTCAGCCCACGACGCCGCTGCGCAGGCGCTCTCGCAGCTCGGAGCGGCGGATCTTGCCGCTGACGGTTTTGGGCAACTCGGCCACGAAGTGGACCTCGCGGGGGTACTTGTAGGGGGCCGTGAGCCGCTTGGCATGATCCTGAATCTCTTGGGCCAGCTGATCGCTGGGGTCGTATCCGGCGGTGAGAACACAGAAGGCGGTGACGATCTGGGTCCGGTCGGGGTCATCCTTGCCCACCACCGCCGCCTCGGCCACGGCGGGATGTTCGATCAGCGCCGACTCGACCTCGAACGGCCCGATGCGGTACGCCGCCGAGGTGATTACATCGTCGTCGCGGCCCTCGAACCACAGATAGCCGTCGCCGTCACGCCAGGCCTTATCACCGCTGTAGTACCAACCGTCACGGAAGACTTGAGAGGTGGCCTGGGGGTCCCCGTGATAACCCTGAAACAGGCCTACCGGCCGCTCGGGCCGGTAGGCCACCGCAATGTGACCCACCGTGTCGTCCGGGGCCCGCTGCCCCCTGTCGTCGAGGACGTCGACCACGTATCCCGGCATAGGCTTCCCCATCGAGCCCGGCCGAACGGGTACAACCCGGTAGTTAGCCACAATGCAGGTGGTCTCCGTCTGACCGTAGCCGTCGTACACGGTCAGCCCGGTCTGCTCCTGCCAGACCCGGATCACCTCCGGGTTGAGTGGCTCCCCCGCGCTGGTGCAGTGTCGAAGGTGGGAAAGGTTATGCCGAGAGAAGTCGGCCTGGACCAGGAGCCGGTAGAGCGTCGGGGGTGCGCAGAACGAGGTGATCCGCGCGTGCTCGATGATGGACAGGATCGTCGCGGCGTCGGGCTTGCCGAGTGCCACCTGGACGACAGTGGCCCGCTCGTGCCACTGGCCGAACAGCCCACCCCAGGCCGCCTTGGCCCATCCGGTGTCGGTCACGGTCCAGTGTCGATCGCCCGGCCTCAGGTCCTGCCAGAAGCGCGCCGTGGAGACGTGACCGAGGCCGTAGGACGAGAGGTGGAGCACCATCTTCGGATGGCTGACCGTGCCGCTGGTGAAGTACAGGAGCATCGGGTCATCACGGCTGGTCGGCGACGACGGCGCGTCTCCGTCGCCGGCGGCCCCCATTAGTGCTTCCAGGTCATGCCAGCCCGGGGCACCGCCCACAGCGATGCGATGGGCCAGACTTGCCGGTGGGTCCGCGATCTCTTCGACCTTGGCCACGCCCGCGGAGTCGGTGATCGCCGCCACCGCGTCGGCGCTCCGCAGCCGGTACGAGATGTCCCGGGCGGTCAGCTGGTTGGTTCCCGGCAGGGGCACGGCGCCGATCCGAATGGCCCCCAAGACGGCCGAATACCAGGCCGGGATGCGCGGCAGCATGACAAAGACCGGGTCCCCCTTTTTGAGGCCCAAATCACGAAGCGCGCGGGCGGCCCGGCGGGATTCGCGGGCCAGGTCCTCCGCCGTGTGCTCGGCCACCACGCCGCCCTGCCCGTCCAGGGAGACCAGCGCCATGTCCCGGGGAGCCTCGGTGGCCCAGCGCTCGACGATGTCGATCACGGCGTTGAAGCGCTCGGGGACCTCGATTCGGAACTCGTTTCGCTCGGCCTCGTAGTCGGCGAGCCGCGGAGGAGCCGATCTGGTGGGCGCGGATTGGGCCATCGCCTCCCGATTTTCCAACACGGCCGCAATCTAGGCATCGCTAGCATCGCGCCGCGAGATGATTCGCAACGTGCTCATGGTCGCCGTCGTGGCTGCGGCCGGCGCGACGATCGGGGGGTGTGGCACCACCAC
>JBEDUR010000161.1:0-19879 GCA_040414865.1 Acidimicrobiales bacterium
GCCCGAGGTCGTAGCCCCGGAGCGCCAATGCCATGAGGGAGTACACCCAGGGAGGTTGGATGCCGCCCCAGGAGCCGTCGTTCTCCTGGTGGGCGACGATCCACCGCTCGGCCCTGGCCAGCGCGGCACGGCGCAGGCGACGCAGAGGCCGGCGCTCGTAGCGGTGCAGCACCCGGTCGAGAAGCGTCAGCCGGCCGGCCCAGGTGGACAGGCTGGCCGCTGGGCGACGCACCACCTCCGTGCGCAGCTCGTCGATCGTGAGCTCGATCGCGTGCACGGGCCGGTAGTGGGAGACCACTGTCATGGCGACAACGGTCTGGCGGGCCCAGCAGGCGAAGTCGTAGATGTTGAGCGGGAACCAGGGCGGCAGGTACACGATCTCGGGTGGCAGGACCGGCAGCTCCTCCCAGGGCCACAGGCCGAAGAGGGCCAACCAAATGCGGGTGAAGACCCGGGTCGCTTCGACCCCGCCACCGCCGCGCACGTACGCGGCGGCCCGGGCCATGTGGGGATCTTCGGGCCGGTCGCCGGCCAGTCGGAGGGCGACGTAGGCCTCGACCGTGGTGGACAGCTCGGGCGGGCCGCCGTAGAAGTTGGCCCAGGTGCCATCCTCGCGCTGGTTGGCCCGGATCCACCGGGCTGCCGCCGCGGTCTGGTCTTCGGTGCGGATCCCGAGGAACTGACGGAGCAGGAGGTCCTCGGCGTCCATGGTCACGTTCGTCTCGAGCTCGCCCTTCCAATAGCCCGCGTGGTGCTGCATCACCACCAAGGCGTCACGGGCGGCGTCCAGGGCCTCTCGCGCGCTGAACACGCTCATCGGTCCCGCTCCGTGACGAATTGGGCGATGGCCACCAGCTCGTCCCGGCCGCTCCTGACCAGCGGCACCGAGTCGAGGGCTTCGAGCGCCTCGAGGTACGCACCTTCGGCGATGGCCATGACCTCGTCCCGGGCTCCGGTGGCCTCGACCGCCCGAGCCGCCTCGGCCACATCGGCCTCGGTGAGCTGCCCGGCCAGCACCGCTTGGAGCCGAGGGCCGCCGCGGGCCAAGGCGACCACGACCGGAAGGCTCTTCTTGTGGGTCAGGAGATCACTGCCGACCGGCTTGCCGGTCCTGGCCGGCTCCCCCCAGATCCCGAGAACATCATCGACCGCCTGGAAGGCGAGCCCAATCCGTTGACCGAACAGCCCGAGTGCCTTGACCACATCATCGGGCGCTCCGGCTAGGAGGGCGCCGATGGCCGCCGCGCACGAAAGCAGCGCGCCGGTCTTGCCCTCCTCCATCTTCAGGCACTCCTCGATCGAGACGGCCTCCCGGCGCTCGAAGGCCATGTCGTCCGCCTGCCCGACGATCATGAGGGCGGTCGCCTCGGTCAGGAGCTGGGCCGCCTCGAGCCGGTGGGCCGAGGAGGCCTGCAGCAGAACGACGGTGGCCAGGTTGGCCAGCGCATCGCCAGCGACGATCGCCCGAGGCACGCCGAAGGCCGCCCACACGCTCGGCTGGTGTCGCCGCTCCTCGTCGTTGTCGATGATGTCGTCGTGGATCAGCGAGTAGTTGTGGACCAGCTCCACCGCGACGGCCCCGGGCACCCCGTCGCGTTCGCTCCCCCCGGCAGCGGCCACTCCGATCACGGCCAGGGCACCACGGAGACCCTTGCCCCCGCCGGCCATGTGGTGCTCGATCGGCAGCCGCAACTCAGGCCCGAGCCGCGATACCGCCTCGAGCATGGCCGGGTGGACGAGGGCGCCGGCCCGCGTCAGAGCCGCCTCGGCCGCGGCTCCCGGCCCGGTCACGATCGCACCCCCTCGAGCTCCTTGGTCCCCTCCGCCGCGAGGCGACGGAGGGCGAGGTCGGCCGCGGCCGCGCCGCTGCGTACGGCGCCCTCCATGGTCGCTGGCCACCCGGTGGCGCACCACGCCCCGGCCACAAGGACCCGGTCGATGGCGGTCCCGGGCCCCGGGCGAAGGCCAGCTGTGCCGGGGACGGCCCGAAATGTCGCGGCGCGCTCCCGGCTCACCACCGCGTCGAGCAGCCGGGCCCGGGCCGCCTCCGGGAGGAGCTCGGCCAGCGCCTGCCTGTAGCGGCCGATCAGGTCCTCGGGCCGCTGTCCGATCTCGTGGTCGGCCCCCGAGAGCGAGATCGAGAGGCACTGCTCGCCGGCCTGGCCGCCCCCGTCGACGCGAGCCGTGTCGGTGCGGTCGAAGACGAACTGCACCGGTGTCGAGACGCCGGCGAACATGGCCAGCTCGGTGACGCGGCGGTCGAAGACCAGGTGCACGTTCACGATCGGTGAGGTACCCAGCCGGCTGATCGGCCCGAGCACCGACTCACCAACCAGGCCAGCCGCCACCTCGGGTGCGGTCGCCACCACGAGCACCCCGGCCTCGATCCGCCGGCCCGCCACCACCACGGCCCGGGGCCCGGGGCCGTCGACGTCCAGGGCCTCGACCGCGGCGTTCAGCTCGAGAGCCACTCCGGCGTCGGCCAGCGCGCCTTCGGCGCGCTCCCCGTGCAGGCGGCCGAGCGGGACCCGGGACCAGCCGATGTCCCCGGCGTCGGCCCGGTCCAAGAACCCCGTCCGAAAGACCATGGCCGCCAAGGCGAGCGACGCTTCATCCACTGCCAGGTTGAGAGTCGGCAGGGCGATCAGGTTCCACAACGCGTCAATGGCCGCCTGGCTCTGGCCCCGCGCTCGTAGCCATGCCCCAAAGGACACCTCGTCGAGCGCCGGGTCATCGAGATCCAGGCGGTGCAGCGCGACAACGGCGCGCGCCAGCCGGGCCCGGTCGACCGGGGCGAGGTGGCGATAACGCGCCAGTGAGGACGCGAGGTGGAGCGGGGCTGGTAGCCGGCCGCGAGTGATCACCGACCGGCGGCCCCCAGGAGCAAGGACCGGGACGCTCAGACGCTCCGTCAGCCTCACGTCGCCCACGGACCCGAGACGGGCAAGGAGGCCCAGGTACGCGGTGCAACAACGAAGGAACACATGCTGGCCGTTGTCGAACCACCGCCCGTTGCGCCGGAACGACCATGTGAGTCCGCCAAGCCGGCTTCGCCGCTCGACGAGCGTCACGTGGGCTCCGCCGTCGGCGGCGCCGAGAGCGGCCGCGATGCCGGCCAAGCCCCCGCCGACCACGACGACGTCGGGACGGCTCACGCCTTCATCCCCACCAGCGCCTTGGCTGCCACCGCCAGCTTCTCGCCGGTGGACAGCGACAGCCGACCGCGCAACACCGCCGCCGGCTCGGCTTCGATCCGCACGAGTAGCCGGCGGTAGATGCCAGCCATCGCTCCGACGCATGCCCGGCTGCGCCGGTCAAGCAGGGGCAGGAGCTCGAGCCCCTTACCGAACCACTCCCTGGCCCGGGTGCACTCGAACCCGACGAGTTCGGCGATGGGCTCGGGTGGGCCAGAGAGGTCGGCCGGGCAGCCGACAACGGCCGCGTCCGCCGCCGGGAGGTAGACCCGCCCGTTTCCGCCGTCCTCGACGACGTCGCGCAGGATGTTGGTCAGCTGGAGAGCGACACCGAGGTCGTCGGCAAGGGCGACAGCGCCGGGGCGGTCCTGGGCCCCGAAGACGGCCAACGAGAGCCGGCCGACCGTGCCCGCCACCCGGCGGCAGTAGCCGACCAGGTCGTCGATGGTCTCGTACCGGGTGCCGTGCACGTCCATCTCGCAGCCATAGATGAGCTCGCCGAAGGCATCCATCGGCAGCCCGTACCGCTCGGCCGTGTCGGCCACGGCCACGAGGACCGGGTCCTCGCCGTTCTCCATCTCCTCGATGTCCTTGCGCACCTGGTGCAGCCCAGACAGCTTCTCCTCGGGGCTGCCATCACCATCGCCGATGTCATCGATCCGACGAGCGAGCGCGTAGACGGCCGACAAGGCTCGCCGTTCGGGCGGTCGCAGAAGACGGATGCCGTAGGCGAAGTTCTTGGCCTCCCTCCGGGTGATGACCTCGCACGCGTCGTAGGCGGCGTCGACGTTCACTGTTCCTCCTCCCGGTGCCGGGCGAGCAGGACACCAAACCAGCGGCGAGCGAAGGCCGCCGGTCGCGGGCGACACCGGGTGGCGACGACGTCGCCGTCGGCACGCTCGATCGCGTCGAGGGCGGCGGCCCCTCCGGCGCTGAAGCCGGCCACGGCGAACCGGAGCCGCAGCGGGAGCGACCGGGCCAGCGGCGTCCCGTGGGCCAGCAGGCCGCGAGCGCGGCGGACTTCGTGGACCACGGTCTGGCACAGAGCTCGGCGCTGGTCTTGCGCGGTCAGAAAGTCGGGGTCGCAGTGATGAAAGGCAAGGTCCTCAAGCGGCAGGTACACCCGCCCGGCCTCGGCGTCCTCGGCCACGTCCTGGAGGTGTTCGACCAGCTGCAGGCCGACGCAGACGCGGTCCGAGCGCTCGAGGCGCTCGGGAGTACTCCGCTCGAAGACGGCCAAAACGAGGCGGCCGACCGGGGCGGCCGAGAGCATGCAGTAGGCCTCAAGGTCCTCGAAGGTGGCGTAACGCCGGACCACCTGGTCCTGGCGGTTAGCGGCGATCAGGTCCGCGAACGGCTGGGACGAGAGGCTGAACCGGTCGATGGTCGGCGTGAGACTCCGGAACACCGGGTGCTCGGCCTCTCCGGCCATGGCCCGCGACAGCTCGGCCTCCGCCCAGTCGAGCTGGGCCAAGCGGTCTCCCTCGGCCTCGTCGCCGATGTCGTCGACCAGCCGCGCGAACCCGTAGAGCGCGAGTAGATGCGACCGAAGGTCCCGGGGCAGGAGGCGGGAGGCGACCGGGAAGTTCTCGGTTGCGGCCTGGGCCATCACCGCGGTCGATTCGATCGAGGTCGGTGACTGCCGCTGTGTCGTTGGTGATGCCACCCCCGAGCTCCTCACGTATAGCGCCAGTGACCGATTGGTCCACCTTTGTTATACGGGTCGGGGCAGCCAGTCAAGGATTGTCTGGGCGCGAAGGAACATCCGGCCGCCCAGAGCCTCAGTTATGGGCGCCGGCGCCCGGAGCTCAGTAGTGGGAGCGGAGCCCGAGGGCGGGGCGAACCAGCCCCAGGATGACGGTTTCGACCACCCTTCGGGCAGCCGGGATCGCCCGGCTCCCTTGGGCACGCAGCCGAGGACCCAGGGCGGTGGTCAGCTCCTGAGCCACCGAAGCCACCAATCCGGCCGAACGCGGTTCGTCACGCAGCTCCCTCGTGGCCGCCTCGAGCAGGAGCGGCGCAAGCGGAGCAAGCAGGGACTCGAGCTCCCCCAAAGCCTCGGTCTCGGACATGGTGCCGCCGCGTCGGTCCAGCTCCTGGCCAACAGCGTCGACCGTCGAGCGGGCGGCAGCGACAAAGACGGCGTCCTTGGAGTCGAACCATCGGTAGAAGGTCCCCTTGGCCACCCCGGCGGCTTCGCAGATCTCCCCGACCGACACCCCGTCGTAGCCATGGCGGGCAAACAGGGCCCGGGCCGCCTGGAGCAGCCGGCCAGCGGTCGGGTCGGCCGATGGCGACCCGACCTCGATGAGCGCGGCCCAGCTCTCTTCGGTCAGGCCGTCGAGTGGGGTCTCGAGCAGGCTCGGGAGGACTCTGCGGACCTGCTCAAGGGGTACCTGGTGTGCCCGGAGAGCACGGATCGCGCTCAGGGCGGCAACGTGGCGCTCGTCATAGGCGAACCGGGTGGGCGAGACCAGCTGGGGCGGAGGCAGCAGGCCCAGCTTGCGGTAGTGGTGGATGGTCGGCACCGGGACACCGGTGCGCCCGGCCAGCTCGGACACGCCAAACACATTCCGAGATCCGTTCTGCACTCGAGCTTGCGCCTGCACCACGTCCGCAGTTCTACCACTCGAACGTTCGCTTGGCTGCCCGATCGAGCTGCCGGGAGGCTGTGGCCCATGGAGCCGCTGGCGGGCGGCACTCGGCGCGTGGGCCCACAGCTCCGCGTCATGCAGCGACGGCTTGACCCGCGACTAAGGATCCCCAGATGGTCCCCGGCCTCGAGCGCTCGCTCGAGCCGCCTCGTCGGACCACGGGTTTCGTTGCTCGTCGCTGATGCTGCTGGGTCGGCCGCGACGTCGTCCCGGTCTGGCAGAAACACGAAACGCCCGATGGCGGCCGGTGTCGGGATCCTCTGATGACCCGGAGCCCGGCCGTAACGTGACCAACCGTGGCGGCGGGAAACGGAAGGTCTGCGACGATCCGGAGCACCCAACGCGAACGGACGTTTGTCATTCGAGATCGGCTCTGGGTTTCGCTATCGACTCATCCGCCCCGTTCGTGATCAAGTACCTCGGATCGAAGCGGCGACTGGTGCCGGTCATCGCCAAGATGGCCAGCGCTGTCCAACCCCGGCGGGCGCTCGACCTGTTCACCGGCACCACCCGGGTGGCTCAGGCGATGAAGGCGATCGGCGCCAAGGTGACGGCTGTGGACTTGGCCCGCTACTCGGAGATCTTCGCCCGCTGCTACGTCGCGACCGACCGTCGCCGCATCGACCGCCGAGAGCTGTCACTCGCGCTGGCCCACCTGGACGCTTTGCCCCCGAGTCCCGGGTACGTGACCGAGACGTTCTGCCGGGCGTCGCGGTATTTCCAGCCCTTCAATGGGGAGCGAATCGACGCGATTCGTGAGGGCATCGAGGCCGAGTTCGCGGGAGGCCCTCTGTACCCCGTCCTTCTGACCAGCCTGATCGAGGCCGCCGATCGAGTCGATTCAACGACCGGAGTCCAGATGGCCTACGTGAAGGAGTGGGCACCACGTTCGTTCCGCCGTCTCGAGCTTCGGGTTCCAAGCCTGCTGGATGGAGGCGGAATGGCGATCCGTGGCGATGCGGTCGCCCTGACACCGGACCTTGGGCACTTCGACGTCGCCTACCTCGATCCGCCCTACAACCAGCACCGTTACTTCACCAACTATCACGTCTGGGAGACCTTGGTGGCTTGGGACGCACCCCAGCATTACGGCGTCGCCTGCAAGCGGATCGACGCGCGTGACGACACCACCAAGAGCACCTTCAATTCGAAAACCACCATGCCTGGGGCTCTGGCCGAGGTGATCGTCGACCTGGACTGTGAACTCCTGATCCTGTCCTATAACAACGAGTCGTGGATCGGGCTGGACGAGCTCGCCCAGATGTGCGCTCACCACGAATCGGTCCGGACCATGAGTTTCGACTCACCCCGTTACGTCGGAGCTCGCATTGGAATCCACAATCCGGCCGGTCAGCGAGTCGGCAAGATCTCCCACCTCCGAAACCTTGAATACCTCGTCATTGCCGGTTCGAGGCGCGCGGTCGGCCGCGCGCTAGCAACGGTGGGCTGAAGGGTCCGACCGCTCCGGCCGTGGGCGTGACGCCACGGTTCGCGACCATGGAGTCTCGCGAGGCGACAGAAGAACGGATCATCGAAGCCCGGCTCCACGTTCCGCTCCTTGGGCGTGGCGTCCGGTTCCGGCCTCGGGCGGTTGATTTCGCAGCAGGAGCTGGAGGGTCGGCAAACTTGGACTTTGCAGGTGTCCAACGCCGGCCGTTCCACCACCCAGGTCAGCGCAACGACGGGCTGGACGAGTAGCCCGGCTTCTCGGGATCTTCAGCGCGATGTGCGCGAAAAGAACCGCCTTCTTGCGCGACACCAAGGTGGCCGCGGGCGCCGACGACGGCGCCTACGCCGGAGCGGGCTGGGCCCCGCGCACCAAGCGACCGGGCAGCGCTCCGGTGTGCTCGCCCTCGGCGTAGACCTCCTCCCCTGACACGAAGGTGTGCCGGTAGCCCACGGCTCGCTGGAGGAGGCGCTTTCCCCCGGCCGGAAGGTCGAACGCCATCGTCGGAGCGTGCAAGGTCAACGCGTCCAAATCGATGACGTTCAGGTCCGCCTTCAGCCCCGGGGCGATCCGGCCCCGGTCGCCGAGGCCGATCATCGCCGCGGTCATCGAGGTCTGTTTGGCCACGGCGGTGGCGAGGTCGAGGCGCTCCCCCCGGCTGCGGTCCCGGACCCAGTGCGTGAGCATGGTGGTCGGGAAGCTGCCGTCGGAGATCGTCCCGACATGCGCCCCCCCATCACCGAGTCCGAGGACAGAGTGTTCGTCGAGCAGCATCGCCCGCACGGCATCGAGGTTCCCGTCGGCGTAGTTGAGGAACGGGACGTAGAGGAACGCGCGGCCGTCATCGGCCAACATCCGCTCGAGAGCCCGCGCTTCCGGGCTGACCCCGGCGGCTATCGCCTCGGCGGCAATGGCCTCCTCGGGTGCCGGCTCGTAGTTGGGCGGGTCAGACAAGGGGAACACTCGGTCCCACGAGTAGCGCGCGCTCCCTGCCTCCATTTCGGCGACCACCTGGGCCCTGATCGCGGGGTCGTGCAGCTTGCCCAGGCGATCGGCGAACGGGAGCGCCGCCAGTTCGCGCCCGAGGGCCGATCCCTTGGTCGGATCCATCGTCGCCTGGAGCCCGAGGAGGACACCGACGGGTCGGGCCGCCACCTGGGCGGTGACCCGCACGCCGCGCACGTTGGCCTCGGCGATCGCGTCGAGCATCCGACGCCAGTCGAGCGGACGAAAATTGTTCTGGACGACCGAGATCGACAGGGGTCGACCCGATGCCTCGGCCATGCCGAGCACGGTGTCCATCTCCTCGTCGAAGTGGGCGAAGTCCGAGACAACTTGGAGCACGCCGATGCCGGTCGACCCCATGACCGTGGCGATCCCGGCCAGTTCGTCTGCCGCCGCGGTGAGCGTCGGGGTCCAGTCGCCGGTCGAGGTGCGGTGGTTGCGCGTCCGCGAAGTGGTGAACCCGAAGGCTCCGGCCTTCACCCCTTCGAGAGCGAGGCGACCCATCGCCTCGATGTCGGTTTCGGTAGCGTCCTCCCGGGCTGCGCCCCGTTCCCCCATCACATAGAGACGGAGTGCCCCATGGGGAACCTGAGCGCCTACGTCGATGTCGCGGGGCCGGCGGTCGAGAGCGTTGAGGTAGTCGGGGAAGCTCTCCCAGTTCCACTCCAGGCCCTCGTGCAACGCCGAGCCCGGGATGTCTTCCACTCCCTCCATGAGCTCGATGAGACGTTGGTGATCGGCGTCGTGCACCGGGGCAAACCCGACCCCACAGTTCCCCATGATGACGGTGGTCACCCCGTGCCAGGCTGAGGGGATCATCTGGCTGTCCCAGGTGGCCTGGCCGTCGTAATGGCAGTGGACGTCGACAAAACCGGGCGTAATGACGGCACCATCGGCATCAATCGTCCGCCAGGCCTCGCCCTCCACCTTGCCGACCGCGGCGATACGGCCGTCGGCGACCCCCACATCACCAGTAAAGGGTGCCGAGCCCGTCCCGTCGATGATCGCTGCGCCCCGGATGACGAGGTCGTAGGTCATGGTCGCTCCTCTCCATCGGCCCGGCTTCTGGCCGGGGCCCAGGTGCCACCGTTTGCTACCCCGATCTTGCCAGCCCCTGGGGCCTGCGGCATCCCCGAACCCGGTCGATCGGTCGACGCAGAACCAGAATTGTCGCGCCAGCCGCTCCGAGTGCTCGAGACGTAGGACCAACACTCGCCCGGCGATCACTGGATTCTTCATGGAGACCCTCGCTGGATCCGGACAGCGTTAAGACACGAGGATCAGGGGCTCGGTCAACCGCGGCAACGATACGGGCAGAACTGCTGGACCATTTCAGCCCCGGAGCACGAGCTGGGACTGCGTGACCTTGGCAATGAGGCGTCCGGCCGCGTCACGCAGCTCGGTCTCCACCGCGATGACCGTCCGTCCCACGTGGAGCGGACGCGACGTGGCCTCAACATGACCCTCGCGTACCGCTCGAAAGAAGTTGGTCTTGGACTCGACCGTCGTGGTCCCCGACGCGTCGGTCGGAAGGTGCAGGAAGGCGCACATCGCGCCGGTCGAGTCGGCGAGCGACATGAGCACCCCGCCATGGAGCACGCCGCCAGAGGTGCAACGATCATCCGACCAGGCCAACCGGGCCCGAACCGCGTCGGCCGACGCCTCGAGGAAGTCGATTCCGAGCGTACGCGCGAAGGGCATGGATGCGTAGAAGGTGCCGGCGTGGTCGGGCGTCGTGCTCATGACCCGAAGCTTCCCAGAAGGTCGCGCCGGCCCGGCTTCTGGGCGACCACGAGGAGGCGACGTTGGCGAATCATCACCGGCCCCTCGTCGGTGATGCGATGAATCCGGTGAAGGGCCGCCTCGCAGGCGTCCAGGTCGAACTCCGGCACACCCCACGGCACCGCCCGCAGATACCAGACGAGGGCGCCGACATCGCCGAAAGCCTGGTGCTCTTCACCGCGGCGGGCGTCGGTCACCAAGAGGCCGGCCGATTCAAGCTGGCGGCGGGCGAGCGGCACCCAGGTCTCCGGCTCCGCTGGCGCCTCGAGCCCCAGGGCAGCGTAGAAGTCGTCATAGCTGTGATGATCGACCTGTTGGGTGACGAAATGACCCCCGGGCCCCAGCACCCGGGTGACCTCGGTTGCGAGGAACGACTCGTGGCGGTTGATGACCAGGTCGAAGGCCCCATCCCGGTAGGGCAGCCGGCCGCGGACCCCGTCCTGGTCGAAGTTGTCCGGGGCGCCCTCGTCACGGACGACCGAAATGCCGAGCGGCCGCAGCCGCGCGGCCGCCACCGGGACATTGGGCGCCCAAGCTTCGTCGGCGACGGTGCCCCGGGCCCGCACCGCCAGCCGCGACAGAACCTCGCCGCCGCCGGTCCCCATGTCGAGCATGCGGGTTGCCCCTTCGGCGAGGGCAGCCACCACGGAGCGGTAGTCCCAGGGCAGCGTGGCGGTGATCGGCGCCCGTGGCCCGAGCCAAGCGAAATCCCAGCCGACGAACGGGCGGGCCAGTGCCTCGGCGACGAGGTCCTCATAGCTCGCCCGGGGTCGGCCTCCGACCTCGTGTCCCCGGCCGGCGGCGGGACCGGCAGGGCGGTCGGTCACCGGAAGCGGTCCGCCCATTCGGCCACGGCCGCCTTGGCCTCCGAAGCGAGGCGCCGCGTGATCTCCTCGGCCCCGAGTTCGGTGGCGAGCTGATGGGCCTGGCCCGCCCACAGGTTGATGAGATCCGGGTCACCTACCGCCCGGCCGTGGGCCCGCAGAGGCGAGGTGAGGTGATGTACCTCCGGGTAGGCCCGGGGGGCGTGCTCGCCGTAGCGCTCGTGCCACCGGTTGACGATCCCCCGAGCGCTCCGTCCGCTGAAGGCGCGAGTGAGGACCGTCCGGGCGTCGGTCGCGATCGCGTCGCGCTGGGCTCTCGAAGTCCCGGCTTCTGATGCCCGCAGGTAGGCGGTGCCGACCTGGCCGGCGCGGGCACCGGCGACGAGCACCGCGCCGAGGGCGGCGCCGGTCATGATTGAGCCGGCGCCCACCAGCGGCAGATCGACCACCCCCCGCACCAACTCCAGCGCAGCCAGGACGGTGAGGGCTGGGCCGGCGTCGTCGTCGACGAACACGCCCCGGTGTCCGCCCGCCTCCACACCCTGAACGACGAGAGCGTCGGCGCCAGCCGCCGCCGCCTGGAGGGCCTCATCCGGCGAGGTGACGGTCAGCCACACCTCTGACCCGGCCTCGTGCAGTCGATCAACAACCCCCGGCGGTGGGAGCCCAAAGGTGAAGGAGACGACCGCCACCGGGTCGTGGCGAAGGAGGTCGACCTTCTCGTCCAGCGCGTCGTCATCGAAGCGGGCCTCGCCGAGCTCGACACCGGCCGCGCCAGCCTCCGGACCAAGGAGCTCCGCATACGCGCCAATCACCTCTGGGTCGGCCCGGGACGCGGGGCCGGCGAAGAGATTCACGCCGAACCGGCGGATCTGTCCCCGAGTCGTCGCAAGGTCCTGCTGGAGGCGTTCAGGCCTCAGGTAGCCCCCGGCGAGAAACCCGAGGCCGCCACCCCGGTCGACCGCCACCGCCAGCGCCGGGGTCGAGGGTCCCCCCGCCATCGGCGCAAGGATGATTGGGACGTCCAGGCTCTCGAGCGTGGGAGACCTCGGCGGTGTCACGGTGACCCAGGATGGGCGCGTCTCGAGCGCGCGACGACCCGAAATTGGCCACTGGTCACGTGGTCACCAGCGCGCCTCGGGCGGAAAACCAAACACTGTGACATTCTGTCAATAGCTGTTGGGGTGGTCTCCCACACGCCCTTCGCTGGTCGTCGAGCCGTTGGCCCGCCACCGACCCCACGAGGACAGAGCCATGGCCGCTTACCGATTCATCACCTACGGGGTCGAGGACCACGTCGCCTATGTGACGATCAACCGACCGGAGGTGATGAACGCACTGCACGCCGACGGGAACACCGAGATGCTCGAAGCATTCGAAACCTTCCGCGACGACAACGATGCGTGGGTCGCGATTCTCACCGGGACGGGAGACAAGGCCTTCTCGGCCGGCAACGACCTCAAAGTGACGGCCGCCGCCACGGGCCGCTCCGATCGGCAACGTCGAGCACCCTTCGGGGGCATCACCCGCGGTTTCGAATGCGTAAAGCCCATCATCGCCGCGGTCAACGGCTACGCCTTGGGCGGTGGCTTCGAGCTTGCCCTGGCGTGCGACATCGTCGTGGCGGCTGACCACGCGCGCTTCGGCCTTCCCGAGCCCCGGGTCGGTCTGGTGGCGGCCGCTGGCGGGATGCACCGCTTGCCGGAGCAGATCCCCCTCAAGGCGGCCATGGGCATGATGCTGACCGGTCGGCACATCGACCCCGACGAGGCCCATCGTCTGGGAATCGTGAACGAGGTGGTGCCCCTAGCCCAGCTCATGGACACCGCACGGGGGTGGGCGGCTCAGATCCTCGAGTGCTCTCCGGTCAGCGTCCGCACCACCAAGGAATCGGTGCATGCCGGTTTGGGGCTTACGGTCGAGGAGGCGATGGCCGACGACCAGTCGTCGGGCCGTTTGCGGCGTCTCTACGACTCCGAGGACTTCCGCGAAGGGCCCCGCGCCTTCGCCGAGAAGCGCCGACCCTCCTGGAAGGGACGCTGACCGTCAGCGTCGCCGGGCACTCGGCGCATGAAGGGTCCCAGCCTGAACTTGCATCTATCCGTGCCGTGCACGCGTCGAGCGATCGCTGTGCAGTCGTGCTCGAGTGGATCGATTCGGACCCGCTGAAATGCTGGCGCCGGGTGCGGAGGCGGCGGACGGGTGCAACAGTGGTCCCATGAGCACTGCCGGAAGCCCGAAGCCCCGCCATGGGATCACGGTCCCCTTCGACTCCCCGCTGCACGACCACCGCCGGTGGTTCGAACGACTGGTCGAGCTCGGCTACACCGACATCTGGTCCATGGAGGTCGATGGAGCGGACGGGTTCACCCCCCTCGCCCTGGCAGCCGCGTGGACCCCGGCACTGCACCTCGGCGTCGCTATCGCTCCGGTCTACACACGGGGTCCGGCGCTGCTCGCCCAGACGGCTGCCGCAATGGCCGACGCCGCTCCCGGTCGCTTCGCTCTCGGCATCGGCACCTCCTCCGAGGCGATCGTGCACCGCTGGAACGGTCTCCCCTTCGAGGAGCCCTATCGCCGGGCGCGCGACATCCTCGCCTTTCTCAAGGCCGCCCTGTCCGGTGAGCGGGTCGACGCGGACTTCTCGACCTTCTCGATCAAAGGGTTCCGGCTGTCCCGGGTCCCCGAGCAGCGCCCGCCGGTCTACCTGGCCGCGCTGCGCCCCGGGATGCTCGGCCTCGCCGGGCGACAAGCCGACGGGGCCATCTTGAATTGGCTGGGGCCCGAGGACGTGACCAAGGCGGTCGCTGAGATCGGCGGCGAGGGGCCCAAGGAGGTCGTAGCCCGGATCTTCACCATCCCGACCGAGGACGCGAGCACCGCGCGAGCGGTTGGCCGACGGATGATCGCCGCATACATGAACGTCGAGGCCTACGCCGAGTTCCAGCGGTGGCTGGGTCGCGGCGAGCTGCTCTCGGACATGTGGCAGCGGTGGTCGAGTGGGGACCGCCGCGGAGCCCTGGAGGCGATCCCCGACGAGGTTGTGGACGACCTCATCGTGCACGGCTCCTTCGACGAGTGTCGGGCCACAATCGGGCGCTACGTCGAGAACGGCGTCACCATCCCCGCTCCGATGATCATTCCGGTCGGCGTCAAGTTGGAGGAGGCGGTTCGAGGGCTTTCGCCCAGCGCATGAGCCGGGCGCCCTGGAGCGCTCCGGACATCGGGATCGACGCCTCACGCTGTCCCGGTCGTCGGGAGCCCATCCAGTGCATGCTTTGACGGTGGACTCGGGCCCCTACCGCAGGCGCGTCATCGACCAGGAGCTCGATGCGCTCTTGGGTTGGGCGGTCGCCGTCTCGCTCGGCGGGCCGCCCGCCGTGGGGAAGACCGCCACCGCGTTGCAGCGGGCAGCGAGTGTCTTCGAGCTGGGGCGCCCCGAGGTCGCCGAGCTGGCGCAAGCCCACCCCGAAACGGTTCTGACCAGCACGCCACCGGTCCTCCTGGACGATTGGGGACGCCGGCCGGCGTCCCTCGACGCCGTCCGCGGGGCCGTCGACACGGAGGGGCGGCCGGGCCAGTTCCTGCTCACCGCGGGCTCCCAGGCCGAGGGTCGCAGCGCCGGCGACATCCTCCCCGTCCGCATGCGCCCCCTGAGCCTCGCCGAACGCGACCTGGCACAACCGACCGTGAGCCTGGCCGAACTGCTGATCGGCGAACGGCCCCCAATCAGCGGCCACTGTGAGGTCTCTCGGCGTCGGTACCTGGAGGAGGTCACCGCGTCGGGGTTCCCCGCCATCCGAGCGCTGCCCGGGGCCGCTCGGCGGACCGAGCTCAATGCGTATCTCGTCCGCATCGTCGGACACGACCTCCCCCAACTCGGTCGGCCGGTTCGGGACCAGGGAGCGGTGCACCGATGGCTCGTGGCCTACGCCGCGGCCACGGCGACCACCGTCCCCTACGAGACCATCCGGGACACCGCGATGGGCACCGAACTGAACGCGGCGCAACAAGAGGCTGCCGCTGCCTACCACGACCTGCTCGAGCGCCTCTTCGTGCTCGACCCCCTCCCGGCATGGTCCCCTCGTCTCGGCCAAGTTGGCCGCGTGGCGGAGGCACCGAAGCATCACCTCGCCGACCCGGGACTGGCTGTCCGCCTCCTCGACTTGGATGACGCGCTGCTTGAGCAGCCGAGGGCCCGGCCTACCGATCGCCACTTGGGCGTCTTTGTTGCAGCCCTGTTCGAGTCCCTCCTGGCCCTCTCGGTCCGGGTGTACGCCCAAGCCGCCGGAGCGCACGTCAGTCACCTGCGCACCTACCGGAACCACCACGAGCTGGATCTGATCGTCGAGCGGGCCGATGGCCGCGTCGTAGCCATCGACGTGAAGTTCTCGGACGACGTCGACGAGCTCGACCTCGGTCACCTTCGTTGGCTGCGCCGGCGGCTCGGCGCCGATCTGCTCGACGGTCTGGTCGTCACCACTGGTGCGCGGGCCTTCCGCTCAGACGACGGGCTGGCCATCGTCCCGGCGGCTCTGCTGGGGCCCTGACGCCCGGCCCGCTCGAGCGACGCTCGACCCGCCCTGGATCCGCCGCCGACTGAACACCGGGCCATCGGCGTCGACGGCGGTGCTCCCGACGTGCTACCCCTCTTCCATGGACATCGACTTGCGGATCACCCCGGTCGCCGATCTGGCGGCAGGAGTCCGGCAGAAGCGCGTCTCCGCCAGGGAGCTCACCTCGGTCGCCCTCGAGCGCATCGAGCGATTCAACCCCCAGATCAATGCCTTCGTGGCCGTCGACGGTGAGCGGGCGCTGGACCAGGCGGCGGCGATCGACCAACTGGTCGCGAGCGGAGCCGATCCCGGCCCGCTGGCCGGGATCCCCATCGGCGTGAAGGACCTCGATGACGCGGCCGGCTTCCGCACCACCAACGGCTCGCCCCGTTGGGCCGACGATCCTCCAGCCGAACACGACTCCGTGCTGGTCTCCCGGCTCCGGGCGGCGGGGTGTGTCGTGGTGGGCAAGACCAACACCCCGGAGTTCGGCTGGACGGCAATGACCGACAACAACCTCTTCGGGGTGACGAAGAACCCCTGGAATCTCGACCATTCACCCGGCGGGTCCTCGGGCGGGACGGCCGCAGCGCTGGCCGCCGGCCTGGTTCCCTTGGCCACCGGCTCCGATGGCGGGGGGTCGATCCGGATCCCGGCGGCCTGCTGCGGCCTCTCCGGGATGAAGACCTCGCTCGGCCGCGTCCCGATCGGTGGCCCGAACCCTCCAGGGTGGCCCGGCCTCTCGGTAAAGGGCCCGATGGCGCGGCGCATAGCCGACGTCGTGCTCGCCCTGGACACCGTGGTCGCCCCCGAGCCGAGCGATCTGCGCTCGCTGCCCCGTCCCGAGGCCTCCTGGTTGGCTGCCCTGGACGAGCCCCGAGTTCCCGCCCGCGTGCTCTGGTCCCCGACCCTCGGCTACGCAACCGTCGACGCCGAGGTGCTCTCGGTGTGCGAGCAGGCGGTGGCCGTCCTCGAGTCCCTGGGTGCCGAGGTGGTCGAGATCGACCGGGTCTTCGACACCGACCCGGTAAACGACTGGCTGACGCTCACCGCCGTCTTCCTTCTGCGAAGCCTCGAGCCGCGGTATCAGGATCACGACGACGACCTCCACCCGATGCTGGCGCGGCTCGTCGATCGGGCCCGTTCCACCACCGGGCGCCAGATGGCCGCGGCCCTCGACGCCTGCCACCGGGTCAACTACCGATTGGTCGAGCTGTTCGCCGACGCGAGGATTCTCGTCACCCCGACCTGTGCCGGGTTGCCCCCGCCCCTCTCGCTCGGGCTCCAGGGGTTGGTCAACGACGAGGCCACCCCGGGCTGGGTCTCATTCACCTATCCGTTCAACATGAGCGGCTCGCCGGCCGCCACCGTCTGCGCCGGGCTGAGCCGGGACGGGCTCCCGGTCGGTCTCCAGCTGGTCGGGCCGGCCCACGGGGATCTCGTGGTCATCCGCACTGCGGCCGCGCTGGAGGCCGCGCTCGGCTTCGAGCAGCTGGCTCCGGTCGGTTGACGGCCCGGCCGCCCGGCCGCCGCCAAGACCCGGGACCGGGGCACGATCACCCGGGCACTAGCCGGTACATGCACCGAGGGGTGGAACGAGCGCCGGGTCTCGCGGGACCTCGTGACACGATCGCCCGAAGAGACTCCCCTCAGTCCAGGTCGGCGACCGTCACCACGCCCCGCAGCGGCTCGTCGGCGAGGAGACGAGCCAGGTTGTCGAAGAAGAGCTCCTCCTGACGACGCAACTGGCCGGTCGAGGTGGCCGAGTTGTGGGGGGTGATCGACACCTTTGGATGCGTCCACAGGGGGCTGTCCCTGGGCAGCGGCTCGGTCTCGAACACGTCGAGCGCGGCCGCGCCGATCGGGCCGGTATCGAGGGCCCGCAGGAGGGCGGCCTCGTCAACGAGCGAGCCCCTGGCGATGTTGACCAGCAAGGCGCCCGGCTTCATCCTGGCGAGGAAGCGCTCGTCGACGAGGTGCGCCGTTGAAGCGTTGGCGGGGGCACACAACGCGACCACGTCGGCATCGGGCAAGACCGTGAAGAGTCTGTCTGGGGTGACGACCTCGCTGACGGGCTCATCCCTGGAGGGATGTCGCCGCACACCGACGACCCAGGCCCCGAAGGCCTGAGCCAGCCGGGCCACCTCGAGGCCTATCGGGCCGAGGCCAATCACCACCCACCCGGAGCCGTCGATTTCGCCCAGCTGATGCCGCCGCCAGCTGCGCTCGGCCTGCGCGACCCTCCACTCCGTGACGCGCTGGACGTGGTCGAGCGCGGCCCGGAGCACGTACTCGGCGATCGGGACGCGGTGGACGTCGGACTTGGTGAAGAGAACCCCTTTGCGGATCAGCTCGCCGAAGATCGGGTCGTCATAGCCGGCGGCCTGGGATTGGAACCACACCAGGGTGTCCAGGCGCCGCACCAGACCGAAGAAGGGCCGAAGCAGCCGGCTCTCCTCGTAGAGGTCGTTCGTGGCCCACGCCGCTTCGACCCCGGTGTGCTCCCGGTCGAGGCTGACGCGGTCGTCCAGGGTCAAGGTGCCGTCCAAGCCCAGCGCGACGATCTCGGCGCCCGGGTCCACGGCCCGCACTCGGGCACCGAGCGCGCGGGCGGTCGACTCGGTGAGAAGAACCCGCACGGGCGCCTACAGGTCTGCCGTGGCCCGCTCCAGGAGATCGGCGAAGCGCTCGCGGGCCTCCTCCCGGCGGGTCGGGATGTGCTCACTCGGCACCTCGTGGGGGGCGTAGTTGCGCAGCGTCCGTCGAGCCACGGTCTGGCGGTGGACCTCATCGGGCCCGTCGTAGATGCGGGCCGCTCGGGCAGCGCGGTACATGTGCTCGAGCGGCAGGTCGGAGGAGAACCCGAGCGCGCCGTGGACCTGGATGGCCCGGTCGATCACGTTGAAGAGGACCGAAGCGCCGTAGTACTTGATCATGGCGATCTCCAACCGGGCCGCCGAAGCACCCTCCTTGTCCATCTTCCAGGCGGCGTGGAGCGTCATGAGCCGGGCGGCGTGCATCTCGGCCATCGAGTCGGCCACCCAGTTCTGGATGGTCTGTTTCTCGGCCAAAAGCGACCCGTGGGCGCGCCGGGAGACGGCCCGCTCGCAGAGCATGTCGAAAGCCCGCTGTGACTGGCCCAGCCAGCGCATGCAGTGGTGGATCCTCCCCGGCCCGAGCCGCTGCTGGGCGAGGACGAAGCCCTCACCCTCCCGCCCGATGAGATTGGCCGCCGGCACTCGCACGTCGCGGTAGTAGATCTCGGCGTGGTTGCCGAAGAGCCCGAAGGACGGCTCGGGGTGCTCCATGGTGGCCACGTCGCGGACGATGTCGACTCCGGGGTTGTCCACCGGAACCAGAATCATCGACGATCCCTGGTAGGGGTGAACGTCAGGGTTGGTCACCGCCATCACGATCAGGAAATCGGCCACTGACCCGTTGGACGAGAACCACTTGTGCCCGTTGATGACGTACTCGTCCCCGTCCCGCACAGCGCGGGTCTGGAGCAAAGTGGGGTCCGAACCGGCCGTCTCGGGCTCGGTCATGGAGAAGGCGCTGCGCAGCGTGCCCTCCAAGAGCGGCTGGAGCCACCGCTCCCGCTGGTCCTCACGGCCGGTCTCCTCGATGCCGATGGCCAACAGCTCGGCATTGCCCGAGTCGGGCGCGTTGTTGCCAAACACGACCGGCCCGAGTGGGGTCTGGCCCAGGATCTCGTGCATGAGCCCCAGTCGGACCTGCCCGAAGCCCATCCCACCGAGCGAGGGCGGAAGGTGGGCCGCCCACAGCCCTCGAAGCTTCACCTCCTGCTGGAGGGGGGCGACCACCCGAAGCATCTCGTCGTAGCCGAGGCCCAGGGTCTCCAGCGGGATGATCTCGTGCTTCACGAGCTGGCGCATCCAGGCCAGTTGCTCCTCGAACTCAGGCTCGGTCTCGAAGTCCCACGACATGTCGTCTCCTCAATGTTGTGCCGGGCTCGGTCCGGGCCATTGACCCTCGGGTGCCCGGGACGGCCACAACACTCCAGGCGTAGCACCCCCCGCCCCGATCGGCCAGGGCCGCACGTCCTGGCCGGGTTGGAGCAACCCGCGCGCCGACTGCTCGGTCCGAGCCCGCACGAAGAGCGGTGATGTCCGTCTTCACCATTGCGCGACTTCGGAACAGATCCATCCCGGGTGGTGATCGCTGATGCCTCTCGCTACGGTGCCCATCCATGAGCGAGTCGACCCCCGCTGCCGTTCCGGTCACAATCGGGACCGCGCCCGACCCAGCCGCCGCCCGTCACCTGCTCGCCCAGGCCTCGAGCGCGCTGCTCGACGAGCGCCGCCTGCTCACCGACGCCGAGCTCCGGGCGCTGGCCGCCTTGGGCGACGACCAGGTGGTCGGGCTGGCCGCCCTCGCCCACCAGGTCCGACTGGCG
>JBEDUR010000162.1:0-7311 GCA_040414865.1 Acidimicrobiales bacterium
GTCCTCGTCGAGGGGCCGAGCCGCAAGGACCCATCGATGTGCTCCGGGCGGACCAGACAGGGGAAACTGGCCCACTTCGTCTCGCCCGACGACGCCGACCTCGTGCCCGGGTCCCTCGCCGATGTGCTGGTTACCGGCGCCGCACCCCACCACCTCCGGGCCGAGGTGCTCGGAGCCGTCGCCGGGCCGCGCTACCGCAAGCGCATCCCGTTGCGAGCCGGCTGATCGCCGGAGGTCGCCAGAGAGTGCCGGCGCCGCCGGTGGTGCTCGTCGGAACCACCGCCTCGGGCAAGTCCGCTCTCGCGTTCTCGGTCGCGCGCGCTCGTGGTGACACCGAGATCGTCTCGATGGACTCCATGAGCGTCTACCGGGGGATGGACATCGCCACCGCTAAGCCATCACCGGCGCAGCGTTTGGCCGTCCCTCATCACCTGATCGACCTGCTCGACCCGGCCGAGGAATGCACCGTCTCGTTCTTCCATGCGCGGGCCAAAGACGCCCTGGCCGACATCGAGGGACGGGGAGGCCGGGCCCTGTTGGTCGGGGGAACGGGCCTCTACGTGCGGGCGGTGGTCGACAACCTCACTTTTCCGGGGCGGTTCCCCGATATTGCGACCCGGCTCGAGCATGAGGCCGACGAGCCCGGCGGCTGCGCCGCCCTCCACCAACGCCTGGCCGTCCTGGACCCGGTGGCAGCGGGGCGGATGACCCCGGAGAACCGGCGCCGGATCGTCCGGGCACTAGAGGTGACCATCGGCTCGGGCCGGCCGTTCTCGTCCTTCGGTCCGGGCCTCGAGGCGTACCCCTCGACCCGATTCATTCAGATCGGCCTCCGCTTTGACCCCGCCCGCGTCGACGCCGCCATCGAGGCCCGGTTCGAACGGTGGATGGATCTCGGGCTCCTCGATGAGGTGCGGGCGCTGGCAGTCCGGCCCGGAGGGCTGTCCCGCACCGCCCGGCAGGCTCTCGGCTACCGCGAGCTGTTGACCCACCTCGAGGACGGCGTGCCGGTGGCCGAGGCGGTGTCCACGGCGATCGCACGCACTCGATCCTTCGCTCGCCGCCAGTGGGCCTGGTTCCGGCGGGACCCCCGCATCGCCTGGCTCGGCGAGGACGAGGACCAGGCTGGCGTTCTCACCGCGGCGCTGGAGTGCCGGTGAGTGCTCGGGGCTGCGGGCCCGGGTGCGAGACTGGAGCGATGGGATCGGCCAGATCCGAGACGCTTCGACTGTCCAAGCACGATGCGGCCGGGAACGACTTCCTCGTGCTCCTCGACGTCGACGATGCGATCCAGCTGGAGGTGGCCGAGGTGCGCAGCCTGTGTGACCGACGTCGCGGGGTCGGCGCCGACGGGGTGATCCGCGTGCTCCGGGGGAGCGGACAGGCCGAGGTGTCGATGGAACTGCACAACGCCGACGGCGGGCGGGCCGAGACCAGTGGCAATGGGCTGCGCTGCGCCGCCCAGGCCGCGGTCGACGCCGGGCTGGTCTCCGCGCCCCGTTTCACTGTGGCGACCTTGGCCGGCGTGGCCCGTGTCGACTTCGAGCGGCTCGAAGCTCCCGGGTGGGCCCGAGCCGTCGTGGACATGGGCCCGGTCCGACTGGTCGGTCCGCCGACCGCCGATCGCGCCGGCCGGCGTGCCCAGCGAGCGGACATTGGAAACCCGCACCTGGTGGTGCGGTGTGAGGACCCGGCCGAGATCGAGCTGGCGACGGTCGGCCCCGAGCTCGCGGCTGGCTTCGCCGAGGGGATCAACGTGGAGTACGTCGCACCCGGGCCGGGGCAGGGCGAGCTGACCATGCGGGTGTGGGAACGCGGTGTCGGGGAGACTTGGGCCTGTGGCAGCGGCAGCTGCGCGGCGGCGGTGGTGGCCCGGGCTTGGGGCCTCGTCGACGGCATCGTCGCGGTGCGAAATCCTGGAGGCACCCTCGAGGTGTCCCTCGGCGAGAAGGACGGGGATCCGGTCCTGCTCGGCGGCCCGGTGCGCCGGCTGGCTGAGATCGTGATCGATCGCCGCGCGCTTCAGTGAGCCAGCAGTTCCCCGGCAGCCTGATCGAGCGGGCCTTCCGCGAGCGCATCGTGCTCGTCGGGGTCGCCCTGGACGGTGCCGAACCCGAAGGGGTTGAGGCGGGTCTGGACGAGCTTGCCCTCCTGGTCGACACGGCCGGCGCCGACGTGGTCGCCAGGGTCGCCCAACGGCGCGACCGCCCGGACCCCGCCACCTTCGTCGGGCGGGGGAAGGCCGAGGAGCTCGCCCAGCTGAGCCGGAGTGTCGACGCCGACACCGTGGTCTTCGATGAGGAGCTGACTCCGGCCCAGCAGCGCAACCTCCAGGGGATTCTGGGCCGGACCGCCATCGACCGCACCGCGGTGATCCTGGACATTTTCGCCCAGAACGCCCGAACTCTCGAGGGCAAGGCCCAGGTGGAGCTGGCCCTCCTGCGGTACCGACTGCCGCGCCTTCGGGGCCGGGGCCGCTCCCTCAGCCAGCAGGCGGGCGGGATCGGCACCCGGGGCCCTGGCGAGACCCAGCTCGAGGTGGACCGGCGGCGTCTGGTCCGGCGCATGCAGCGCCTCGAGAGCGAGCTCAACCAGCTCACCAAGACCCGGGGGCTCCAGCGCCGGGCCCGGTCCCGGTCGCGGCTACGCGAGCTGACGCTCGTCGGCTACACGAACGCCGGGAAGTCGACCTTGCTCAACCGGCTCACCGGGGCCGGTGTGCTCACCGAGAACCGGCTCTTCTCGACGTTGGACCCGAGGACCCGCCAGCTGGCTCTACCAGGCGGGGAAACCGTGCTTGTCACCGACACCGTCGGCTTTGTCCGCAAGCTGCCACACCAGCTGGTCGACGCATTCCACTCGACACTCCAGTCGATCGGCCTGGCCGACCTCATCGTCCACGTGGTCGACGGCTCGGCTCGTGACCCCGAGGCCCAGATGGCCTCGGTGCGCTCGGTGCTCTGCGAGATCGGCGCGGCCGAGATCCCCGAGCTGGTGGTGGTCAACAAGCTCGACCGATCGCCGGAGGCGGTGGCCAAGCTGGTGGCCAGGCACGAGGGGTCGGTCGGCGTCTCGGCGGTTACCGGTGAGGGGATCGAAGGGTTCTTGCGGGCGGTAGCCGACCGGGTCCGGCTGAGCGACCGGATCGTGCGGTTGGTCATCCCCTATGCCCGCGGCGACGTGTTGGCCGCCGTCCATCGGGAAGGCGAAGTGGTCGAAAAGCAGGCGGGAGTCGACGCGACGACGCTCACGGTCCTGCTGGACGAGGCGGGCCGGGCCCGCTTCTCCGAGTTCGTGGCGGCGTCGTGACCGTCCCGTTCGAGCCGCCGCCCTATCCGTACCACCGACTCTCGGCCCTGACCGAACTGGCCCGGGCCCATCCCGGTGGGATGGTCGATTGCTCGGTCGGGACCCCGTACGACCCGCCGCCCGCCTTCGTCCTGCTGGCCATGGGCAGCTCGGGCACCGAGCGGGGCTACCCCGAGTCGGCCGGCAGTTCGGCGTTCCGGGGTGCGGCCTGTGGCTGGGTGGAGCGGCGCTTCGGGGTCAGCGTTGCCCCCGATCAGCTCAGCGCATGCGTCGGCACCAAGGAGTTCGTGGCTTCATTGGCCCAGTACCTGCATCTGCGTGATCCGGACCACAACGTGGTGCTGTTCCCGGCCGTCTCCTACCCCACCTATGCCATGGGCGCGCTGCTGGCCGGGTGCCGCCCGGTGGCCGTCCCACCCGAGACCCCCGAGGGGAGCGGATTGGCCCTCGCCGAGGTGGATCCGGCCGACGCCGCTTCGGCGCTCGTGCTCTGGGTCAACAGTCCGTCGAACCCGACCGGGGGGCTCAGCGACCTCGAGGCGGCGGCCACCTGGGGCCGTCAGCACAAGGTGCCGGTCTTCTCCGACGAGTGCTACGCCGAGTTCACGTGGTCTGGCCGGCCCCGCTCAATCCTCGAGCACGGCACCGAGGGCGTCGTCGCGGTGCACTCGCTGTCCAAGCGGTCCAATCTGGCCGGCGTCCGCGCCGGCTTCTACGCGGGCGACCGCGAGCTGGTCCAGTTCCTGACCGACGTGCGGCGCCACGCCGGGTTCATGGTCGCCGGGCCGGTCCAAGCCGGCGCGGCCGCCGCCTTGGAGGATGACGCCCACGTCGAGGAGCAGCGGGCCCGCTACCGAGAGCGCCTGGGGTTCCTGGCCGAGGTTCTCGGCCGTGCCGGGTGCCCGTCACCGCTGCCCGAGGGCGGCTTCTACCTCTGGGTCCCCGCCCCTGCCGACCTGGGCGACGGCTGGGGGCTGACCGAGGCCTTGGCCCGGTCGGCCGGTCTGCTGGTCAGCCCGGGCGACTTCTACGGCACCGAGAGTCCCGGGTACGTCCGGGTGGCCGCCGTGCAGCCGATGGAGCGGCTCGAGTTGGTGCGCGACCGACTCCAGGCGGTCGGCCCGCTCACCGGGGCGGCGCTGGCTCCGGGCCGGGGCGGCGCGGCCTAGCCCATGCCTGAACCCGTCGCTGGGCTGGGCGCGCTCGAAGTCGCGATCGACGAGCTGTTCGAGCGGCTGGGTGAGCTCTCGCCGGCCGACACCGATGCGGTCCACACCGTTGACTCGGCGATCGACTTGCTCGATAAAGGCCTGGTGCGGGTGGCCGAGGTCTCCGCCGCGGGGCAGGTCGTCGTCCACGAGTGGCTGAAGAAAGCGATCCTGCTCGTGTTCAAGCTGCGCGGACTCGAGACCACCGAGGTCGGGCCGTTCGAGTACGCGGACCGGATCCCGCTCAAGCGGGACTTCGCCGCCACCGGCGTTCGAGTGGTGCCCGGGGCCTCGGCCCGGTGGGGCTCGTACCTGGCACCAGGGGTGGTGCTCATGCCGAGCTATGTGAACATCGGCGCCTATGTCGGCCACCAGACGATGGTCGACACCTGGGCGACGGTGGCGTCGTGCGCGCAGATCGGCGCCCGCGTGCACCTGTCGGGCGGGGTCGGGATCGGAGGGGTGCTCGAACCCCCCAACGCCGTCCCAGTCGTGGTCGAAGACGACGCGTTCATCGGCAGCCGCTGCATGGTGACCGGCGGGGCCCGAATCGGCCGAGGCGCGGTGCTCGGCGCCGGGAGTTTCCTTGACCCCTCCATACCGGTCATCGACGCCGAGACCGGTGAGGAGATTTCGCGCGGGGTGGTGCCGCCGTGGTGCGTGGCCATCCGAGCCAGCCGTCGCCGGAGCTACCCCGGCGGGGAGTTCTT
This sequence comes from Acidimicrobiales bacterium, assembly GCA_040414865.1. Lineage (GTDB taxonomy): Bacteria > Actinomycetota > Acidimicrobiia > Acidimicrobiales > RAAP-2 > Palsa-461. Next base: position 5,228 of record JBEDUR010000162.1, read on the forward strand.
CGTGCCGTGCGTACTCGTGATCAAACGCCTGAGCGAGGGGGAGCGGCACGACAAGGCGCGGCTCAACGAGGTCTTGCGCGAGCACGGGGCAAGCGCGTGAACGTCGATCTTCTTGGCGCGACCGCCAAGTTGGTGGCGATCCCGTCGGTGTCCCGGCACGAGGCTGCGCTCGCCGACCACGTGGAGTTGCGCCTCCGTGCGTGCCGGTGGCTCTCGATAGAACGAGTTGGGGACAACGTCATCGCCCGCACCGACCTCGGTCGCGACACGCGGGTGGTGGTGGCCGGCCACCTCGACACGGTGCCCCCCGCGGGGAACGAGACCCCGCGAATCGAGGGTGATGTTCTTTTCGGCCTCGGGTCGGCCGACATGAAGGGCGGGCTCGCGGTGATGCTCGACCTGGCCACCACCATGGCCGAGCCGGCCTGTGACGTGACCTGGTGCTTCTACCGCGCCGAAGAGATCGATCGTTCGGAGAACGGTCTTGTCCAGCTGTTCGGCCTCCGCCCCGACCTGTTGGCCGGGGACGTGGCCATCCTGTGCGAGCCAACCGGCGCCCTCGTTGAGGCTGGCTGCCAAGGCTCGATCCGGTTCCGGATCGAGCTGATGGGCAAGCGGGCCCACACCGCCCGCGCCCAGCTCGGGGTCAACGCCATCCACCGACTGGGCGCCGTCATCTCCACGGTCACCGCTTACGAGCCGCGTCCGGTCGTCCTCGACGGCTGCGACTACGTCGAGCGGCTCCAGGTGGTCGGAGTGGAGGGCGGAGTCGCTCCCAATGTGGTGCCCGACCGGTCCGTCGCCGTCCTCAACTTCCGTTTCGCTCCCGACCGCGACCCAGAGGAGGCGCAACGGTATCTGGCCGACCTCTTCGCCGACGTTGTCGATCTCGAGCGAGGCGACCGCTACGAGCTCCTCGATGTCGCCGCAGCCGCGCCGCCCCGCCTCGACCACCCGGTGCTGGCCCGGTTGCTTCGGGCGACCGGGGCGTCGCCCCGGGCCAAGCTCGGCTGGACCGACGTGGCCACCTTCTTCGCCAACGGCGTGCCGGCCACCAATTTCGGCCCCGGTGATCCCGAGCTCGCCCACCACGCCGATGAACGCGTTGATCGGGCGTCGCTCGAGGCGGCCCGAGCCCACCTCGAGGCGGTGCTTCTCGTCGCCTGACTACAGCCGGCGCAAGACCGTGAGCACCTTGCCGTAGAGGGAGACTTCGCCGGGTTCGAAGGTCATCGGCGTCATTGACGCGTTGGCCGGCGTGAGGACGATCTTGCCCCGTCGCCGTGAAAAGACCTTGACCGTTGCCTCCTCGTCGCCGATGCCGGCCACCACGACGTCGCCGTTCTCGGCGTCGCGCTGATTTCGGACGACGACGAAATCGCCATCGAGGATCCCGGCTTCGACCATGGAGTCCCCCCGGACCCGCAGCAGAAAGGCGGGCCCGGTCCCGCAGAAGGTTTCGGGGAGCGGGAACACCTCCTCCACTCGCTCTTGAGCGAGAACGCCGGCTCCGGCAGCCACGTCGCCGACTAAGGGGACGTTGCGGACCCGGGCCGGTTCGACCGCCTCCTTGGAGGAGGGGTCGTAGCGGACCTTGATGGCCCGGGGCTTGGTCGGGTCGCGTTCCAAGAACCCTTCGCGCTGGAGGACGGCCAGGTGGGTATGCACGGTGGCCGAGGAATTGAGCCCGACGGCGTCGCCGATCTCGCGCACCGACGGCGGGTAGCCCCGCTCCCGCAGGCACGCCGCGATGAAGTCGAGCATCTCGCGCCGCTTGCCGCTCAGGGTCTCGGCCACCTGGCCTCCTCGGTCTGGTCCACCCTGCCGCTTCGGAAAGCGGCGGGCGAACATGTGTTTGGCCAGGACCCTACACAACCCCGCTCCTGGTTACAAACATTTGTTCGAAAACCGGTTTGACACGAACACCTGTTCGTGGTCAGATAGCGCCATGGCGAACAGGCGTTCGGTGATCGGTTGGCGGATGCCAGCCGGCGCGGGATCGGCAACCTGATGGCTGCCGCCCCGTTGCCCGATTCCGCGATCCGCGACGCCCGGCCCGCGACCCGGCCGCCGCTCCGGCTGCT
>JBEDUR010000163.1:0-8743 GCA_040414865.1 Acidimicrobiales bacterium
CATGGTCGAGCGCGCGTTGGGCCTCGGCGATGGCCAATCGCATGGCCGCCTCGTCGGCCTCACGGCTTTCAGTTGACTCTGTCGTCGCCGCTCCCCTCACAGCGTTCCGAGAACGCGGGCGGATCGGCCCGTGGTCCCTCCGGCCGGTAGGTTACGGACTTCTCTTGGTCGAGGTGCACGCCTGCCGGGCGCTCTCACGATGGCCCGAACGCCGAGGTTCGAGGGCTCGGCCAACGTCGATGGGGATGCATCATCAAACCAAGTGTTGGGCTTCCGCTGCCGGGGCGGCGCTCGACTCGCGAGCGTGTTGGGTGACTGGGTGAAATGCCTGCTCGAAGCGGAGGAGGTGGGATTTGAACCCACGGTGGGTCTCCCCACACACGATTTCCAGTCGTGCCGATTCGGCCGCTCTCGCACTCCTCCCGGGTAACGGGTGGTCAGGCTACTGGCGACCGCTCGCCCTTCTGGGCGGATCACCACATCGCCTTTTGGTTTGCCCTCGGGACGGTGGAAGCGGGGCCGGCGGGCAACGACCTTTGCTCCGGGCGCGCCGACCCTCGTGGCGCCGCGCCTCCTGCCCAGGTCCTTGAGCAACCGACGGACATCGTGGCGAGGTCGGGATAACCTCGTGGCTCCACGCCTCGGCGTTGGGTGCGGTGACCGGGTCCTGCGCAACGGCCGCCCGTGAACCGAGTCAGGGTCGGAAGGCAGCAGCTCTCAGCGGGTGAGGTTGTGTGCCGCAGCCAACCTGGTCGCCGCATCGAGCGCCGAGGACGGCAAGACTGGAGGGGGCACCGATGGTGATTGTGGCTGGGTACTTCGAGGTCGATCCCGCCGGCCGAGACGAGTTCATCGCCGGCCGCACGGAGGCGATGCGGTCGTCCCGGGCCGAGGACGGCTGCCACGTGTACGCGTTCAGCCCGGACCCGCTCGAGCCCGCCCGAGTCCTGCTCTTCGAACGCTGGGAGAACAAGGAGGCGCTCGCCGCCCACCTCCAACGCCTCCGGTCAGGCCCGCGGCCAGCTTCGGACATCAAGGTGCTGAGCGCCGAGGTCCTCCAGTACGAGGTCGGCGAGGCCGGCCCGGTCGGGAGCTGAACCCCGCATCGAGACCCTCACGACACCGCCAAGCCACGAGGTCCGAGCACACCGGACCATTAGGCTCCCGGTGATGTCCGCTCCCGAGAGCGGGGAGCCCTTCGTCTCCCTCTACCGCCGGTTCCGCCCGGCGAAGTTGGCCGAGATCCGGGGCCAGCCCCACGTTGTCCAGGCGCTGCGCGGCGCAGTGGCCGAGGGCCGCGTCGCCCATGCCTATCTGTTCAGCGGACCTCGGGGAACCGGCAAGACCTCGGCCGCCCGTGTCCTGGCCAAGGCGCTCAACTGCGCGAACCCCGTCGGCGGCGAGCCCTGCGGGGTCTGCGACTCGTGCGTCTCGATCGCTCAGGGGACCTCGCTCGATGTCCGGGAGCTCGACGCGGCGTCGAACAACGGGGTCGAGGCGATGCGCGACCTCGTCTCCCATGCGGCGCTGGCGACCCCGGGTCGCTGGAAGCTCTACATCGTCGACGAGGTCCACATGCTCTCGGCGGCCGCCGCCAATGCCCTGTTGAAGACCCTGGAGGAACCGCCCTCCCACGTCGTCTTTGTGCTCGCGACCACCGATCCCCAGAAAGTGCCGCTCACCGTGCGGAGCCGCACCCAGCACTACGAGTTCCGCCTGCTCGGAGCGGAGACCCTCATGGAGCTGCTCTCCTCGGTCCGCGACAAGGCCGGGCTTGATCTCGACGACGAGGCCTTGGCCCTGGCCGTCCGGCGTGGCCGGGGGTCGGCCCGCGACGCGCTTTCGGCGCTCGACCAGATGGCTTCGTCGGGCTCGTCGGAGGGGGTTCGCCCCGAACTGCAGAGCCTGCTCGACGCGCTGTGCGACCAGGACCCGGGGCGGGTTCTGGTCGCGGTGGCCGCCCTGGTCGAGGCGGGATGGAGCCCCCAGCAACTTGCCACCGAGCTGGTCGACGACCTCCGCCAGGCCTTCCTGCTGGCGCTCGCCCCCGAGCTCGCCTCGGCCAGCGGGTCTGAGCGTGACCGGCTGGCCGAAGAGGCCGAACGCCTCGGGCTCGCCCGTCTGGTTCGGGCCATGGAAGCTCTCGGGCTGGCCCAGGTCGACATGCGGGAGGCGCCGGACGCTCGAGTCGTGCTCGAGGTCACGATGGTCCGGCTGGCCCACGCCGGTCTCGACAGCTCGCCGGACGTGCTGGCCGAGCGGCTGGCTCGGGTGGAAGAGGCCCTGGCGGCCCAGGATGCACGGCGCCGCGACAGCGAGGGATCGCCGGCCCGGGTGCCGCGGCCGGATCTCTCTGCCGATCCCCGATCGCGCCCGGCCATCGGCGCCCTGCGCCGCCAGCGGGCCGAGCAGGCGGCGCGCCCTGTGGAACCACCTCCCCTCGCTGAGGGCGAGCCGCCACCGGCCGCGCCAGCTTCGGTCGCCGAGGCCGGCCCCCTGCCCGACCGGGACGCTCTGGTCGAGGCGTGGGGTGACTACGTCCTGGGTTCCCTGCCGGCCCGGGCCAAGGCCCTCTACAGTTCGGGCCGCTTCGTGGGCGTCGAAGGCTCGACGGCGGTATTCGCGCTCCCCGGTGCCGGCTATCTCGGTCGCTGCGACGAGGTTCGCCCACTGGTCGAGAAGGCGCTGAGCGACCACTTCGCCACCCGAATCTTCCTGCGGCTCGTGGTCGACGAGGCCGGTAGGGGGGCCGGCGCCGGCCACGATCTCGACACGCCTCTGGCGGCCCCGGACCCGAGCGATCTGGGCGACGACGACTTCGACCCAGAAGACCCGGGGGAGCCGGTGGAGCGAGAGTCGTTGGCCCATTCGCGGCTCCTGGAGGCCTTTCCCGGCGCTGAGGAGGTGTCGGGGTAGGTGTACACGGGTGCCCTTCGCGCACTGATCGACGAGCTGGGCCGGCTGCCCGGTATCGGGCCGAAGTCGGCCCAGCGCATCGCCTTCTACCTCTTCCGGGTCCCGGCCGAGGACGCCCTGCGCCTGTCCGACGCCATCGTTTCGGTGAAGGAGCGCACCGCGTGGTGCGAGCGGTGCTTCAACGTGGCCGAGCGAGGCTCGCTCTGCGAGATCTGCCAGGACGAGTCCCGTGACGGCTCGATCGTGTGCGTGGTCGAGGATCCCCAGGCGGTCGCCGCCTTCGAGCGGACACGCGAGTACAAGGGCCGGTACCACGTCCTGGGCGGTGCCCTCAATCCGCTCGAGGGCGTCGGGCCCGAGCACTTGCGAGTGGACGAGCTGATGACCCGAATCGAAGGCGAGGGAATCTCCGAAGTCGTGTTGGCCACCAACCCCAACTTGGAGGGTGAAGCGACCGCCATGTATCTGGCCAAGCGGCTGGCGGGTACGCCGGTGCGCGTGACCAAACTCGCCAGTGGGCTGCCGGTGGGAGGGGACCTCGAGTATGCCGACGAGATGACCCTCGGACGGGCGCTCGAGGGCCGCCGCGACATGGGTGCCTGACGGTGGCATCCGGTCGCACCCTCTGGGTTCTCCGCCATGCCAAGACGAAGCGGCGCCCGCCGGTAGACGGCGGCGACCACGAGCGGGTCCTCTCGGCGCGGGGGCGCAAGGACGCTGACGCGCTCGGTGAGCGGCTCGGCGACCATGGCGACCGCCTAGGCCTCAAGACCGACACTTTTCCCCGGCTGGTCCTCTCCTCAACCGCTGTCCGCACGGTCGAGACCACCGAGCGGGTCCTCGCCCAGATGGCCGTCCCTCCGAAAGTGACCTATCTGCGCGCCCTTTACGGTGCTGATCCCGAGGGGGTGCTCGAGCTGATCTCGATGGCCGGCGAGGACGCTGGCTCGATCATGATCGTCGGTCACAACCCGACGTTTGAGACGCTGGTGGCGGCGATGCCGGCCACCCCGGTGCCCGCGCTCTCCGCAGGGTTTGCCACCTGCGGGCTGGCGGTATTCAACCTGCCCACTCGGAGCTGGGAGGACGTCACCCTCGGGATCGGCGGGGTCCTCGGCGTCTTCGAACCGCCCTTCTGAGGGCCCCGCGTCGCCATATCGCCGCGGTCTTTGCTCTTGGGCGCAAGGCGATGCGCCTCGTGCCCCGGTGCTCGGGGCGCGCTACAGGGCGAGCGAACGGACGATCAGCGCGTCGCCCTGACCTCCGCCGCCGCACAGGGCCACGGCGGCTAGGCCGGCGTTGCGGCGCCGCAGCTCCAACAGCGCGGTGAGGGCGAGACGGGTCCCGGACATGCCGATGGGATGGCCGAGGGCGATAGCGCCACCGTTGACGTTCACCTTGTCCTCGGAGACCCCGAGCTGATCCGCCGAGGCGAGGCCGACGGCGGCGAACGCCTCGTTGATCTCGATCAGATCGATGTCGCCCTCGGCGATGCCAGCCTTTGCCGCCGCCTTGGTGATGGCGTGGGCCGGCTGGAGCAAGAGGGAAGGGTCGGGCCCGGCGACCTGGCCATAGGAAACGAACTCGCCGATCGGGGAGAGTCCAAGCTCGCTGGCCATGGCGGTCGAGGTGACGATCACGGCCGCCGCCCCGTCGGAGATCTGCGACGCGTTGCCGGCGGTAATCGTGCCCTCCTTGTCGAAGGCCGGACGCAGGCTGGCCAGCGACTCGGTGGTGGTACCGGGGCGAACCCCCTCGTCGGTGTCAACCAGGATGGGGTCGCCTCGCCGCTGGGGCACCTCGACCGGGACGATCTCCTCGGCAAACCGTCCCTCCTTGGCGGCGGCGGCCGCCTTCTCGTGGGAGGCGGCGGCGAAGGCGTCCTGGCGCTCGCGGGAGACCTTGGCGGTCGAGGTGTTGTACCGATCGGTGGCCAGGCCCATCGCGCACTCGTCGAAGGCGCAGGTGAGCCCGTCGTACATCATCGAGTCGACCAAAGTCCCGTCCCCCAACCGGTAGCCGGTGCGGGCCTCGGGCAGCAGATGGGGGGCCCGGCTCATCGACTCCATACCGCCGGCCACCACGATCTCGGCGTCACCAGCGGCGATCATCTGGTCGGCGAGGTAAATCGTGTTCAGGCCGGACAGGCAGACCTTGTTCACCGTGGTCGCCGGGACCGACATGGGGATCCCGGCCTTGGCGGCGGCCTGGCGGGCCGTGATCTGGCCCTGACCTGCCCCCAGAACCTGTCCCATGAGGACGTAGTCGACCTGCTCGGGGGCGACCCCGGCCCGACGCAGGGCCTCGGCGATCGCGAAGCCCCCCAGCTCCTGGGCGCTGAATCCCGAGAGCACCCCGGAGAGCTTGCCGATCGGCGTGCGTGCTCCGGCGACGATGACCGATCCAGGCATTGGTGACCTCCCTGACCTTGGCTGGGGTCCAATCTTAGGGGCAGGGGTATCTTCGCGGTCCATGGACGACATTCTCCAGGCCGTGATCGACGGGGCGACCGCCGACGAGCTGGCCAAGCTGCCCATGCCCGAGACGTACCGAGCCGCCTTCGTCCGGCGCGACGAGTCGAACCTGTTCGAAGGGATGGAATCGGCCGAGAAGGACCCGCGCAAGTCTTTGCACGTCGGTGAGGTCCCGCTGCCCGAGCTCGCCCCCGACGAGGCCTACGTCGCGGTGATGGCTTCGGCGATCAACTTCAACACCGTGTGGACGTCCATCTTCGAGCCGCTCCCGACTTTCGGGTTCCTCGACCGCCTGGGTAAGGAGAGCCGCTGGGGGGCGCGCCACGCGCTCGATCATCACATCGTCGGTTCCGACGCCTCCGGTGTGGTGCTCAAGACCGGCTCGGCCGTACGCAACTGGTCGACCGGCGACAAGGTGACGGTCCATTGCAACTACGTCGACGACCAAGATCCGAGCGCGCACGACGACTCGATGCTGGCCGCGAACCAGCGCATCTGGGGGTTCGAGACCAACTTCGGTGGACTTGCTGATGTCGCGCTGGTCAAGGCCAACGAGCTGATGCCCAAGCCGGCCCACCTGAGCTGGGAGGAGGCGGCGGTCAACGCGCTGTGCAACTCGACGGCCTATCGAATGCTGGTCTCGCCCAACGGCGCCTCGATCAAGCAAGGCGACCGCGTGCTCGTGTGGGGCGCCACCGGTGGGTTGGGAAGCTTCGCGGTCCAGTACGTGCTGAACGGCGGGGCCATCCCGGTCGGCGTGGTTTCCTCGCCCGACAAGGCCGAGATCCTGCGAGACCTGGGGGTCGAGGCGGTGATCGACCGCAGAGCGGCCGACTACCGGTTCTGGCAGGACGAGTTCCACCAGGACGAGGCGGAGTGGCGGCGGTTCGGCAAGGACATCCGCACGCTGGTCGGCGACGACCCCGACGTCGTCTTCGAGCATCCGGGCCGCTCGACCATGGGCGCCTCGGTGTTCGTCGCCAAGCGCGGCGGCATCGTGGTCACCTGTGCGGCCACCTCGGGGTACATGATCGAGTACGACAACCGCCACCTCTGGATGAAGCTGAAGACCATCAAGGGCTCCCACTTCGCCAACTACCGGGAGGCTTGGGACGCCAACCAGTTGGTCTGCGAGGGCAAGATCCTTCCGCCACTCTCGGCGGTGTACCCGCTCACCGAGGTCGGAGAGGCCGCCTACCAGGTCCATCGGAACCTTCACGAGGGGAAGATCGGCGTGCTGTGCCTGGCCCCTGGCGAGGGCCTCGGGGTCGACGACCCCGAGCTGCGGGCCAAGGTGGGCGAGCATCGCATCAGGCTCTTCCGGAGGCACGGGGCGTGAGCGCCGACACCGGGATGTTCACCGAGGTGGACCACGTGGCCATCGCCGTCAACGATCTCGATGCCGCGGTCGGGTTCTACGAGCGGACGTTCGGGGCCCGGGTCGTACATCGCGAGGTCGTGGAGTCCGACGGGGTCGAGGAGGCACTGGTGCAGGTGGCCGACTCCTACATCCAACTGCTCACCCCGACGAGTGACGCTTCCACCGTGGCCCGGTTTCTCGCCCAGCGGGGCGAGGGGCTGCACCATGTCGGCTACCGGGTGAAGGACTGCGGCGCCGCGCTTCAGGCCGCCCGCGACGCCGGGGTCCGCTCGATCGACGAAGCGCCGCGTCCCGGTTCGCGCGGGACCACGGTGGCCTTCTTGCACCCCAAGTCGGCCTTCGGCACCCTGATCGAGCTGGTCCAGGAATAGACCCCGAGCGGCGCGCGGACATGACATGGTGGCAAGCGCGTGAGCGGCCACGGCCCGCGCTTGGGGCCGTGACAGCGAGGGGACGCCGTCCGCAGGATTGGTAGCGTGGCCGCCGTGGAACACGACCAACGGCTCGAAGAGCTCCTGGCCAGGCGGTCCGAGGCGCTCAGTGCCGGGTCTCCGGCGGCGATCGAGCGCCACCATTCCCGGGGCAAGATGACGGCTCGGGAGCGTATCGACTACCTGCTCGACGACGGGTCCTTCCAGGAGCTCGACATGCTCGCCCGGCACCGGGCGCACGGCCTGGGCCTGGAGGACAACCGTCCCTACACCGACGGGGTGGTCACGGGGTTCGGCACCATCAATGGCCGTCGAGTCTGCGTGTTCTCTCAGGACGCCACGGTCACCGGCGGGTCCACCGGTGAGGTTCACGGCGAGAAGATCCACAAGGTCATGGACTTGGCCACCTCGATCGGCGTGCCGATGATCGGCATCAACGACGGCGGCGGGGCCCGGCTGCAGGAGGGTGTTGTCTCGCTCCACGCCTATGGCGGCATCTTCTTTCGAAACGTCCAGGCGTCGGGAGTCATCCCCCAGATCAGCGTGATCCTCGGGTCCTGTGCCGGAGGCGCTGTCTACTCACCGGCCATGACTGACTTCATCTTCATGGTCCAAGGCATCTCCAACATGTTCATCACCGGTCCCGACGTGGTGAAGACCGTGACCGGCGAAGAGGTCACGCTGGAGGAACTCGGGGGGGCGATGAGCCACGCGACCAAATCCGGGGTGGCCACCTTCGTTGCCCCGGACGAGAAGGCCTGCCTGGACGACGTCCGATACCTGTTGTCGTTCCTGCCCTCCAACAACCTCGAGGATCCGCCGGTCATCGCCTCGGGCGACGACCCGGACCGGGCGACACCCGAGCTGGCCGACCTCATCCCCGACTCGCCCAACCAGCCCTACGACATGGTGAAGGTCATCCAGACGATCGTCGACGACGGCGAGTACTTCGAGATCCACCCGCACTGGGCGATGTCCATCACCTGCGGCCTGGCCCGCATCGACGGACGGGTGGTGGGCATCGTGGGCAACCAGCCCTCGATCCTTGCCGGCGTCCTGGACATCGACTCTTCAGAGAAGGCGGCCCGCTTCGTTCGTACCTGCGATGCGTTCAACATTCCGCTCGTGACCTTCGTCGACGTCCCGGGGTTCCTGCCTGGGACCGATCAGGAGTACGGCGGCATCATCCGCCACGGCGCCAAGCTTCTCTACGCCTACTGCGAGTCGACGGTGCCGCGCATCCAGATCATCACCCGCAAGGGCTACGGCGGGGCCTACGTCGTCATGAACTCCAAGTCGATCGGCGCAGACCTGGCGTTCGCCTGGCCTTCGGCCGAGATCGCGGTGATGGGACCCCAGGGCGCCGTGGAGATCCTCTACCGCCGGGAGCTGGCCGCCGCCGTCGACCCGTTGGCCCGGCGGGCCGAGCTGGTCAACGAGTACACCGAGCACTACGCCAACCCCTACATCGCGGCCGAGCGCGGGTACGTGGACGACGTGATCCCGCCGGCCGAGACCCGCCGGGTCCTCGTCCGCAGTCT
>JBEDUR010000164.1:0-5339 GCA_040414865.1 Acidimicrobiales bacterium
ATGGCCAACCCGGCCCATCTGGAGCTGTTCGGGGAGGGCCCGGCGGCGGCCGTCGATGTGGCCCACAACACCCACGGCGCCGGCGCCCTGGCGGCCTCGCTCGAGGAGGCCTTCGGTGACCGGGCCCGGGTTCTCGTCTTCGGGGTCGGCCCGGACAAGGACGCGGCGGCCATGCTCGAGCGACTGGGTGACCACGTGCAGGCCGCCGTCTTCACCCAGTGCAGCGACGCACCCCACCGTTCCCCCGAGGAACTGGCGGCACTCGCCCGCTCGATCGGCTACCCCGAGACGCTGGTCCGGGCTCATCCCCGGGTGGCGTTGCAGACCGCCAAAGCGTTGGCCCAAGGCGGCGAGCTGGTGGTCGCGACGGGCAGCCACTACTGGATCGGTGCCGTCTACCCCGAGCTCGAGGCCATCTTCGGCCCGGCTTCGAGGCGGTAGGGGTTCAGCTGCCGAGCTCGAAGGGGAAGCCGAGGTCGGGCGCGCCGAAGACGGCCTCGAAGCGCAGCCCGGCCCGGGCGGCGAGCTCGCCGACGGTCCCGCCCCGGTCGACCACGGCCACGAGGAGCACCGGCTCGGCCCCGACCGCGCGCACCGCATCGGCCGCCTCGAGGAGCGAGGTCCCCCGGGTCACGGTGTCCTCCGTGATGACCGCCCGGTCCCCCGGCTCGAGGGCGCCGGCGATGCGCCCGCCGGCCCCGTGGTCCTTGGCCTCCTTGCGGACGCTGAAGGACCGCAGCAGCCGCCCGCGAGTGGCTCCCACTGCCGCGGTCGCGAACGCCACCGGGTCAGCTCCCATGGTGAGCCCGCCAATGGCGGTGGCCTCGGGGGGAACGAGCGCGAGGACGGCCTCGGCGACCAGCACCATCCCGTCGGGTCGGCACACCGTCTGCTTCGAGTCGATGAACCAGTCGCTCGTCTTGCCCGACTTGAGCACGAAGCTGCCGCGGCGCACCGAGTGCTCGAGCAGGTGCTCCAAGAGCGCGGTGCGGTCGGCCGCGGCCAGGGCACTCACGAGAGGACCACCGCCCCGGTGCCCGGGACGATCCGGCCGATCTCGAGTGCGGCGACCCCCTCGGCGGCGAGGGCGCTCTTCGAGGCCTCGGCCGCATCGGGGTCGACCACGAGCACCATGCCGATTCCCAGGTTGAACACCCGGCGCATCTCCTCCTCGGCGACACCGGCCGCCGCGATCTCGGCGAAGATCGGCGGCACCTCCCAGGTGCCGCTTTCCACCGCCGCGTCGGCGTCTTCAGGGAGCACCCGGGACAGGTTGGCGGCCAGACCGCCCCCGGTCACATGGGCGCAGGCGTGCACGCCGCCGGGGGTGGCAGCGAGGGCACGCCGCACGGCCGGCGCGTAGATGACCGAGGGCTCGAGGAGCTCATCGCCGAGGCTCCGGGCCGCCCCCGGCCACGCCGGGGCGCCGAGCGACCGGCCGGCCCGCTGCAACAGAACGTGGCGGGTGAGGCTGTAGCCGTTGGACCGCAGGCCCGGGGACGGCAACCCGAGCAGCACATCGCCTGACCGGACCCGGGCCGGCCCGAGCTCGGTCCCCCGCTCGAGGATGCCCACCGCGAAGCCGGCGACGTCGAAGTCGTCGGCGGCCATGGCCCCGGGATGCTCCGCCGTCTCCCCGCCCACCAGCGCGCAGCCGGCCACCTTGCAGCCGGCGGCGATCCCCTCGACCAGTTCGGCGAGGCGGTCGGGGTCGAGCCGGCCGGCAGCCACGTAGTCGAGCAGGAAGAGCGGCTCGGCCCCCACGCACACGAGGTCGTCCACGCACATGGCCACCAGGTCGAGCCCGACGGTGTCGTAGCGGTCCATCGCCTTCGCGACCAGCAGCTTGGTCCCGACGCCGTCGGTGCTCGACACGAGGACCGGGTGGGGGTAGCGCTCGACGTCGAGCTCGAAGAGCGAGGCGAACCCGCCGATCGAGGAGACCACTCCGGCCCGGGCCGTGCCGGCCGCGATCCGGGAGATCCGTCCCGTCAGCTCCTCGGCCGCCCCGAGATCGACCCCGGCCCCGGCGTAGGTCGCCCGTGGCCCGGCGCCCAGAGGGACCATCGCCTCAGACCCCCGGCAGGGCGCCTTGGAGCACGCCGTCGGGGTTGTCGGCGACCCGCTCGGTCGACCGCGTCAAGGGAAGCGGGACCTTGACCGGGTACTCCCCGGTCAAGCAGGCATCGCAGAAGCCGGCGTCACCGGCGCCGATTGCCGCCTTCAGGTTCTCGAGGGTGAGGTAGGCGAGCGAGTCGGCCCCGAGATACTGCTCCATCTCGGCGATGGTCATGTTGGCCGCCAGCAGCTCCTCCCGGGTCGGGGTGTCGATGCCGTAGAAACAGGGCCAGGCGAAGGGGGGTGAGGAGACCCGGAGGTGGACCTCGGCTGCGCCCGCCTCGCGCAACATGGCCACGACCGAGAGAATGGTGGTACTGCGCACGAGCGAGTCGTCCACCACCACCAGCCGCTTGCCCTCGATGTTGTCGCGCAGCGGGTTGAGCTTGCGCCGCACGGCGCTCATGCGGGCCTGGTGGTCAGGATCGATGAAGGTCCGCCCGATATAGCGGTTCTTGACCAGCCCCTGTCCATAGGGGATGCCGGACTCCTTGGCATAGCCCTCGGCCGCCGGGATGCCCGACTCGGGCACCGCCATGACCATGTCGGCATCGACCGGAGCCTGCCGGGCCAGGAGCTCGCCCATCCGCCGGCGGGCCCCGTGGACCTCGACGCCGTGCAGCCGGGAGTCGGGCCGGGCGAAGTAGACGAACTCGAAGATGCAGAGCCGGCCGTCGACCTCGTCCTGGTCGAACAGCTGCATCGACCGGACCCCGTCGGGCCCGATCACCACGAGCTCGCCGGGCGCGAGCTCCCGGACCAGGGTGGCCCCGATGACGTCGAGGGCCGGCGACTCGGAGGCCAGAACCCAGCCCTCGGGTGCCTCGGATGGCCCGAGCCGGCCGAGACACAGCGGTCGGAACCCGTGCGGGTCCCGGACCCCGTAGAGGTGGGTGGCGTCCATGAGAACGAAGCTGAACGCCCCGACGAGCTCGGGAGCCACCGTCGCGATGACCGGAGCCAGCTCACCCTCGGCCGGGTCGCCCGATGACCGGGCGAAGGCCTCGGCCAGCAGGCCGGCCACGACGTCGCTGTCGGATCCGGCCGTGCCCGACAGCATCCCGGCTCGCTCGATGAGGCCCTCGGTGTCAGTCAGGTTGCCGTTGTGGCCGAGGGCGAACCCGGCCCGCCCGACGGCCCGATAGGCGGGCTGGGCGTTGTGCCAGTCCGAGCTGCCGTGGGTCGAGTAGCGGGTGTGGCCGATGGCCAGATGGCCGGAGAGCCCCGAGAGGGTGCGCTCGTCGAACACCGTGGACACGAGACCCATGTCCTTCACCACGGTGATGGTCTCGCCGTCGCTCACGGCCATACCGGCCGACTCCTGGCCCCGGTGCTGGAGGGCGTAGATGCCGTCGAAGGTGAGCTGGGCCACGAGCCGTCCGGGGGCGTAGACCCCGAAGACCCCGCAGGCTTCCTTCATCGCTGGCCCTCTGCTCCTCGTCGCATCGCGGTACCCACCGCCGGCAAGCGATCGCCCCGGCCCGACCCGGGGCGACGACACGAGTCTCGCACAGCCACCGAGGGCCACCGTCTCTCCTGGGCCCTCCAACGGCCACCGGTAGCCTCTGGGCCACCGTGATCGACCTCCACCTCCACTCGAGCACCTCTGACGGCACCGATCCGCCCGAGGTCATCGCCGAGCTGGCCGCGGCCGCGGGCTGCAGCGCGGTCGCCTTGACCGACCACGACACAACGGCCGGCCTGCCGGCGGCCCGGCGCCGGGCAGCCGAGCTCGGCCTCGCCCTCGTGCCCGGCTGCGAGGTCTCGTGTGCCTTCCCCGGCGCCACCACCACCCACGTCCTGGTGTACTTCTTGGAGGGCGAGGAGGGGCCCCTCCAGGACGAGCTGGCCCGGCTGCGCCGGGACCGGGTGGCCCGCAACCGCATCCTGGCCGACCGGCTGGCGGAGCTCGGGTTGCCGGTCACCTACGCCGAGGCGGTCGCCCTGGCTGCCGACGAAGAAGGCCTCGGGCGCCCTCATTTCGCCAGGCTCCTGGTCGACAAGGGCCTGGCCGAATCGATCACCGACGCCTTCGACAAGTGGCTGGGGTCGGGCCGGCCAGGACACGTCCCCAAGGCGCGGGTTCGCCCGGCCGACCTGGCTCGTCAGGCCAGAGCGTCGGGAGCGGTCTGCGTGCTCGCCCACCCGCTCACCCTCGAGATGCCGGCCAAGGCACTGGACCGGGCGGTGGGCGAGCTGGCCGAGGCCGGCTTCGCCGGACTGGAAGCCCACTACGCCGCGTACACGCCAGACGAGCGCCGGGCCCTCGTCGGGCTGGCCGCCCGTCACGACCTGGTGGCCACCGGCGGCACCGACTACCACGGCACCGTCAAGCCGGGGCTGGCGGTCGGTGTCGGCCGGGGCGACCTGGAGGTTCCAGACGAGGCACTCGAGCGTCTGGCCGCTCGGCGGCCCTAGGCGGCTCATCCGGCCTCACCGAAGGCTCCGGCGACAACTGCAGAAGCCGTGCGGAGCCGGTCCAGATTGACGGAGACCAGGTTCGCGATCGAGAGCTCCGCACCGTTGGCCTCGCCGAGCACCACCGCCTGAACGCCGGCCTGCTCGGCCCGGGCCATCAGCGGCTCCGGCGTCATGGTGGCCGCGACGATCCGAGACGGCGACTCGGCGAACAGCTCGGCCGGTCCGGCGATGTGTTCGATGCGCGCGCCCACCCTGGAGGCCAGGGCCATCTCGGCCAGGGCGACGCCGAGGCCACCGGCCGAGACGTCGTGCACCGCGCACACCGGCGCGTCTCGGCCGGCCAGGCCCTCGGCCACCAGCTCCGCCACCAGGTCGGTCACCCGACGGTGGGCGCCGAAGTCGAGGGCGGGCAGGGTGCCCCCGTGTTGGCCACGCCGCTCGACCGCCCAGCGACTCCCACCCAGGGCGAGATCGGACGGTCCGGTCGGCTGCAACAGGACGATGGTCGCCCCGGGATCCCAGCCCGGGCCGGGAGGACGGCGCTCCAGCCGATCCACCAGCCCCAGCGCCCCGATCACCGGCGTGGGCGGGATGTCGCGGCCGCCGCTCTCGTTGTAGAGGCTGACGTTGCCCCCGATGACCGGGAGTCCGAGGGCGACGCAGGCCTCGGTCAGGCCGTCGATCGCCTCGGAGAGCTGCCACATCACCTCGGGGTGCTCGGGGTTCCCGAAGTTGAGGCAGTTGACCACGGCCACCGCCCGGGCACCGACGCAAGCCAGGTTGGCCACCGACTCGGCCAC
>JBEDUR010000165.1:0-113643 GCA_040414865.1 Acidimicrobiales bacterium
TAGAGGGTTCGCGCAGAGGCTCCGAACACCCAGTACGCAGCGGCGTAGAGGTAGTACAGAGCGGGACCGGGATGGTGCCAGCCATAGCGGTCGGGCGGCCCCACGAGTAGGTGTCCGTACTGTGCCAACCGGATGTCGAAGTCCGCGGTGGCCAGGTCGAACATCAGGGTTGCTCTTGTAGTCGAGAAGAGCTGGAGCCGAGCCCACTCGGCAGCCATCGGGACAAGGGTGAGCGCAAGCAACCAATAGGTTGTGATCCGCCGGCCCTTGAGCATCGAGTCATGATACGGCTCTGCTCAGATTTCAGCTATAGCCATGTAGCCAGGCTGAGACAATGTTCCCTATCCTATGTGGCCTCCCTCCCCTATCCCGGAGTTGTCGTAAAGAGAGCGGAAAAACAAACGGAGAATTGACGGCGAATAACGTGAGCGTAAATCACCCGCATGTTCTCTGGTTGACGATGCTCCGACTCACTCAAGGCGGTACCTTCACCTCGCTTGCAGAGTGCTCCTTGCGTCGCCGCGAAGATCTGTGGTTGGTGGACCTTATTGGCTGCTGGGATCGTTGGGTCGTGAGAGAGATTGTGTTTCGATTCGATGCAGTGAGCGTCATCCAGCGGCGGACCGTCGCGGCCGATCATGACCCGAGACACCGACGAGCACCGAACCCGATACGCCTCAAGGCGTCGAGCATGAGTTGAAAATCGGTTCTGACCTAGCCAGAGTAAATCGCTTGCCTTGTGACGACGGCCTACCTGCATTAGCTACGGGTCCGATGTTGCCTTGGGCATCCCCCAGTTCACCGGGTACGTCAAGGTCATAAGCAAACTGATCTCGATGGAGTGCCGTGCAAGAGCCGCCGCCTCGAACCGACGGTCTTGTGTCCGGAAGCGTGGTCGCGAACCGCCTCACAAACTGGCCAACTTACAAACGGCCGAGCGTGACCTGAACCGACGGTCGAGACGATTCCAGCGGTGCAAATGCGGGTAGGGACAACCACCGCCGCTTCTCGCGAGGACAGCGCACGGCGCCGATCCCCTAGTGCGATGGGGCAAAAGGCGACCGGGCCACGGTCTCGGCGTGATCCAGAAGCACGGACGAAACATAACCACACGGGAGCACACGGAGCCATGAGTACTGAACCTGTGAATACTGTCGTGATCACCGGAGCCACGGCCGGGATCGGCAGGGCCACAGCGGTCGCGTTCGGTCGCCGTGGCGACCGTGTCAGCCTCCTGGCCCGGGGTGAAGGCGGCCTCGACGCCGCTTGCAAAGAGGTCGCCCACGCTGGCGGCCATCCTCATCCCCTCGTTGTCGACGTCGCCGACTTCGACGACGTCGACCGGGCCGCCGCCACCATCGAAGACGATGTCGGACCGATCGACGTGTGGGTAAACAACGCCTTCGCCTCTGTCTTCGCGCCCTTCTGGAAATCGCTCCCGACGAGTACCACCGGGTAACCCAGGTCAGTTATCTGGGGTTCGTCCACGGCACCATGGCGGCGCTCGCCCGTATGCGGCCCCGAGATCGTGGGACCATCGTCCAAATCGGCTCCGCCCTCGGGGAAAGAAGCATTCCACTTCAATCTGCCTACTGCGGCGCCAAGCACGCCATCAACGGCTTTACGTCATCTCTGCGTACTGAGTTGCGCCATGACGGTAGTCAGGTGCAGGTCACCTCGGTACAAATGCCCGCGGTGAACACCCCCCAGTTCTCATGGGTCCGCTCCCGCCTCTCCCGCCACCCGCAACCTGTGCCACCGATCTACCAACCCGACGTTGCCGCGCGAGCCGTGGTTTTCGCCTCTGATCATCCCGAAGTCCGCGAGTTCTGGGTCGGAGGCAGCACCGTGGCGACCATTCTCACCAACCGTGTCGTCCCCGGGTTACTCGACCGTTATCTGGCCCGAACCGGCTACGACTCGCAACAGAACGACCAACCCATACCGTCCGACCGACCCGACAACCTCTTCGGCGCTCTCGACGAAGCCGGACACAGCGACCCGGGGGCGCACGGCGAGTTCGATCAGCAAGCCAAAACCCGCAGCGCACAGCTATGGCTTGCCCAACACGCCCGTCAGCTTGCCCGGATGCTCACCGGCTCAATCGGAAAGGCGCGTGGGTGAGGACCAGTCCCGCACCTTCTCTTTGCGCGACGATGCCTTCCTCGCGAACGGAGAGCGAGGTCTCCGCCAGAAGATCTGGTTCGGGCCGCGGCCACGTTCGAACGGATCGGCGCGTCGTATGGGCCGCCGCGGCTTCTCACTGTTCGATGTTCCGAACGACAACATTCGGGGGAATGTGCCCATCGGCTCTGGCGCGGAGCAAGGATCCAGCCTTTCTCAATAGCGCGAAGGCGTGCCAGCCAACAACGACTGCGATCGCGAGCGCAACGGCGGGGTCGAGCCACTCCCAGCCGCCAGTCGCGAGGATGACCGTTCCCGCTCCTGCGACCCCGAGGGCGGAGGCGGAGTCAGCGATGGTGTCAAGGAGCACAGCTCGATGGCTGAGCGCCTCATCGCTGGGATCGTCCCTGTCGAAGTCGACGCCGAGGACCACCACAGCAGCGATCATCACCACTGCTGCTATGCCGCTCATCACGACCACTGGGAGACCGCGAACAGCGTGAGTTGGAGCGACGAGACGGTCGATCCCGGAGGCGATCACCAGCATGCTGAGCACGAACAGCCAACCCGCGTTCGCGGCCGCGGCGAACGCGTTGGCCTTTGGGAAGCGTCCCGAGAGCTGGATGGCAAGGATGGCAACCCCGATCGCTGCAGCGTCCGCTAAGTAGTCGATGCCGGCAGCAAGCACGCCAAGGGAGTGGGCCGTGACTCCGACATAGGTCAGTCCGACGACAAGGAGCAGGTTCAGCAGAAGCGCCACGAGGAGCCGGGCGGATCGCGACATCACCGCGATCCTGTCGTAAGCGGGAGGCCATGTCAGCCCTGGCAGGGGCAGGTAATGGCAGAACCCGAGAACAGCTCGGCCGCGGAGATCACCCAAAGAGCCAGAGCCGGCTCGCCCGCGCCAAGATGGCTGGGGCTGCAGCACCAAAGGTGTGCGGCACCACGGAAGAAGATCAGGAAGGTCGGTACCTCGTGGCTAGCCCACCACTTGAGGCGGTGAGGAGCATGGTGCGCTCGATTTCGCCAAGTTGATCGATCATGCCTGGATCTTCCAGGCTGGGGATACATACAACCTCCCCGCGAGCGAGGCCCTTCATTGCGGCGTTGACGACTTCCGCGGGGTCCATGACCGGAAGGGTGACGTTCGACAGGTCAAAATCCGCGTGGAACTCTGTGTCCACCAACCCAGGACAGCACACTTCTACTCGCACCGCAGTGCCGGCAAGCTCACCTGCCAACGCCTGCGTGAACGCGACCAGGTAAGCCTTGGCCCCTGCGTAGGTGGCCCGGTAAGGCAAGGGCTGGGGGGGCATGGTACCGCTGAAGGCCAAGATCGAGGCGACGTTGATGACCGCCCCGGTGTTGCGCTTGACCATCCCGGGCAGCACGGCTCGGGTCAGCTGGCTGACCGCAGAGATGTGTACCGCGATGAGGTCGTTGATCACTTCGGGATCTTTCTCCGCGAAGGGGCCGTAACCACCGAAGCCGGCATTGTTGACCAGCAAATCGACTTCCTCAGTGGAGAGAATCTGCGAGAGCCCACTGGCCTCGGTTGGCTCGACAAGGTCTGCCACTAACACCCGGACCTTGTTGTGATGCGCTGCCATCAGTCGTTCGGCCAGCGTCTCAAGACGCTGGCGGCGACGGGCGGTGATCACCAGATCCCACCCCTCCGAGGCGAGCCGGATGGCGAAGGCTTCGCCGATCCCCGCCGAGGCTCCGGTCACGACAGCGAGCATTTTGTCCCCCTAGAAGTCCAGTTTTGTCAATAGAGTCGCGCTCTACAGTGCTATTTACTCGTATGGCGGAAGCTGTCAAGCTCCAGCCGCCGGTGTTCTTAGAGGTTGAGTGGACGGCCGCTTGACCCAGAACCCGGCCGCGGTCTCGGCACTACCTAGGCCGATACATCTTTTGATGAACTCCGCTGAAGCCAATGGTCCCCCACTGACCATTCGCCCAAGGCGTGGTGTGGTGCCAGGAGACCGAAACGACGACGAGGTGAACGGCCGCTTGACGCAGCGGGAACCATCCTCGAATCTGGCCAGGTGACTCAACCCGGAAACGACGTCGACCTTGGCTTGCTTCCCGACTTCCTCTGGGGTGCAGCCACTGCGGCGCACCAGATCGAGGGGAACAACGTCGCCAGCGACTTGTGGGAGCTCGAGCGTCGAGGAGTGTTCCCCGAACCAAGCAGGGATGCCTGCGACAGCTACCACCGGTGGCCGGAAGATCTCGATCTGGTTCGCGATCTCGGTCTCAACGCCTACCGGTTCAGTGTGGAGTGGGCGCGGATCGAGCCCGAACAAGGATGGATCTCCAACGCCGAGATCGAGCACTACCGACGGATGATCACTGGCTGCTTGGACCGAGGGATCCAGCCGGTCGTGACACTGCACCATTTCACCTGCCCTAGGTGGTTCAGCCGGGAAGGTGGATGGGGGCAGCCCAATGCGGTGGATGCTTTTGGCCGATATATCGAGGCGCTGACAGCCCTCCTCGAGGATGTCCGCTGGGTGGTGACGATCAACGAGCCCAACGTCGTTGCGACTTTCGGCCGTCGCACTCGGCGCACCGGCGACTCCGGGGGCGTCCCCGATCCCACTCCGGTGACCCCCGACCAGGCGGTCGGCGAGGTTCTCGTGGCCGCACATCGCCGGGCCCGTGAGATCGTCAAATCCCACTCCTCGCCCAATGTGGGATGGTCGGTGGCGACCCAGGCGTTCGTCTGTCGGCCCGGCGCCGAGGCCACGTTTCGGGAATGGAACCGGTTGTGGGAGGACCTGTATTTGGAGCCGGGGTCGGACGACGACTTTCTCGGGGTCCAGGCCTACACCAGTCGCTTCATCGGCCCCGATGGGGCCGAGCGGGTCCCCGAGGGCGAGCCGACCTCCCTCATGGGATGGGCCTACCGTCCCGAAGCTCTGGGCTCGGGCCTTCGACGGGCCTGGGAGGTCACCGGAGGGACGCCGTTGCTCGTCACCGAGAACGGCGTGGCCACCGAGGACGACACCATCCGGATCTGGCACACCACCGAGGCGCTGAGCTCGATGAAGGCCGCGATGGATGACGGGGTGAGGGTCTTGGGCTACCTCCACTGGAGCCTGCTCGACAACTACGAGTGGGGCTCATACCGGCCGACATTCGGCTTGGTCGCGGTGGATCGCTCGACGTTTGCCCGGACGCCGAAGCCGAGTGGGCAGTGGCTCGGGGGCATCGCTCGGAGTTCGACGGCAACTGCTCACCGATCGGACTGATCGCCTACTCGCCGGAAGATCAGCACCGCTGACCTCTTTTACGCGGCTTCAGTTGGAGCCGGCAGGTTGGTCAGTGCGTCCTCCGCCTCAGATGTCGGCGTCGGCCGCCTGTGGCCGGGGCCGTTCTCCGCGCCGTGGCAGCGTCGCCAGGGCCGCCGGTGGGTCCCGCCAGACCGGCGGTAGGTCTCCGGAGGTGGCAGCTTGCACCGCCTCGAAGATCCTCTGTGGCGTGCACGGCATGTCGATGTGCCGAACGCCCAGGTGGCTCAACGCATCGATGACGGCGTTGTGCACCGCCGGCGTGGACCCGATGGTCCCGGCCTCGCCGATGCCCTTGGCACCGAGCGGGTTGAGCGGGCTCGGAGTCTCGG
Organism: Acidimicrobiales bacterium; assembly: GCA_040414865.1. GTDB lineage: Bacteria > Actinomycetota > Acidimicrobiia > Acidimicrobiales > RAAP-2 > Palsa-461. Next base: position 5,753 of record JBEDUR010000165.1, read on the forward strand.
TGTTGGAGGCTTCGAACGAGCAGAACTCGGCCGCCGACGGCATGGCGTAATCGGCGAGATTGGTGGTGAGCGGGTTGCCGTCCCGGTCGTAGAGCATCTGCTCCCAGAGGGCCTGCGCCATGCCCTGGGCGATGCCGCCGTGCTGCTGGCCCGTTACGACCATGGGGTTGAGAACACGTCCGCAGTCATCGACGGCCACATGGCGGAGAGGGCGGACCTGGCCCGTGTCCAGATCAACCTCGACAATCGAGATGTGGGTGCCGAAGGGGAAGGTCGGGCCCTCCTGGACGAAGTCCACCGCAGCGGCAAGTGGCTCGCCAGCCGAGGCGGCCAGCTCGGCCAGACGACCCCAGCCGAGCGCTCTGGCCGGAACGCCGGCGACGCCCACTCGGCCGTCGTCGGCGACCACGATGTCGGCGACGCTCGCCTCGAGCTCGTCGGCGGCGAGCTGCTTGGCCCGCGCCAGCACCTCTTCGGCTGCTCGGCCCACGGCGTTACCGCCGACCTGGAGGCTCCGAGACCCGCCCGTCCCGCCGCCTCGGGGCACCTCGGCCGTGTCCGACTGGATGAAGCGAATCGCCTCGACCGGGATCCCAAGGCGGTCGGCGACGATCATGGCGAACGAGGTGGCGTGGCCCTGACCGTGGGCGGACGTGCCGACCCTGATCGTGGCCGTCCCGTCCTCGTGGACGTCGACGCGACCGAACTCCTTGGCGCCGCCGCCAGCGGTCACCTCGACGTAATTCGAGAGGCCGATGCCCAGCACGACCCGGTCCCCGTCGCGCCGGCGCCGCTCCTGCTCGGAGCGGAGGTCCTCGTACCCGGCCACCCGGAGCGCTTCGTCGAGCGCGCCTTGGTAGTTCCCGCTGTCGTAGGCGGCGCCCATGAGCGAGGTCATTGGGAACGCGTCGGCCGGCAGCAGGTTGCGTCGGCGCAGCTCGACCGGATCGATCTCCAGCTCGTCGGCGGCGTAATCCATGGCCCGCTCCAAGAATTCGGCCGCCTCGGGCCGCCCAGCACCTCGGAACGCTCCCATCGGAGTGGTGTTCGTGAGGGCTGCAGCGACGTCGTAGCCGATGGCTGGGATCCGATAGACGCCCTGGGCCATGAGTCGGGTGGGCCCGATCGCCAAAGCACCCCCGAACCCCGCATACGCGCCGGCGTCGGAGACCACCCGAACCCTCATCCCGGTGATCCGGGCGTCGCCGTCGAAACCAAGCTCGACGTAGTCGACCTGTCCCCGCCCGTGCGGCATGGCCACGAGGTTCTCTGAGCGGGTCTCCACCCACGTGACCGGGCGACCGAGACGTGTGGCCGCCGCCGTGACGACGAGGTGCTCGGCGGTAACTCCGGCCTTGGCCCCGAAGCCACCGCCCACGTGCGGCGTGATGACCCGGACATGCTCGGGCTCCAGCTCGAGGAGCCGACAGAGGATGTCTCGAAACCCGTGGGGCATCTGCGTGGACACATAGACGGTGAGATCGTGCCCGTCACCATCGTCGCCGGGAACCGCGGCGATGGCATTGCCCTCGAGAGGGACCACGGCGACCCGCTGATTGGCGATCCGGATCCGGACGACTTTGCTCGCCCCGGCGAGCGGGTCGGCATCGTTACGGTCGCGAAACCCCGCGGCGAGGTTGCTGGTCATTTCCTCGAACTGCAGGGGTGCGTCCGGAGAGAGTGCGCCTTCCGGATCTACCACGGCCGGAACCGGCGTGTACTCCACCACAACCTGTTCGGCGGCATCGACTGCTGCTGCTGGAGTCTCCGCGATCACCACCGCTACCGGCTCACCGACAAAGCGGACCTTGTCAGTGGCAAGGGGCGGCCGGGCACAAGCGGGGTTGAGGACCATGAAGCCGTGGTAAGGGGCGATGCCGAGGTCGTCCGCCTTCAAAGCGGCGATGACTCGGGGCGCTTTAGCGGCGGCCGCGGTGTCAACCGATTGGACCAGGGCATGGGCGAGAGGCGACCGGGCGAACGCGGCAAACGTCATCCCGGGCACTCGGAGGTTGCCGACATAGGTCCCGCGGCCGGTCAGCAGCTCGGGGTCTTCGACCCGCAGGACACGTGTTCCCAAGATGGATCCCGGCATCGGCGGCACCCTATCGGAGGTCCGATGCGAGAACTCTTGCCGTGTTCAGCTAGGTCCTGTTCGTGCTGGTAAACGCCGGTTTTCCCGGCGGCTCAGCTTACCCAGGGGACGTCACCGAAACGGTGAGTGTCTTGGGCACACGCTAGGTCACGTGTTCGCCAGCATCGGAACCCGCGCTTACCACCACGGTCACTCACTGACCAATCGGATCAATAGCCGAGCCGAACCTCCCTGTCGTCGTGGCAGGGGGGGTTCGGTAACGCTGGAGCCTCAAGTGCGGCGGAACGTCGATCACGGCCCACCGTGTCGGCTACATACGTGGTCGAGGGCGAATACTGGCGGGCTGACTGTCCCTCGGGGTGCCTGACCGGAGACACGGACGGGGAAACAGCCGCAGTTCGACGCGGCGATGCGGGCCGGATCCAACTATCTCGGTGTCGGGATGCCGAAGCCGCGGATGAACTCGCGCATAGAAGCCGCGGTGACCTGCCAGTCCTGGTCCGTGCAGACAAGCACGACTTGGTGCAAGTTGCTGCCCCCCGCGAACGCCGTCCGGAACTGGACTGCAGCGTGGGAATCGTCGAGAAAGCGAACGCGATCGAGCACGATGTGGCGCTGGTCGCTGGGAAGGCGCTCGGCGGCGAGCACCCAGAACGGCTGGAGCTCGTCGAAGTCCTCGATCACTCGTGAGAGCTCTTCGGCGCTCGACTCTGACCCGAACGCGACCCTGATGGCGGCGGTAATCGACTCGAGTGCCGTCGGCTCGGGCGCCGTTCCGAAGACCCGCGGCGGCAGAAAGAGCTGCCACTCGGTCGGATCGGCTGCTCCGAGTGCCCGACCCGCGTCGACGATGCACGTCGAGCAGATCACCGTGGTTCCCACGGAGACGAAGTGGTCGGACTCCCAGGTGTCGCGACCGCAAAACGAGCAGGCGGGCGGGACGGGTGACCATCGCGGACCGTGGCGGCCGGTGACGTTGATCAGGCGTTGGGACCGCCAGGGTCGAGACGAGCCGGATGACGGAGGTCGGCTTACCTGGTCGATGACATCCTGGCGAAGATCATCCACGTCGACGCCGAGGCTGACCAGGATCTCGACCGCGAGGCCCGATCCCTCGTTGATGATCCCGAGTAACAGATGTTCGGGCGAGATGGTTTGATGCCCGAGTGACAGAGCCTCTCGGAGCGAGTACTCGAGCGACTTCTTGGCGCGAGGGGTGAAGGGCGGCGAGCTAACCGGCGCCGTGGATGTCCCCACGGTGGTGTATAGGCGATCTCGGATGTTGTCGAGCTCGACACCAAAGGATCGGAGCGTGCTGGCGGCAATCCCGTCTTCGACGCGGATGACGCCAAGAAGGATGTGCTCGGTCCCGATGTACTCGTGAGCGAGTAGGCGAGCCTCTTCCTGGGCCAGAACCAGAACTCGCCTGGCCTCGTCGGTGAACCGTTCGAACGTGTCGCCATCTTGGCACCGTTGTGGCGGCACCGTCACCCGACCCAGAGGTCTCCGGCTCGGTGCTTCTCCGATCGCGCCCGCCCCCCTCTGCACTCTCGTTCAACTGCTCATGCCATGCGGTTGAGCCGCCGGGAAGACTCCCGAAGTCAGCGTCGGTTTCGGGACCGCCCGGCGTACGAAGAGCTCGGTTCTACGACAAGAGCCCTTCGGCTCCGAGCTGGATGACCGTCGAGAAGACGCGTTGGGCCATGACCGCGATGAGCTCACGGCCGCGATCGTTGGCTGGGTCCATAGAACCGCCGGCGGCGACCGGATAGACGGTGGTGGCGAGCGTGCAGCGGCGATACTGCTCCCAGACCAGGTCGAACGGATAGCCATCGAGCTCGTCGCCGTGTTCGCCGCCCCGGTGGACGACCAAGGTGTCGTACCACTCGCGCACGAGGGCCGCCTCGTGGGCTCGGCGAGTCTCGACGTCGAGCGACTGGCACAAGAAGTAGCCGACATCGCTGATGGCCGGGCCCCGGTAGCTGATCTGCCAGTCCAGCACCGCGACCTGGTCTTCGTCCGCCTCGTCGTCAAAGAGCAGGTTGTCCAACCGGAAATCCCCGTGGCAGATCGTCGTGGGCGCCTCGGTCATGGCAATGGTGAGGAGCTCCTCGAACACGGCCTGGATGCGCTCACCCAGGGCGAGGCTACCCGGTGGCAGGCCGTCCCCGAAGAGCTCGACGAAGCGAGGCCATGATTGGCGATACTGCTCTCCGGCGGCGAGGTTGATGGGGTCGTCGAGGCGAGGCATCCAATCGAGGATGTCCAGCGTGGGTGAGTTCCACCAGGCGGCGTGCAGGCCAGCGATCGCGCCCAGCGCTTGACTGGCTCGGTAGGGGCTGGCCCCGGCTATTTGACTGATGCTGATGCGGCCGCTCATGTCTTCGAACACCAAGGCGAAGCTGTTCGTCTTGGGGTCGACGTGGTTCCAATAGCACAGCGGCACCCGGACCGGCATCTTGCCGGCGATCTCGCGATAGAAGCGACCCTCTCGTTCGTAGAACTTGAAATGATCGCCAATTGCCCGGTTCTCCGGCAGGTTGGAGGGGAGCTTGATCACCACGCTGCTAGGAGCGTCTCTGGCGTCGCCCCGGTACCGGAGGTTGAGCCGCGCCACCTGACCGACGATCCCCACCCCGATGCCAATCGGCTCGTGCTCGATCTCGGCCACACTGGTGTCTGATCTGATGAACCCCCCGGAGCGGAGAGCACGGGTGAGGAACTCGGGCGAGGCCTCACCTGTGGTGCTCGGGATCTCGGGCATGTTCTTGGTTGATCGGTTTGGCACAGCTGCTACCTGTTCAGCTCAACGAGGTGCTCTCGTGGTATCGGGCAACGGTGAAGGCGATGATGACGGCGACATCGAAGGCGAAGACCAACAAAGTCAGCAGGAGGACCGCTGATTCCGCCGGGATATCGATCAACTGACTGCTGATGTCCGTCACTGCACCTGTCTTTGCCCTTGGACCCTCGGGCCGATCGCGACTCGGGCTCGCGAGGGCCTGTCCAGGGCGGCCCGCAGCATAACCTTCGACGCTCTGCGGGACCTCCGGGACCAAGCGGGTTACGGGCGGAACCTGGTCTCAGCCGACATGAACGCGATGGGAACGGTTGCACCAGCAGCCCAGTCCAAGGTGGCGATTCGACGCCCGGGCTGGACTGCGGCTTTCGCCGGCCGGAGACGATCGCCGAGCAAGTACCCCGTGGCGTCGAGGTCCGAGACGGTGAAGGCCAGGCCGGAGAAACGCGCCGGTCCCGACCCCTGCTCGTTCGGCCTGCCCACGACCTCGACGATCGTCTCGCCGAGCCGGAAGAAGGCCTGGACGCTCGGGCGATCGTCAGTTCCGGCGTCTCGGGTCCGCCGCAACCTCACGCCATGGCTCTCGAAGGCGTCGATGGTGCGACGGAGGTCCGGGGTTCCGATCACGAGGTGGTCGAGGGCGATCACGCCGTTGGGATGGGGCGGGGTCGGCCGAGGAGCCTTCGGTGCGGCGCTGGCCAACGGGAGTTCGTCGAGGCCCTCGGCTCCGCGCAGCGTCCATGCCAAGATCCCGCGGCCGGCCGAGCCCAGCTGGTGTCGAATCCCGCTGACCCAGCTGGCGCCCGCCTCTACGAGGAACCCGAGACTCTCCCAGAGCTCGACCGGGTCGGCGATATCAAAGGATGCGATCTCGGCCATGATCGTCGACCCTACCGGTAACACCATGTCAGGTGAGGAGCGAGTCGAATCGAACAGCGAGCACAGTGGGCGATCCCCGCACCACGCGCGCCATCGGTGACCCCGAGCGCGCCAAGTCCGCGAGACTTGCCCTCATGGAATCGAGGCCCCAACCAGAGGTGCCCTACTACCGCGACGACCTGGCGCTCGTCCATCATCTGGGCTTCGGATTCCACGCCGACGCCTGTGCTCCAGCTATCTGCAAACTCCTCCAACCCGTGCGAGAACGCCACGGGTTGGTCGTCGAGCTCGGCTGCGGAAGCGGGCTGCTTACTGCCTACCTGGTTGATGCTGGGCTAAGGGTGATTGCGACCGATGCCTCGGAAGCGATGCTCAACCTCGCCAGATCCCACGTCCCGGGAGCGGCCGAGATCAGACGCCTGACCTTGCCGGACGATCCGATTCCCTCAGCGGACGCCATTGTCGGTGTTGGCCACGCATTGAACTATCTCGACGAGGAGTCGCAGATCGAAGCTGCCCTTGTCGCGATCGCTACAGCGCTTCGACCGGGCGGCATCATCGCGATCGATCTCTGTGACCTGGCCTGGGGAGCCCTGCGAGTGGATGAGCCACCCAAGGTCTGGCGGGCAGAGGATTGGGTGTTGATGACGGAGTTCTCGGTCCCCGATCCGAGCCGGTATATACGGCTCATGACGACCTTCGTTCGACGTGAGGACGGAACATGGCGACGAGATGATGAGCGCCATGACAACGTCCTCATTGACACATCCAAGGTGTCCGGGCTGCTCGCAAGCTACGGGGTCGAAGCGAGTGTCTCGGCGTCGTTTGGAGACGAGCAGCTGCCTGCCGGGCTCGTCGCCGTGGTCGGTCGAAAAGCTGCATAGCTAACGATCAAGCAAGTTCCAGGTGGTCGGAACTCGATTTCCGGTCGCCGCCTCAGCGATTTATTCGCCCGGTTGGCTATTCGGCGAAGCCTGGTGCCGGTGTGGCCGCCTCTCGTCAGAGCTGGCCGAGGCCGAAGCGCGTGCCCTGGTCGTCCGTGCAGATCGCCGTGATCCCGTAAGGCTGAGTCTCGGGATCGCTCGCCGACCCACCGGCCTCGCGCACAGCCGCGACGGCACGGGAGATGTCCTCCACCCGGTACATGGGGACGTTGGTCGCCGGCTCGTGGCCGCCGGCCAGGCCCATCATCGGGGCGGGCCCGTCCACCTGCCAACCGTCCTCGACCCGTCCGGGAGTGAAGCGCCAGCCCAGCACCGATCCATAGAACTCCCGCGCCCGGTTCGAATTGGGCACCTCCATGGTCACGTATGCCAGGTCGCCGTGCACCTCTCCGTTCTCGGCCGGCCCGGGACCTTGGGTGGTGCCCCCGACCGGCTCAAAGACCGCGAAGCTCATGCCCTGGTCGTCGGTGCACATCGAAATCAGGCCGTAGGGCTCGACGTGGGGGTCCTCGGCCGTGCCGCCGGCCGTTCGGACCCGCTCGATCGCCTCGTGCACCGAGTCGACCGCGTAGCAGCAAAAGAGGGTGTGTGCGGTCTCGTTGCTCCACAGGCCGTGGTGCATGCTGAGCCCTTCCACCTGGTGGCCTTCCGGCCCGCTGGCCGGCGCAAACCGCCAGCCGAGCACCCGGGAAAAGAACCGAGCGGCCACGTTGGCGTCGGGGACCCAGAGTGACACGTAGCCGATGTCGCCGAGACGCAGCCCGCGCTGGGGTGTGGTCATCACCATCCACCGGTGCCCGAACGGATCGCGCAGCACCCCGGCCCGGCCGTAGGGGTAGTCGGTCGGGGGTCGCTCCACCCTTGCCCCGAGCCCGGCCGCCCGGTTGAACACGGTGTCGACATCGGCCACGTCGAGGTGGAGCGTCGTCGACGCACCGCCGGCGGGGTCGGGTGCGACCACCCCGATGGGCTCGCTCGGATCGGACAGCATCAGCCGGGCGCCGGCCAGATCCAGTTCGGCGTGCCCGACGGAACCGTCAGGCATGACGATCGGGGCGCCGACGAGGCGGGCGCCGAAGGCCTCGCCGTACCAACGGATGGCCGCCTCGGCGCCCGAGACCGCAAGGTAGGGGGTGATCGCCGCGCCGGCCATTCCGGGGGCGACGGCGGAGGGAGTCGTAGCGGTGGTGGTCATGGTCGATGCTCCAATCGTCTGAACGAGGACCCGTCCCAGCCGGGCGCGCAAGCGAGCGGCAAAGACCGGGTCGGGATCGATGGGGGTGAGCGGCAGGGTCATGCTGTCGAAGGGGTCAGGCATCGTCTTCCTCCTGCTGGAGGTAGGCGCGGCGGAAGGCGCCCTTGGCCCGGACCAACAGGGCCTCGGTGGCGTGCACCGTCCGGGAGAGGTGGGTCGCCACTACCGGGACGGAGAGGTCGTCGAGGTACCGCAGGGTTAACGCGGCACGATGGTGCGCGCTCAGGCTTTCGAGCGTCTGGCGAATCCGTACCGCGTCCAGCTCGGCGTCCCAGGGGTCGGCTGGGGCGGGCGGATCCTCGGCCAGAAGGTTCAGGCGTTGCTCGTCCCTGGCCTGGCGGCGCCAGTGGTCGACCAGCTTGTGGCGGGCGATGCCGATGACCCAGGGGAGGCTCAGCGGCGACTCCCGGGAGGTGAAGGCCGAGGCGGCGGCAAGAAAGGTCTCGGCGGTCAGGTCCTCCACCAGGGCCTGGGGGCCGCAGCGCATCGAGAAGTACCCGTAGACCTGGGGCAGGGCACCGTCGTAGAAGTCCAGGAACGAGGCGTTGCGCTCCTCCAGCGGAGCCGACCCCGTGCCCATGTCTCTATCGTCGATCGGCCGAAGGAGATTCCGACGGGGAGCGGAGAAATTTTTTTGGTCCCGGCTCGTGCTTGGCCCGAGTGGGTGACTCCGACCCTGGAGGCGGTGCTCGGCGGAGCCATCTACGTGGCCAGCCCGATACCTCACCGCAGGGAGTCGCGTCTCGTGCGCGGGCTCCCGATCGCCCTGATCGCCCCTCATCAACGTGGCCAACGTGATCGCGCTGGCCTACCTCGTCAACGCGCTGCTCGCCACCCACCCTGTGCAGGGAAAGGCTCTGGTCATCGCGACCGTGCCCATATGGCTCACCAACATCATCGTCTTCGCGCTGTGGTACTAGGAACTCGACTGTGGTGGTCCGGCCGTTCGCCTCCATCAACACCGTCGCAAACCCGACTGCTTGTTCCTCCAGATGAACGCGCGCGGGCCACGACCGATGACTGGTCGCCGACCTTCCTCGACTACCTCTACACCTCGTTGACCAACGTCACCGCGTTCAGCCCGACGGACACAATGCCGCTGACAGCCTGGGCGAAAGGTCCTGATGATGATCCAGTCGCTCGCCTCGCTCCTCACCGTCGCCCTGGTCATCTCCCGGGCAGTCAACATTCTTTGACTCCTGATCTCGGACTCGCCATCGGATGCCGTCGGTCCGGCTAGGGTCCCCGCCGATGGCGCGAGCGGGGGAGGGGGCGTGAGCATTCTCGGCAACCGGGTCCTGCGCAAGGAGGATCCCAAGTTCCTCACGAGTGGCGGGAGCTATGTGGACGATCTGCCGCTGGAGGATGCCCTCTACGTCGTCTACGTCCGATCGCCGATGGCCCATGCCCGGGTCCGGTCCATCGACGTCTCCGCGGCTTCCTCGGCTCCCGGGGTCGTAGCGGTGTTCACCGCCGCCCAGGTCGACCTCGCGCCGAGGCCTCCTGGCGCACCGTTCGCCAACCGGGCGATGGTTCGACCCTGGCTGGCTGGTGAGGTCGTCCGCTTCGTCGGCGACACGGTCGCCGCGGTGGTGGCCGAGACCCGGGAGCAGGCCGTGGACGCCTCTGAGCTCGTGTTTGTCGACTACGAGCCCTTGCCGGTCGTCGTCGACCCGGCCACGGCCGGCGAAAATGAGACCCTTGTCCACGAAGCCGCCGGCACCAACGTGGTCCTCAAGATCCCCGAGGACCTCGTGAACGCCGGGATCATGCCTCCGGAGGCGGGCACCGAGCCCGGCGATCTTTTCGACGCCTGCGACGTCGTCGTCAGGCAGCGGATCGTCAACCAGCGGGTGGCCCCCTGCCCCCTCGAAGTCAGGGCGGCCGCGTCGGCATGGGAGGGCGGGCATCTCACCCACTGGACGACCACCCAGGCCCCCCACGGGGTGAAACGAAGCCTCGTCGAGATTTTCAGCCTGGAACCGGACCAGGTCCGGGTGGTGACGCCCGATGTGGGCGGCGGATTCGGGTCCAAGATCGGCGCGTACCCCGAAGAGCTCTTCGTGGCCTGGGTGGCCCGACGCCTGGTGCGGCCGGCCCGTTGGGTGGAGACGCGAAGCGAGTCCATGCTCTCGCTCGGCCACGGGCGGGCCCAAGTCCAAGAGGCCGTGCTCGGAGGGACACGCGCTGGCCGGCTTCTTGCTTACAAACTTTCGGTGACTCAGGACTCGGGGGCGTACCCGGACATAGGGGCGTTCCTGCCCTCTGCGACGAGGATGATGTTGACCGGCGTCTACGACATCGAGAAGGTGTTCTTCTCGAATACCTCGGTGACGACCAATACCAATCCGACCGTTGCCTACCGTGGCGCCGGTCGTCCGGAGGCGACGGCCGCCATCGAGCGAATGGTCGACGTCTTCGCCGCCGAGATCGGCATGGACCCGGCCGAGGTTCGCCGACGCAACATGGTGACGAGTGACCGCTTTCCCTTCACCACCCCGACCGGGACCACCTACGACGTCGGCGACTACCAGGCCGCGCTGGACAAGGTGCTCGAGGCGGCCGGCTACGACGAGCTGCGGGCCGAGCAGCGGCGCCGGCGGGAGAGCGGCGGGACCAAGCAGCTCGGGATCGGGCTCTCCAGCTACGTCGAGATCACCAACGGGTTCGGCGGGAGCGAGTTCGGCTCGGTGGAGGTGCTCCCCGACGGCCGGGCGAGAGTCCGCACCGGGAGCTCACCGCACGGCCAGGGGCACGTGACCGCGTGGTCCCAACTGGTGGCCGACCAGCTCGGTATCGGCATCAACGATGTCGAGGTCCTCCACGGCGACACCGATGTGGTCCCGCGAGGGATCGGCACGTTCGCCTCCAAGTCATTGCAGTCCGGTGGCGTGGCCGTCCTCCAGGCGGCCCGGCAAGTCGTCGAGAAGGCCAAGAAGCTCGCCGCGGATCTGCTGGAGGCCAACCCGACCGACATCGAGTTCGACAAGGACCATCGGCGTTTCCACGTTGCCGGCACGCCCAGCGCGTCCGAGACGTGGGCCGAGCTCGCCCAGGCTTCTGGAGCCGAGAAACTCTCGGCCGAGGTCGACTTCGCTGCCCCCGGGGCGACCTTCCCATTCGGTTCCCACTTGGTGGTGGCCGAGGTCGACACCGACACCGGTGGCGTGGTGATGGAGCGGATCGTGGCCGTCGACGATGCCGGACGGCTGATCAACCCGCTTCTTGCCGAGGGCCAAGTGCACGGTGGTCTGGCTCAGGGGGTGGCCCAGGCCCTCATGGAAGAGATGTGCTACGACGATCAGGGCAATCCGCTTACCGCCACACTGGCCGACTACGAGTTCGTCTCGGCGGCCGAGCTGCCGAGCTTCGAGACCTACACGATGGAGACGCCGACCCCGATCAACCCGCTGGGGGCGAAGGGGATCGGCGAATCGGGGACGATCGGCTCGACCCCGGCAGTGCAGAATGCAGTGTGCGATGCCCTCGCTCATCTGGGCGTGCGGCACGTAGACATGCCGACTTCGCCGATGCGGGTGTGGCGCGCAATCGATGAAGCGAAAGGGAACCGATGAGAGTGAGCCTCGAGGTGAACGGTGAGACCCACGAGCGCGAGGTCGAACCGCGCACGCTGCTCGTGTTCTTCTTGCGCGAGCAGCTCGGTTTGACCGGGACCAACGTGGGCTGTGACACCACCAGCTGTGGGGCATGTACCGTCCTGGTCGAGGGGGAGTCGGTCAAGAGCTGTACGGTGCTTGCCGCCCAGGCCGACGGTCGTTCGATCACCACGATCGAGGGGTTGGCCAAGGGTGACGAGCTCCACCCGATGCAGCTGGCCTTCCGGGAGCACCACGGGCTGCAGTGCGGCTACTGCACCCCGGGCATGGTGATGGCCGCGGTCTCGCTCGTCACCGAGAACTCCGACCTCGATGAGTCTCAGGTGCGCCAAGGGCTGGAAGGCAATCTGTGCCGCTGCACCGGCTACCACAACATCGTCGAGGCGGTCCTCGATGCGGCCCGTTCGAGCCGGGAGGGGGCCTGGTGATCCCGGCCGCCTTCGACTACGTGCGGGCCGGCTCGCTCGACGAGGCCATCTCGACCCTGGTCGAGCACGGGGACGAGGCCAAGCTGCTCGCCGGGGGCCACTCGCTGTTGCCGCTCATGAAGCTGCGCCTGGCCACCCCGAGCGTGCTGGTCGACATCGGCCGGCTCGGCGAGCTCGCCTATGTCGCCGACCGGGGCGACCACGTCGCCGTCGGCGCGCTCACCCGGCACAACGACCTGCACCACGACCCGGTCGCGGCCCGTGAGGTGCCGCTGTTGTCGGACGTGGCCGGCCGAATCGGGGATCCTCAGGTCCGCCACCGGGGCACCATCGGCGGATCCATCGCCCATGCCGATCCGGCCTCCGATCTGCCGGCCGCCGTCCTGGCGCTCGGGGGGACGCTGGTGGTCCGCGGACCGGGCGGAGAGCGGGAAATCCCTGCCTCATCCTTCTTCACCGGCTTCCTGGAGAGCACGCTCGCTCCCGACGAGGTGCTGATCGAGATCCGGGTGCCCAAGGCGACCGAAGGTCACGCCTACCAGAAGTTCGTCCGCCGGGCCCAGGACTGGGCGATCGTGGGGTCGATGGTTGCCCGGCTCGACGGGCGGACCGGCGTGGCCCTCGTGAACGTTGGGTCGACCCCAGTGCGGGCGGGCGCGGTGGAGACGGCGCTGGCTGGAGGCGCCTCTGCCGCCGAGGCGGCCGAACTGGCAGCCGAAGGGCTCGAGCCCCCGTCAGACAACAACGCCACGCCCGAGTTCCGCCGGCATCTGGCCCGGGTGCTGACTGCACGGGCGCTGGCCGAGGCGGGCCTCTGACCTACCCCTGGACGTAGAGCTGGCCGTCGGAGCCTTCGGCAATCGTCAGGCTGCTCAGGCCGTGCGGGGCCGGACCCTGGACGACGTGGCCATCGTTCGGGTTGAACTCCGAGCCGTGGCAGGGGCAAGCGATGAGGTCCTGACTGGGGACGTAGCCCACGGTGCACCCCTCGTGCGGGCAGATGGCGTCGTAGGCGACGAAGCGCCCGGAGCTCAGGTGGATGACGAGCGAGGGGTCGTGGGTCTTCGGGTCGTTGAAGGCGGCCGAGGAGCCGGGCGGCACGTCCTGCGCCGGCCCGATGGCGACACCGGGTGGCGTCGGTCGCGTCGTGGTGGAGCCTGGACCGGTGGTCGTGGTGGTGCTCGGGGTGGGCTTGGTCGGGCTTAACGAGTGGGTCGCCGGCGGGGGCTTGGCCCCGCCGACGGCCCGGCCCAGCCCGGCCGCGACTCCTCCGACCGCCAACCCGGCCAGCCCGGCGGCGGCGGCCGCGCTGGTGCCGAGGACCACCTGGCGCCTGGTCAGGTCGCCGGCCTGCCCTGGTGGCACGGGATCGGCCCCGTTGCGCAAGAACGGGCAGGGACCGGGCTCGCAGGCCGACCCCGAGAGGGCCCGGCACCGCCCGTTGTCGTATTGGCCGCAGATCTGTTGTACCAGCGCGAAGGGGACGGCGACCGGCGTCGCCGGGCCCATCCGGCGTTCTCGCCGGGCCCGGCCGGTGATCACCGCGTCGACCGAGAGCACGCCCCCCGACCCGGCGATCACGAGCGGCAACCAGGCGAAGAAGAAGACGATGTCCGCGCCCGTGTAGTACGGGGATGTGGAGTAACTCACCGTGAGGAACAAGCTGAGTGAGATGATCGCTCCGCCAACCGCGGCCACCCGGGTGAACAGGCCGAGGAGGACGCCGAGGCCGACGGCGAGCTCGCCGAACGCGATCACCACTCCGACCGGGCTGGCGAACCGCAGCAGGTGCTCGAGGAGGGGGTGAAGTGGGCTCAACCGCTCGGCCGCAAGCATCTGGGCATAGATGCCCGCCGGGTCGGAGCGATTGAAGAAGTTGGGGTTGGCCAGCTTCTGGATCCCGGCGACGCAGAAGGTGACCCCAAGGAACGCCCGCAGGGGCAGCAGCGCCCAGCCGCTCAACCGTGACGCCCGGGCTGGCAGCCAAGGGATCCGTGGGTGATCGGACGAGGCCGTCTCGCCGGCCGGGCCGCGCCTAGCCGGGGATGGTGTTCGGGCCACCGGACTCGGTGATCGTGGGGCGTGTCGGGCACGGCGGGCGCGCTTGCGGCATCCCGTCCGGCGCTTCAGGCGCGCTCACGGGGACGTGCCGGCAACCCATCGTGGTGCCACCGGGCTTGGTCGGGGCGTCGTCCACATCGGTCCTCGTCGTCGACGGCGGCCAAAGCCGTGGTCGTGCGACCCTACCCAACCGGTCGGCCAGGATGGGCGCGGCCGCCGGCTGCCCGGAGGCGGGACCAGGGGGCCCGTCGCGACCGTGTTGAACAGCTCGGTGGCCTCGACCACGTACAGCTCGGGGTGTTTGCCCGACGCCGAGGTCAGGTTCGGTTGGGTTCGCCGTTGGCCGCGTTCTGCTGGCCGAGCCGCCAATAGGACTTTGGGCTGATCGAGTCCGACTCCATGCCCTTGGCGACGAGTGCGTCGCGCAGAGTGGTCACCAGGGCGTGCTCACCGCCCACGTACGCGTGCCCGGGCCCCTCAGGCAACGCGATCGGCTCGAGGGCCGCGAGCAGTACCCGGGGGTCGCCATCGACGGCGTCGCCTCGCGTCACCCAGCGGGGACCGAGGACACGGGCCCGGATATCGCTCGGTTGCTCGTGCTCCGCCCCGTCGATCTGGATCGCGAGCACCACGACCTGGTCAGCGGGCACGGCCTCGGCCATGACGAGGGCCGCGGGCGCGAACGAGTCGTCACCGATGAAGAGATGCCATCTCGCTTCGGGGTCGAGGCCGATCTTGCCGCGTGGGCCGATGGCCTCGACTGCCTGGCCCGGGCCGACCCCGACTGCCCATTGCATGCCGGGACCATCCCCGTGGAGCGCGACATCCAAGTCGAGTCGCCCGTGAGCCCGGTCGAGATGGCGGATCGTGTAGCGCCGGCGCCGGACGCGCTCGCTCTCGCCGTCGAGGGAGATCATGACGTCCTGACCCGGGAAGGGGTCGAGTTCCACCAGGTCCTCGCCTGACAGCTCGATGCGTCGGCACGACGGGGTCAGCTCGTTCGCCCGCTCGACCCGAAGGCTGAGGGCGAGCACGCCGAGCCGTCCGGCCAGCGCCTCGTTCTCCCGCCTCCCCGGCCGCGCCGGCACGGCAGCATGCTCGGTCATCGCCCCATTGTGCTCGCCGGCGCGAGGCCGGGCCAGATCGGAAACCGGGCCCGGATGAACCAGGTGGCTCAGGCGCCCCGGCTCTCCTGGTCGCGGGCCAGAAGGTCCCGGATCTCGCGCAGCACCGCGACGTCGTCGGGTACGTCCTCGGACTCCTCACCCCTCCGCCTTTGGCGATCCCTGACCGCGTTCATCGGGGCGACGATCAAGAAGTAGACGGCTGCCGCCACGGTCAGGAAGGTGATGACGTAGTTGATGAGGTCGCCGTAGGTGAAGAGGCTGCCGTGCAGCCGGAAGCTGAGGTGGCCGAAGTTTGGCTTGCCAAAGATCGCCGCGATCAGGGGCGTGATGATGTCGCGCACCAGCGCCTGGACCACCGCGTTGAACGCCACGCCGACGACCACGGCGATGGCCAGGTCGACCACGTTGCCCCGGAGGATGAACTCCTTGAATCCCTTGAGCACCCCTCGCCCCTCCCTCTCCCTCAGGTCCGATCGGAGCCCGCACCCCCCGTCGGACGCGGCCAGAGCATCGCATACACCCCTGCCCCAAGCGACGGTCTTTCCCAGGCGACGACGGGTCCGTCCGGGCCGAATTACGCTGGTCGGCGAGACCGTGGACTGGGGGCGAGATGGCTGCTGAGTCGGCCGGAGCGTCGAGCGTCGAACTCGAGATCGAGGGTATGCATTGCGACGGCTGCGCGGCCCTGATTCAAGAGACCCTGGACGAGGACCCGGCCGTGCGCACGGTCCTCGTGGATCTGGAGGCCGGTCGGGCCTCCGTCGTCTTCGACCCGGAGACCACCTCACCTGAGGGACTCTGCGCGGCGGTGGTCGAGCTCGGCTACGAGGCGCACCCGCTGGCTGTCGGAGAGCCAGGCATCTAGTGCTGACCGCGCCGGTCGTCGGGGCCGTCGCCACCGAGGCGACACCCGGCGTCGCCACCTCGGAGCTCGCGGTCGAGGGCATGCACTGCAGCGCGTGCGCAACGCGCGTCCAGCGGACGCTGGCCAAGCAGCCGGCGGTGCTGAGCGCATCGGTGAACCTGGCCACCAACCGGGCGTTCGTCACCTTCGATCCGGCGGCGACCGGGCTGCCCGAGCTCTGCGCGGCGGTCGACGCCATCGGCTACGGGGCCACGGAGGCCTCGTCGTCAGTCACGACCGAACCGGGCAAGGACAAAGACCGGTGGATTCTGCGGGCCGCGATCTCCTGGCCGGCGGCCCTGGTCGCGCTGGTGGTCGCGCTGGCCGGGCCGGAGAACCAGGCGACGGCGTGGGTTGTCCTCGCGCTCGGCGTCTTCGTCGAGCTGGCCGGGGGTTGGCCGTTCCTGCGGGCCACCGTCCGACTACTCCGCCACCTGGGCACCAGCATGGACACCCTGATCACCGTGGGCACGCTGGCCGCGCTGGCGGTGAGCGCCGTCGAGGCGATCGCGCTCGGGGGCCGCCACGTCCACCTCGGCGGCAACGGGGTCTTCGCGGCCCGGCTTCACGGGGTCATGGCCCCGGTGATCATGGCCATCCTGATCACGGGCCGGGCCATCGAGGCGGCCGCGCGCCGACGGGCGGCCGGCGCCATGCACTCACTCATGGCGTTGCGGCCGCCGACGGCGAGAGTGGTGACCGGCCCAGACGACCAAGAAGGGCGTCTCGTTTCACCCGAGAGCGTGCCGGTCGGCGCCCTGGTGCGTGTCCGCCCCAACGAGGTGGTCCCCTTGGACGGTGTGGTGGTGGACGGCACCTCCGCCGTCGACGAGTCGCTGCTCACCGGTGAGCCCTTGCCGGTGGATCGTGGGCCGCAGGACTCGGTCACCGGCGGGACCCGCAATGGTTCAGGGACCCTCGTGACCCGGGTGTCCACGATCGCCGCGGAGTCGGTGCTGGCCCGAATGCAGCGCCTGGTCGAGGAGGCCCAGCGGGACACCCCGCCCATCCAGCGACTGGCCGATCGGATCAGCGGAGTCTTCGTGCCCGGCGTCCTGGCCCTGGCCTTGGCCTCGTTCTTGGGCTGGTGGCTCGGGGCCGGCAACTTCGGGGTTGCGGTCCTGAGTGCCGTGGCCGTGCTCCTGGTCGCGTGCCCGTGCGCCATGGGGTTGGCGACCCCGGTCGCCGTGATGGTCGGCACCGGGCGGGCCTCGGCGCTCGGCATCCTGATCAAGGGCGGCGAGGTCCTCGAGCGGCTGGCCCGCGCCGACACGGTCGTGTTCGACAAGACCGGCACGCTGACCGAGGGCTTCGCCGCCGTCACCGCGGTCACCGCCGCCCCCGGGGTGAGCGACACCGAGGTGCTCGCGCTGGCCGGGGCGGTCGAGGCCGAGAGCGAGCACCCGATCGCCACCGCCATCCGGGCCGCCTCCCCACCCGCCGCCGGAGCGAGCGGACTTGAGGCCGTCGCCGGGTCGGGGGTGCGCGGGGTCGTCGAGGGCCGTTGCATCGAGGTCAGCCGGGTGGGCTCCGAGCTCCCCGAGCCGCTCCGGTCGGCCACGGTCTCCGCTCAGGGCCGAGGGGAGACGGTGGTGGCGGTGACCCGCGACGGCGGGGTGATCGGGGTGGTCGCCGTGGCCACCCCAATTCGGCTGGACGCCGGTCCAGCCGTCGAGCGGCTGAGCGAGCTGGGTCTTTCGACCGCCATCCTGAGCGGCGACGCCGCGCCGGCGGTCGACAGCATTGCCGCCTCGCTCGGCGTGACCGAGGCCCGCAGCGGCTTGAGCCCCGAGGAAAAGCTGGCGGCACTGCGGGACTGGCAGTCCGAGGGGCGCCGGGTGGTGATGGTGGGAGACGGCGTGAACGACGCTCCGGCATTGGTAGCGGCCGACGTCGGCTGTGCCGTCGGCACCGGGGCCGACATCGCCCTGTCCAGCGCGGATGTCGCCCTGCTCGGAAGCGACCTGCACGGGGTTCCGGGCGCGATCGGGGTCGCCCGGGCGACCTCGGCCGTCATCTTGCAGAACTTCGGCTGGGCCATGGGCTACAACCTCTCGGCCATCCCCCTTGCCGCTGCCGGCCTCCTCGACCCGCTGGTGGCGGCGGTCACCATGGGCCTTTCCAGTCTGATCGTCGTCCTCAACAGCCTCCGGCTCCTGCGAGTGGGCAAGGCTGGGGTCGACCGGCTCTCCCCACCCGCCGTGTTGCGCGGCGCCCGGGGGTTTGCGGCGGCGGTGCTCGTGCCGATGGTCCTCTTCGCTGCCGGGACGGTCGCCGCTCAGGCGTATTCACCGAGCCGGGGTCAGCCCCTGCTCGGCGCCTTCTACGACATCACGACGGTCAACCTGCCCGCCGGGGCCAGCGCCGAGGTCTACCTCAACACCGAGCATGCCGGCGTGCTCCAGTTCCACCTCGTCTTCGCCGACCCAGGCGCCCCGGGGACCGCTTTCGGCACCCCGGCGGTGCTGGCCGTGCCGGCCACGGGTCCCGCCGTTCCCCTGCGGATGGTCAGGTTGAGCCCCGGGCACTACATCGCCTACACGGTGCTCGGCCCGGGAGCCTGGCAGTTCCGGGTCACGGTGACCCAGGGCTCCCACGAGCGCTCCTTTGTGGTGGATCGCACGCTGAGCTGACTGGTGACCGCTCAGCGCAGGCGCCCCCGTGTCCGGGTGCCGAGCCCGGGTTTTGGCTAGCGTGAACGGTATGCGAGCTGCCCGGTTGCTACGAATCGCGGTCCCCATTCTGGTCCTGGCCTCCATGGCCGTGTTCGGCTCCGGGCCGGCGAGCGCCCAGGGCAGCGTTCGGGTGAGCACGATCACCGTCGCCCAGGCCAAGGCCTACACGCCGCAGGCGCCGCCGGGGGCGACCGACGACTACCACTGCACGTTGCTCAACCCGCACGTGACGCAAGACTCGTACATCATCTCGAGCCAGTTCTTCCCCGGCTCGAAGGAAGACCACCACGCCATTTTGTTCTTGGTTCCGCCGGCTCTGGCCCAGGCGGCCGAGACGGCCAACGTGAACGGGGAGGGGTGGTCGTGCTTCGGCGAGACGCCGATCCCCCACACCGGCCTCGGTCAGATCTCCAACACCCCGTGGCTGGCCGCGTGGGCTCCCGGCGCCGGGGACTCCAAGCTCCCGATGGGCACCGGGATCTATCTGCCCGCCGGGAGCCTCGTGGTGATGCAGGTCCACTACAACCTGCTCGTCGGGGACAAGCCGGTGCGGAACTCCCTGCAGCTCAAGACGGTCCCCGCGGCGACGCCGCTCCAGCCGCTCACGCTCAAGCTCCTGCCGGCTCCGCCGGACATCCCGTGCCCGGCGGACACGAGCGGGCCGCTGTGTAGCCGAGCGGCGTCACTGGCCAACCTCGGTCAGCGTTTCGGCCCGCAAGCGGAACAGTTCGTCAACGGGCTCGAGCTGGTCTGCGGCCGCGGCATCGCCAACCCGCCGGCCGGAGACTCGACCTCGTGTGAGTGGCCGGTCTCCCAGGCGGGCTACATCGTGCGGGCCGCCGCCCACATGCACCTGCTCGGGGTGAGCTTCTCCATGGTGCTGAACCCGGGGATGCCGAACCAACGAACGATCCTCAACGTCGGCCACTACAACTTCGACTTCCAGCGGGGTTACAACATGTCGACCCCGATCAGGGTGGTTCCCGGCGACAAGGTCCAGGTCAACTGCACCTACAACGCGCAGCTTGGCCAGGAGCTCCCTCTGCTGCGCAGGGTCGCGCCCCACTTCGTCACCTGGGGTGACGGGTCCTCGGACGAGATGTGCCTCGGGCTCATGTACACCTCGACGGTGCCGCCCAACAACAAGATGACGGTCTGAGGCTCAGTCGCCAGCCCAGCAGCCCAAGATGACGTCGGCCACGGTCACCGCCACGTATGGCGCCGCGGTGGCGGGGACACCGAAGCGGGCCGGCAGTTTGCCCACGTCGACCAGGAGCACCTTCCAGTCTTTGCGCACGACCACGTCGCCGTTTTTGGTCTGGTAGGCGCCTTGACCGAGGTTGGCTAGAGGCCGCAGCTCGCCCATCGTCCGCTTGAACGACCGGTAGTAGGTGAAGGTCTCATTCCAGCTGGAGAGCTCTTGGATCGAGAGGGTGTAGGAGCCACTCCGGTACGCGTACGTGCAGCTGTAGCGATGGTTCTTCCAGCTCGGCCGGGCCACCGTGGCCCGCTCGCCCAACGCCTGGGCCAGCTCGCTCTGGGTCTTCGGCCGGCAAGGCATGGTGGCGATCGATGAAGGTGTCGCCCCGGCTGGGAGCGGCCGGCGGGGGGCGGCGGCCGCGGGAACCACGACGGCCAGGGCAGCGACCACAACGGCGAGACCCGCCACCACCATCCGACCGAAGAGGGGGGCGCTTCGCATCCGGTGCATCGTAGATGGACCCCCGCCGCTCTCCCGGGCGGGGTCTACCCAGAGGGCCGGCGGTACAGTTCGCGCCGACAAGGCCGAACAGAGGAGGAACCATGCGCTGGACGCTGCCAAGCGATCGGATCCCCGAGGCCTGGTTCAATGTGGCCCCGCACCTGCCGGCCCCGCTCGACCCGCCGCTCCATCCGGCGACTCGCGAGCCGGTCGGTCCCGACGATCTCGCCCCGTTGTTCCCGATGGCGCTGATCGCCCAGGAGGTCTCGGCCGAGCCGTGGATCGACGTACCCGGTGCCGTCCTCGATGTCCTCCGGCTGTGGCGGCCGACTCCGCTCGTCCGGGCCCGCCGGCTGGAGGAAGCGCTGGGGACGCCGGCCCGCATCTACTACAAGGACGAGTCGGTCTCGCCGGCCGGTTCGCACAAACCGAACACCGCCGTGCCCCAGGCCTACTTCAACAAGGCCGAGGGGATCGGCCGGCTCACCACCGAGACCGGAGCCGGGCAATGGGGGAGCGCGCTGAGCTTCGCCACCGCCCTCTTCGATCAGGAGTGCAAGGTGTACATGGTCCGGGCCTCGTACAACCAGAAGCCCTACCGCCGGGTGATGATGGAGACTTGGGGCGGCTCGGTGGTCCCTTCACCGATCGACGACGAGGACCACCCCGGCTCGCTCGGGACGGCCATCTCCGACGCGGTACGGGACGCGGCAAGCCGCGAGGACTCGCATTACTCACTCGGCTCGGTCCTCAACCACGTCCTTCTGCACCAGACCATCATCGGCCTCGAGGCCAAGGAGCAGCTGGCGTTGGCCGGCGAAGAGCGTCCCGACATCGTCATCGGCTGCTGCGGAGGCGGGTCCAACCTGGGCGGGATCGCGCTGCCCTTCGTCCCCGACGACGCCGTCGAGCTGCTGGCGGTCGAGCCCACCTCGTGCCCGACGCTCACCGAGGGGCGCTACGACTACGACTTCGGCGACACCGTCGGCATGACCCCGTTGCTCTCCATGTACACCCTCGGGCACGAGTTCGTCCCGCCGGCGATCCATGCCGGCGGCCTGCGGTACCACGGCGACGCCCCCATCATCTGCAACCTGGTCAGGCACGGACGGATGAGGGCGACCGCCTACCCCCAGGGCAAGGTGTTCGAAGCAGCCGTCCAGTTTGCCAGGACGGAAGGGACGGTCCCGGCCCCCGAGACCAGTCACGCCGTTCGGGCCGTCATCGACGAGGCGCTCGGGGCAAAGGAGGAGGGTCGGGAGGAGGTCATCCTGTTCAACTTCTCGGGCCACGGCCTGCTCGACCTGTCGGCCTACGACGACTTCCTCCATGGCCGCCTGACCGACGCCTGAGCAGCACGTCGAGAGCACCCGATACGCCACTACTTTCTGCCGTGTGACCACCAACGACCGAGTCGGTGAAGCATCGGCGGGTCGTGGTCAGCGCGAGAACTACGCATCAGCCACCAACCTCGTAAAGCGCCAGGCGTTTTTCGACTTCCCGGATCCCGAGCGTTCGTCCGGAGGCATGCTCATCGATCAGGTGCCCTGGACTGGCGAAGAGCGGGTCCTTGATGCTGGGTGTGGGAACGGAACCTGGATCCGCACGATCTCTGAGCACTTCGGCGTGCGGAGGCCTATTGGTCTCGATTTGTCGATGGGCATGCTCGCTGACGCCCACAACCTGATCGGTCCTGACGTGCCGCTCATCGGCGGGGACATCCAACGCCTGCCCTTTGTTGACGAGAGCTTCGATGTCGTGCTCTGCCTGTGGATGCTGTACCACGTCCCAGACCATCAGGCTGCTCTGAGAGAGTGCCACCGCGTCCTCAAACCAGGTGGTCATCTGCTCGCAACCACGAACGTGCTGAACTTCCGGCGTACCTCGAGCGACCTTCTCGGCTATGCGCTGGCCGCCGTGACCGGGTGTCCTGCAGACGATTGGCTTCCACGTCTCAGTTTCGCGGCTGAGAACGCCACCGAGATCGTGGGAACGGTGTTCGAGCGGGTTGAGGAGCGTCGAAACGTGGCGGCATTCGCCATACCCACCACCGGGCCGGTGCTTGCGTCGATGGAAAGCGTTCGGGGACCGATCGAGATCTACTTGGGCCAACGGGTGGACTGGGATGCGGTGGAGGCCATTGTTCGACCGTTGATCGAGGAAATCATTGCCAGAGAAGGAGTCTTTCGTACTGCGAACGCTTCTGCCTCCTTCCTTGCGACCAAGTAGATCGATTGCCTGGACTAGCCGAGCAATTCGCAGCCCGGAGCGGGGCGTCGTACCTGCGGTTTGGTGTCGCGTCTTTGTCTTGTTGTCAGGCGTCATCGCCGAGATCATGCGGGTATGGCGGTGATGGCGGGGTTCTGCCTGCTGGCGTTGTTGGAGAACGGCTAGGGATACTTTCGATGTGGTTCACCCTCTTCAACTTCTCGGGTCACTGCTCGACCTGTCGGCCTACGACGACTTTCTCCATGGCCGCCTGACTGACGCCTGAGCACGTCGAGAGCACCCAGTGTCGATCCTCGAGCGCTTCGCCCTCCACGGCAAGGTGGCCGTCGTCACCGGCGCGTCTTCGGGCTTGGGCGTCGCCTTCGCCCGGGCGCTGGCCGAGGCCGGGGCCGACGTGGTCCTGGGGGCCAGGCGCCGGGACGGGCTGGCGGCCACCGAGGCATTGGTCGAGACGACGGGTGGACGAGCTGTCTCGGTGGTGACCGACGTGACCTCGCCCGAGGAGTGCCGCCGGCTGGTCGCCCGGGCCCTCGAGGCGTTCGGCCACCTCGATGTGCTGGTGAACAACGCCGGCATGGGCACCGCGTTGCCTGCCTCCCACGAGGAGCCCGAGGAGTTCCGCCGGGTTGTCGAGGTGAACCTCTACGGCTCCTATTGGATGGCCCAGGCGGCAGCGGCCGTCATGGCCCGCGGGTCATCCATCATCAACATCGGCAGCGTGCTCGGGTCGACCACGGCCGAGCTACCCCAGGCGGCGTACTCGGCGTCGAAGGCGGCGATCATCGGCTTGACCCGGGATCTCGCCCAGCAATGGACGGGCCGCAAAGGCATCAGGGTGAACGCGATCGCCCCCGGGTTCTTCCCGACCGAGATGACCGAGCAATACCTGCCGGGCTACCTCGAGCGCATGGTCGAGCGACGGGTCCCCATGGGTCGGACCGGGGAGCTCGATGAGTGTGCCGCCGCCGTGGTCTTCTTAGCCTCGGCCGCGTCCTCCTACGTGAGCGGGGTGATCCTGCCCGTCGACGGTGGCCTGCTCACCACCTGAGCCTCCCGGGCCGGCCGGAGAGGAACCCCGACAGCCGGAGCTGGCAAGATGGGGCGTGCTCTTCTCCATCGAGAACAAGACGGCCCTGGTGACCGGGGGATCCCGGGGGATCGGGAAGATGATCGCCACCGGGTTCGTCGAGGCCGGAGCAAGGGTGTACATCGCCGCCCGGAAACAGACGGCCAGTGAAGAGACGGCGGCCGAGCTGGCCAAGATCGGCGAGTGCGTGGCCCTGCAGGCCGACCTCTCGACCGAGGAGGGGTGCCGGCAGTTGGCCGAGCAGATCTCGGCGCGCGAGGAGCGGCTGGAGATCCTCGTGAACAACGCCGGGTTGACGTGGGGAGCCCCTTTGGCCGAGTTCGACGAGGCCGCTTGGGAGCGGGCCCTGTCGGTCAATGTGCGCGGCGTGTTCCACTTGACCAAGTTCCTTCTTCCGCAGCTGCGGGCGGCTGCCCTGGAGGACGATCCGGCCCGGGTGATCAACATCGGCTCGATCGACGGTCTGAGGGTGCCGCACATGGAGACGTACTCCTACTCGGCCTCCAAAGCGGCCGTGCACATGCTGACCCGGCACCTGGCCCAAAAGCTCGCCCCCGAGATCACGGTGAACGCGATCGCGCCGGGCCCCTTCGAGTCCAAGATGATGGCCGAGACCCTGCGCAACTTCGGGGACCAGATCGCCGCCTCGGCTCCGATGAAGCGGATCGGGCGGCCCGACGACATGGCCGGCGCCACGATCTTCCTCGCCTCGCGGGCCGGCGCCTACCTGACCGGCGCGGTGATCCCCGTCGACGGGGGGATCTCGACGACCTGATGATCCCGAGCACCGGATGAGTCGGGTGGCGCCTTCTTGGCCGCCACACCGAGGCGGCTCACCGCCGGCGATGTCCAAGGTGCTCGCGCGCGTCGAGGAGCGGCTGCGAGCCGAGGATCTGATCGGAGCTCGGGCGACCCTCCTGGACCTGAGGCGGTTGCGGGCCCGCTTGGCCTTGGCCAACGCCCGGTTCGCTCCCGACTGGGTGTGGCTGCTCCGCCGGGAGCTGCGCTGGATGGAGCAGGCGATCGGCGACGTCGTCGACACCGACGCCCTGGTGTGCTGGACCCGTCGCCAGGTTCTGGACGGCCACGACGAGCGCGCTCGGGCCGGGCTCCTGGCCGAGCTGTCCCACGAGCGTGCCCGGGCCCAGCGCCGGCTGGTCGACCTACTGGACTCGGGCCGCTACCAGCGGATGGTGCGCGACCTGACTCGCCCGTACCTCGGGCCCGAGGACCTGCACCGGACCTTGCGCCGGGAGTGGCGCGGGCTCGAGATGGTCGCCAGGACCGCGAGCCAGGCACCGAGCGACGAAGACCGGCATCGGCTGGCCGCCCGCCTCGACCGGGTCCGTCACGGGGCGGAGCTCGACCAGAACGGCCAGCATTGGGCTGACGAATTGGGCCGAGCACGCGGGGCGCTCGACCGGATCGCCGAGACGTCGCTTGGCCAGGAATGGTTCCGTCACGCGGCCGGCGCGGCGGGGATGCGCTGGGATCTCCTCGCCGGCCAGCTCCTCGAGCGGGCTCGCCAGAGCGAGCGGGCCTGGTGGTGCGAGTGGCGGGTTCGCTTCGACCGAGCGGGGCGCAAGCGCCTGCGGACTTGGATGGAGGAGTAGGGCAGCCTCGTAGCATTTCGGTCCATGCCTACGGTGGACGTCGTGGTGGTCGGGCTCGGTCCCGGTGGCGAGGACGCCGCCGGTCGGTTGGCCGAGGCCGGGCTCGAGGTGGTCGGGATCGATGCCGAGCTGGTCGGTGGGGAGTGCCCCTACTGGGGCTGCGTTCCGTCGAAGATGATGATCCGGGCGGCCAACCTGCTCGCCGAGGGCCGCCGCATTCCGGGCATGGCCGGGCAGGCCGATGTGGTCCCTGACTTCGCCCCGGTCGCGCGTCGCATCCGGGAGGAGGCCACCGACAACTGGGACGACACCGTCGCTGTCGATCGTCTGCGATCCCGGGGCGCGGGCTTCGCGCGGGGTTGGGCCCATCTCGACGGACCCGGCCGAGTGGTCGTCGGCGAGGAGCGCTTCGTGGCCAGGCGGGCGGTGCTGCTTAACCCGGGCACACGAGCGTGGGCACCACCCATCGAGGGTCTCGCCGGCACCCCTTACTGGACCAATCGGGAAGCAATCGAGGCAGAGGCGGTGCCGGCTTCCCTGGCTGTGCTCGGCGGCGGGTCGATCGGCCTCGAGCTCGGCCAGGTCTTCTCGCGCTTCGGGGCTGCCGTCACCGTCCTCGAGGCCGCACCCCGCCTGCTCTCGCTCGAGGAGCCCGAGACTTCGTCCCTGATCGCCAACGTGCTGCGCGACGAGGGCATGGAGGTACACCTCGGGGCCGAGATTGGTTCGGTGGCCCATGACGACCGGCGCTTCACCGTCGCGCTCGGCGGGGGTCAGGTGGTGGCCGAGCGGCTCCTCGTGGCCACCGGCCGCCGTCCCGACCTCGCCGGGCTGAAGGTGGGCACGATCGGCCTCGACGAAGGGGCCCGGGCCATCCCGGTCGATGACCGAATGCGGGTGGCCGAAGGGGTCTGGGCCATTGGTGACGTCACCGGCAAGGGAGCCTTCACGCACGTCTCCATGTACCAGGCCGCCATCGCCGTCGCCGACATCCTGGGGCAACCCGGGCCGCCGGCCGACTATCGGGCCCTGTCCAAGGTGACTTTCACCGACCCCGAGGTCGGTTCGGTCGGCCTCACCGAGGCCGAGGCGCGAAGCCGCCTCGGCGCGGTGGCGGTGGGAACGAGCGAGGTGCCCCAATCGGCTCGCGGCTGGATCCACAAGGTCGGCAACGCTGGGCTGATCAAGCTGGTGGCCGACCCACACGAAGGTGTGCTGGTCGGGGCGACCTCGATCGGCCCGATGGGCGGCGAGGTGCTTTCGCTGCTGGCCCTCGCGGTGCATGCCGCGGTGCCGCTGTCGACTCTGTCCACGATGATCTACGCCTACCCGACCTTCCACCGGGGGATCGAGGACGCCTTAGGGGCGTTGGCAGAACAGATGCCAGCCGGCACCGCCCCAGGCACATAGGGCGAGGGCCCGACCCAGCCACGACTGGGCGAACCAGCGGATCGGGGCCAGGGGTCCCGGCAGGTCCCGCCGCAGACCCGAGAAGATGCCCCAGCCCAGCAGGGTCGCGCCGAGGACCAGCCACACCGCCGCGCCAGCGCTCATCGCCGCCGCCAACCCAGCGCGAGCGTGGCGCCGAGGACCAGCCAAGCGGCGAAGACCACCGACCGCCCGGCGTGAGTCGATGTCAGGTGCCCGAAGATGGAGCTCAGCGTGGGCAGATCGTGGCTCTGGTGCACGAAGCTGTTGAGGTCCCAAGCGATCACCGACATGAGGAGCACCGCCCAGATGGCAGCGGCCAGGCTCTGGGCCGGGTCCTCGTCCAGGTGTCGGGAGAGATCGAAGGGCCCCTTCACCCACGCCCGGGCGGTGACCGCCTGGCGCCCGATCCCGAAACCGACGGCGGCCGCGACGGCGAGAGCGATCGCCACCAGCACGCTTAGGTGGGCGGCTGTCTGGTCCCGGTGCAACCCGCCCGCCCACCATGACACCGTGGCCCCAATAGCCACAACTCCGACCGGCAAGGCCCTGCTCATGGGGCCAGGGTAGGGTAGGTGGTGCAACGAAAGGGGACACCGTGACCGCCTTGGGGACTGACACCGAGCTCGTCGACCGCCTGGTGGACGGGCTGTTAGCCGACTACCCACCCAAAGAGACCGATCCCGTCACCTTCCTCGGCGCGCAGTTCGACCGCGGCCTGGCCTGGGTCCACTTCCCCGAGGGCGAGGGTGGCCTCGGGGTCCAGCCGGCCCTCCAGGCCCGGGTCTCGACCCGATTGACCGAGGCCGGGGCGCCCTCGGCGGCGATGCGCAACGTCATCGGCCACGGGATGGTGGCCCCCACCCTCGTCGTGCACGGTACCGAACAGCAGAAGGCGCGTTATCTGCGGCCGTTGTTCACCGGCGAAGAGGTGTGGTGCCAGCTCTTCAGCGAGCCGGGTTCGGGCTCCGACGTGGCCAGCCTGTCGACCCGGGCGGTCCGAGACGGTGACGAGTGGGTGGTGGATGGCCAGAAGGTGTGGACGACCGTGGCCCATCTCGCGTCCAAGGGCCTCCTGCTGGCGCGGACCAACCCCGACGTGCCCAAGCACCAGGGGATCACCTGCCTGCTCATCGACATGCACGCCCCAGGCGTTGAGGTGCGCCCGCTGCACCAGATCACCGGAGAGGCCGAGTTCAACGAAGTGTTCTTCGCCGACGCCCGGGTGTCCGACAACGACCGGTTGGGTGGTGAGGGCGAGGGCTGGCGGACCGCCATCACCACCCTCATGAACGAGCGGGTGTCCATCGGCGGCGGGGTGTCGAGGCGAGGAGCCGGCCCGATCGATGTGGCGGTCTCGCTCTTCAAGAAGCGTTGGGGGGGCGACTCCTCGCCACACGCGCTGGCACTGCGCGACCGGCTCATGCAGCTGTGGGTTTCGAGCGAGGCCACCAGGCTCACCAACCAACGAGCCGCCGATCTGCGGCGCAAAGGCACCCCCGGACCCGAGGGCTCGGTCGGCAAGCTGGCTTACGCCGAACAGAACAAGGCGATCTCCTCGTTCTCGGTAGAGCTGATGGGGGCTGAGGGGATGCTGCATTCCTCGACCTACCCGAGGATCCGGCCCTCGGGGGTGGGCATGGGGGGCCCCGATGTGCACCGGCAGTTCCTCCGGACTCGGGCCAACTCCATCGAGGGCGGCACCTCGGAAGTCATGAAGAACATTCTTGGTGAGCGGGTGCTCGGCCTGCCTGGTGAGCCCCGCGCCGACAGGGAAGTGGCTTGGAAGGACGTGCCGCGGAGCTAGGCCGGGTTAAGCCGTCGAGACCCGGCTGGCAAGCGCGAATCGTGTTCGGCCAGCGACGGATCGAGCGCGCCGCGGCGTTGCGACACGTGGTCCGGCCGAGCAGTCGTCACGACCGCCGGGCTGCGAGGTGGAGGAACATGGGCATCCGGTGCCACTTGTCCTCAGGCCGCGGGCTGCCCACCTCTCGAAGCCGCTCGATGACGAAGCCGGTGCAAAGAGGGCCCGACATAGTCCTTTCAACCACCTAGTACCGGTAGCTGAGACTCCAGGCGATCGAAACTCGTGTATATGGCCATAGCACCCACAACGCGGCCGGCGGGGTCGCGCAAGAGTGACAGCCGTCCCGCCAGGCTATGGACCTGTCCATCGCCACAGAGCACGGGAAGGATGGCCGCTTGTCCGTCGATGAACGAGCTTCCACTCGTCATAGCCCGGTGGAACCCAGCCCAGTGGCGTTCCCGGAAGTCCTCGGGAACGATCACATCCAATGTCTTGCCCACGACCGCGGACCACGGGTGGCCGAGCAGATCCTCAGCTCCCTGGCTCCACGACTGAATGACCCCCGAGGTGTTGACGACCAGTACCGCAGGTGTATCCACGGGGGCATACTGGCGTCTGGCTAGGTGGTTTGCACGCAGGGGCGGTCGATTGCAGGTCGAATACCGAGGAGGAGCTGGTAACCGATGGGCTGGTTTACCGCTACAACCCGAGCGTGTCCCCCTACTGGGATCGGAGTGACCTCCTGCTCGATCGTCTACAAGGACGCTCTGACCCTTGCTGGGCGCCTCGAGGAGGCCCAGTACGCTCTCAAGAAGATGCTGACCTACGCCAACCATGGGTTGGGCGCGCTGACAACGCCGAGTGCCTAAGACCAATTGGATCTGCAGCCTATGAGCCTTCCCACGGCTAGTTCTGACTTTTCGCTTGTCTACAACGGCTATGAGGCGGCAGAAGAAGGCCTGCGGGAGGCGCTCACCTCGACGGGTAACGGCTACTTCTGCACGCGCGGGTTCGCCGAGTGGCAGGACGCTGACGGTGTGCACTACCCGGGGACGTACACCCACGGCGGTTACAACCGCGAGACCACCATCATGGGCGGGATTCCGGTCCTCAACGAGGATCTCGTGAACCTCCCCAACTGGGCCGTGCTCCAGCTGCGCATCGAGGGCGGGGAGGTGGTCAGTCTCGACGACGTCGACCTGGTTTCCTATCGCCACGAGTACGACGTCAAGGCGGCCGTCGTGGCGAGAACGATCCGCTTTCGCGACCGGTCCGACCGGGAGACGACATTGCGCAGCCGTCGGTTCGTCAGCATGGCCGAGATGCACCTGGCCGCGATCGAGTGGACGGTCACCGCGGAGAACTGGTCAGGTCAGATCGAGATCGTCTCGGCGCTCGACGGGCGGGTCACCAACGCCGGGGTGGCCCGTTACGGGCAGCTGGAAGGACGACACCTGGGGCCGGGCTTGCCGCGGACCTACGGAGCCGAGGTGATCGCGCTGATGGCCCGCACTCGCCAGTCGCGTATCTACGTGGCCGAGGCGGCGCGCACGAAGGTGTACTCGGGTGACGCGGCGATGGACGTCCAACGAGAGCTCTATCAGATGGAGGACTACATCCAGCAGGTCATCACGCTCGACGTCCGGCAAGGCGACTCCGTGCGGGTCGAGAAGATGGTCGCTTTCTACACCTCACGCGACTACGCGATCAGTGAGCCGTTGGCCAGCGCGGGCAACGCGGTGTGCCATTTCCCCCCCTTCCCGGAGGCGGTAAGTGAGAACCGTCAGGTCTGGGAGGAACTGTGGGAGATGTCCGATCTTGCGCTGCCGAGTGACGCCGCCGTGCAGCTGCGTTTGCGGTTGCACGCGTCGCACGTCCTCCAGGTCTGCTCGGGATACGTCGCCGAGGTCGACTCGGGCGTGTGCGCCCGCGGCTTGAACGGCGAGGCCTACCGTGGCCACGTCTTCTGGGACGAGCTCTACGTCCTGTTGTACCTCAGTCACCGCTTGCCACGGGCCACTCGTCATCTGTTGCTTTATCGGGCGCGCCGGTTGGGCGAGGCTCGTCGGGCGGCGCAGGCTGCTGGGTACCGAGGGGCCATGTACCCCTGGCAGAGCGGCAGTGACGGAACCGAGGAGACCCAGGTGGTGCACCTCAATCCGTTGTCGGGCCGCTGGGACCCTGATTTCAGCGAGAACCAGCGCCACGTCAACGCTGCAATCTTCTACAACGTGTGGCAGTACTACCGGGTTACGGGCGACAGCGAGTTCATGGTCGATCACGGAGCGGAGATGATGCTCGAGATCGCCCGGTTCTTCGCCTCGTTGGCCTGGTACAACCCCGAGCGCGACCGTTACGAGATACACGGCGTGATGGGCCCGGACGAGTTCCACGAGGCCTACCCGGGTGCCGAGGGAGGGGGGCTGCGCAACAACGCGTACACCAACATCACGGCGGCGTGGATCGCCGACATCGCCCCGAAAGTGCTCGAGCTGCTGCCGCAGCACCGAGCCCGTGCACTGCGAGCGCGCATCGGTTTGACCGACGACGAGATCGATGTTTGGAAGCGGATGGCTCGCCGGATGTTCGTGCCATTTCACGACGACGGCATCATCAGTCAGTTTGAAGGGTACGAGCAGTTGCTCGAGCTGGACTGGGACGCCTACCGAGAGCGCTACGACGGGAAGATTCAGCGTCTCGACCGCATCCTCAAGGCCGAGGGCGACGACCCCGCCCGCTACAAATTGTCCAAGCAGGCCGACGTCGTCATGCTGTTCTTCCTGTTCTCGAAAGACGAGCTCGCCAGCGTGTTCGAGCGGCTCGGCTACAAGTTCAGTCCCGACACAATCCGGAAGAACATCGACTACTACGATCGCCGGACGTCCCATGGCTCCACGCTGAGCTTCGTTTCGTATGCCGGCGCCCTCGCCGAGGTAGATCCCGAGAGTTCCTGGACGAGGTTCCTGGTGGCGCTCGAGAGCGATATCGGCGACATCCAGGGCGGCACCACCAAGGAGGGCATTCACCTCGGCGTCATGGCCGGCACCCTCGATCTCATCCAGCGTGGATTTCTCGGCACCGAGATCCGCGACGACGTCCTGTCGTTCTCCCCGCGACTCTCGGACCGCCTCGACGGCCTGTCGTTCCGGATGCAGTTCCGTGGGGTTCCGCTCCAGTTGAGCCTCAACGGAACGGAGCTGACCGTTGCTGCGCTTCCCGAGGGCGTCGACGGGCCCATCCGGGTCGCGGTCGGTGGACAAGTCGAGGAGCTCCTCCCGGGACAGCATTGCTCGTTCCCAACGACTGGGACGTCGTCCAGACACGAAGCTCGAGAGAAGGAAGAAAATGTCCGAGGGCTTTGAGGCAGCGATCTTCGACGTCGACGGGGTACTCGTCGACTCACCACACGAACGGGCCTGGCGGGAGTCGCTCCGGGTACTGATGCAAGGGTCGTGGAGTGACATTCGCCCCGAGACGACCTGGTCGCCCGACGCGTTCACTCCGCAGGTCTACGAGCAGTTGATGTCGGGCAAGCCGCGGGAGGCCGGCGCCCGCGCCGTGCTCGAGTACTTCAAGGTCCCTGACGTCGACCGCCGGCTGAAAACCTACGCCGATAACAAGCAAGCAATGGTGGTCGGGCTCATCGATGAAGGGGAGTTCACCGCCTATCCCGACGCGCTCCGCCTTGTGCTCGAGGTGCGGGAGAGAGGGATCCTCGTCGCCGCCGCGTCCTCGTCGAAGAACGCGGAGCCAATGCTCCATCAGATTCGTCTGGACAGGTTCGCTGAGAAGGAGGGTCTCCACGACGGGTCCGTCACGCCTGGACTGACCCTGCAAGCGGTCTTCGACGCCGATGTGTCCGGCCGCGACTTCGTCCACGGCAAGCCAGACCCCGAGATCTTCCTGACGGCGGCCGCCGAGCTCAGCCGGCCGCCGGAACGGTGCTTCGTTGTCGAGGACGCGGTGTCGGGCATCCAGGCTGCCAAGGCGGGAGGGATGGCCGGACTGGGCATCGCTCGCCATGGAGACGCGGAGATGCTCAGACGCGCCAAGGCGGACCTGGTGGTGACGTCACTCGACATGGTTGATCTCGACCGCCTAAGCGATGGGGTTCTCGCCGCAGCACGCACGTAGGGTGGCTTCGGGCAGGTCCCACGCAGTGGCGTCGACCAGTTCCAGCACCACGGTCAGATCACCTCGTGCCGATGCTTCCGGGCAGCGCTGCTCAAGCGACGTGGCCGAGGCGTTGATTGGCAAGACGCGGTCCACAGCCCTGAGACCCCAGGGTAGGAGCTCGGTTGTCCGTGGGCACGGGAGGGCGAAGCGACAGCAGTGCTCGGCCCGAAGTGAGAGGAGCTCGAGCCGCGGTGCCCACGGGGGAACCCCGTCCAGCCGATCAGCTGGCGGCGCTGGTCGAGCTCATGTTGAAGTCGGCCACTCGGAGGGGTGGCATCCGGGTCCGGTTGACCCACTCGCCGAACTCCCGACCGAGCGCCCGCTGGCTCTCGCCCACCTCGAGGGTCCGGGCCAAAAGATCGACCGGACTCTCGTTGAACCGGAAGTTGTTGACCGCGCCCACCACCTCGCCCCGCTCCACGAGATAGACACCGTCGCGAGTGAGCCCGGTGAGCAGGAGGGTCTTCGGGTCGACCTCGCGGATGTACCACAGGCAGGTGAGGAGGAGGCCCCGGTCCATCCGGGCCACCAGGTCCTCGGTCGAGCCCTGGGCCCCGTCCAGCTCGAGGATCAGGTTGTCGGCCGGCGGAGCGAACCGGGCGCCCGAACGCTCGGCCCCGGCCCGGTGATAGCGGAGGTTGGCCAGGCGGCCTGACGCCAGCCAATCGGCGGCGCCGACGGCGATGCCGTTGTCGAAGACCGAGGCCTCCGAGGACGAGGCGGCAACGGTCAGGAACGGGGCACACTCCAGCCCACCCGCCCGCGGGTCGCCGTAGAGGTGGAAGGGGAGCGAACTGAGCTGCTCGCCCACCTTGGTCTTGCCGCCCGGAGCCGAGAAGACCGTGCGTCCCTCTTCGGCGTCCTGGCCGCTGGCCGAGTTCACCAAGTCGATCATGAGGTCGGCAACCGAGTCGGGCGGGAGGACCACCTCGTAGCGGCCGGCCGGCAGAGGAAGGCTGCGCTGCGCCCACGACAGCCGGGTCGTCAGCCGGGAATCGAGTGCTCCGATGTCGAGGGTCGACAGGTCGGCGGCTGCCTCGGCCGCCCAGGCCGAGCGGGTGCCGTCCTGGCTGCGGGCGACCAGCTGGAGCGCCCCGGTCGGTTGGACGTGTCGCCGCCGGAGCCCGGTCGAGCTCCCGAGGTAGGTGGTGTCGAGCTGGTGCTCGACGAACCCCGAGAGGACGCGGTCTTCCGCCGCGGCCGACCCGAACGCCGCGGCGAGCCCCTCGAGGATCGGCCCGAAAGAGGAGCGGTCGCCCTCGGCTGGTGCGTCCCCGTAGTCAGGGTCGTCTCCGCCCTCAACCAGCGCGGAGGCGTCGGGGCTGGCGGGCGAGCTCGAGGCATCCTCGGTCGCCGCCGCCGCCATTGCCTCGACATCGACGTCACCGCTGGCGATCGCCACCCCGGCGGCCCGGCCACCGCCGACGTCGCGGATCGAGATGACCACCACCCGGCGGTCACGGCGACGCCCGTTGGTGGTCGTCGTGTTGTTGGCGAAGCGCACCTCGGCCTGGACCGACTCGTCGACGATCACAATGCCCTCTCCGCCGCAGGCACGGAGCCCCCGTTCGATGACGACTTGCGCGGACGGAAGACTCACCGTCCCGACTCCTCTTTGGTGTTGAGCACCCGCACGTCGCGCACGAGCGCGCTGGGGCAGCCGTGGCTGACCGGCGCGACCTGGCCGGGCTGGCCTTTCCCACAGTTGAAGGCACCGCCGAGCACGTACGTTCCCTCGCCTCCCACCGCCTCGAGTGATCCCCAGAAGTCGGTCGTGGTGGCCTGATAGGCGACGTCTCGCAGCTGCCCCGTCAGCTCACCGTTGCGGATGGCGAAGAACCGCTGGCCGGTGAACTGGAAGTTGTACCGCTGCATGTCGATCGACCAGCTCTTGTCTCCTTCTATGAAGATGCCGTTGGACACTCGGGCAATGAGTTCGTCGGTGGTCGGGCCGTTCGGTGCTGGCGCCAGGGAGACATTGGCCATCCGCTGGATCGGGACGTGGAGCGGTGAGTCGGCAAACGCGCATCCGTTGGAGCGCTCGAGGTCGCAAGCGGCGGCGATGGCCCGATCGAGCTGGTAGCCGACGAGGGTGCCGCCCGAAACGAGCTCGAAGCGCTGCGCCTCCACCCCCTCGTCGTCGATGGCCACCGTGGCCAGGCCGTTGGGGGTGGTCCGGTCGCCGGCGATGTTGAGCGCCGGTGAGCCGTAGGCCAGCGTCCCCAGCTGGTCGAAGGTGGCGAACGAGGTGCCTGCGTAGGCCGCCTCGTACCCGAGGGCCCGGTCGAGTTCGGTGGCGTGCCCGATCGACTCGTGAATGGTCAGCCAGAGATTGGTCGGAGCGATCACGAGGTCGAACCGGCCGGCGGTGACTGACGGTGCTCGCAGCTTGTCGGCGAGCAGCCCAGGGAGCACGGCCAGCTCGGCCGCCCAGTCCCACCCCTCACCTTCGAGGTACTCCCAACCTCGTCCGACTGGCGGGGCGAGGGTCCGCATGGTCTCGAAGTCCCCCCCTTCGCCCAGCGCCACGGCCTCGAGCCTGGGGTACACCCGCACCCGGTGCTGACGGGCCACCGTGCCGGCCAGGTCGGCCAGATACTTGTCCTCGCTGACCGCGAGCACCGCCACCGAGACGTGGTCGATGCCCGGAGCGGCCAGCATCTGGTCGCTCCAATCCGAGAGCCGGCCGACTTTCTCTTTCAGAGGCACGCTGACTGGGTCTCGACGGTAAGGCGAGCTCCAGCTGACCTCGCCGTGGCCGGTCTCACCGGCCAACACGACCCGGTCGCGCGCCGCCCGGGCGGCGACGGCGGCCATCCCCAGTGCTTCATCGACCAGGCCAGCGGCGGCCTCGAGGTCGGAGGCGACGGTGGCGGCGAATCCGATGGCCCCATCGCGCACGACCCGGAGCCCGATGCCCGATTCGGTGTCGTCCGCCGCCGTCTCCAGTTCGCCGTCGCGCAGCGCGACGGCCTGGGACCGGATCCGTTCCACCCGGAGCTCCGCGTGCTCACACCCGGCGTGCCTCGCCCGTTCGAGCACCGCGCCAGCGAAACCGTCGGCGAGATCGAAGGGATGGGTTGTAGCCCCGGCCATGGGCAATGACACTAGGGTCCGCGATCGCCGCCCGTCAGTCTGGCCGGGCCAAGCAGGGCGGGGTCCGAACGCTAAGTCGACGATCGGCAGGTGACCCCCGCCGGTCTTGGTCCCGGTGCTTGGCCCCGGCTGGGGCTTGCACTTGGCCGTGCTCATGGTCCTGGGTGACCTCGTTGCCGTCGTCGAGGAGTGACGCGCTTGCGTGCAGTCGCAAATATGGGAACCGAGGCGAACCGAACGGTCGGCGTTCAGCCCTCGGCAAGAGCCCGGGCCCAGTCGCGGCGATCGTTGGCGAGCGCGTGCAAGAGGTCGATCACCACTCACGCATGTCCAGGGCGGTGGCCGGGAGGAGGCCGATACCCGGCGAATCAGGCGTAGTTGACCGCGAGCTCAGTGGCGCGCTCCCCGGCGATGCGTGTGTGCCACATACGGCGGGGCTGGCTCATGTCGTATGGCATTGCCCGATGCATGAGCCGCCGGTTGTCCCATACGACCACATCTCCGGGTTGCCACTGGTGGTAGTAGACGCGCGGCGGTTGGCACGCCGCGTCGGCCAGGCGGTCGAGCAACCGCTCGGACTCCTCAGAGTCCATCCCCACGATGCCGTAAGCATGGCGGCCAATAACCAGGTTGGGTCGTCCCGTGTCGGGATGGACCTTGACGAGCGGGCGGAGCGATGGTTCCCCGTCGTGATAGCCGTAGCCCACGTAGTCACCGGAATCGTTTCGGGCGGTGGGCAGCAGCCCGGCCCGGCCCTGGCTGTAGCGGAGCGAGTGGAAGGCGGCCAGGCCGGCGATCGCCTGGCGCGTCTCGGAGTCGAGTGCGTCGTAGGCCGCGCGCATGTCCGCCCACCCGGTGGCACCGCCCTCAGCAGGCACGATCTCAGCACTGAAGACAGCGCCCTTGGCCTGGATCGGCATGTAGGTGCTGTCGTGATGCCATCCCTCGTTGCCGCGCAGCGATTTGACCAGGTCGTCGTCGCGATCGCTGTGAACCTCTCCATGGCGGTCGAGGTTGGAGATTGGGGAAGCGGTGAACTCGAGGTCGCCGAAGCGGCGGGCGAAGGCGTCCTGATCTTCCCGGGTCAGGAACTGCCCCGGGAAGATCAGCAATGCGTACTCGAGCCAGGTTTCATGCACCGCAGCCCAGGTCTCTTCGTCGAGGACGCGGAGGTCGGAACCCCGAACCACGGCGCCGAAGGTGGCGTCGACCGCTGTCACCGATAGCGGCAGCTCAGCCACGTCGATACCCTAACTCGACGGGCGGCGGCCGCGCCTTGTGACGCGATGAAAGGGCAATGGCCGATCTGCTTCTGCAGCTGGCGGAGTCGCCGTCGAGCGATGCTCGACAAGGGCCCGGCTGATAGCACCCCTACAAGTGTCCCAGCTCCAGTCGATCAGATTGATCGGCCACGTTGCTGAGCCAAGGTGCTCAATCGCCGTCGGCCAGCGGAAGTTCAGCCTGTCGTTGCCGCCACTGCGCCCTCGCACCAACGATCACGACGGATTGGCTGACGAGCGAGATCCAGCGATAGCAGACTTGCGCCGGTCGATCACCCCGCTCCGTCGTCGTCGGCAAGGAGGCACGCGCCGAGGTGCAGTTCGATTTGATGGGAAGCCAAGGAACGCTTCGAGTCGAGCGATCGGCGTTCAGCCTTCGACAGCGGCGGGCGCATGGAGGCCCAAGGGTCGGTGGTGGGGATCGTTGGCGATCGTGTGCAAGATGTCGATCACCGCTCGGGTCGGTGCCGAGGGGAGGCCACGACGTCGCATGGCCACTCCGACCTGTCGTCGAGGGAAGCCCTCGAGGGAGATCAGTTCGAAGCGCTCGCGCATGTGAAGGGGCACGGCTGTGGCCGGGAGGATGGCCGGGCCGAAACCGTCGAAGGTGAGCGAAGCGATCATGCGAATCCCGTCGAGCTCCAGCGCCGGTTGCAGGGTCACGCCCGCCACGTGCACGGCCCGGTCGATGTCGTCGCGCAGCGCGGTGTTGGACAACGGCAGCAGGAGCTCGAGCTCGGTCAACGCGGCCAGTGGCAGCGGTCGGGGGAGCCGGGCGAAGGGGTGGTCGACGGGAACCACCAGCATCAGGTCCTCGTCAAAGAGGGGAGTAGCGGTCACCTCGTCACCGGGGACCGGGAGGGACACCACGGCCAGGTCGAGCTGGCCGTTCACCAATCTCGGCTCGAGGTTGGCGCTCGTCCCATCGGCGACGGTCATCCGTACGCCCGGGTGGCGCTCGCGTAGCAGGCTGAAGAGCCGAGGCACGAGCCACCGGCCGGTGGTCCCGATCATCCCTGCCCGTATCGTGCCCACCACTTCCTGACGGATGGCTGAGACGTCGGCAACCAGCGCCGCCATCTCGACCAGCATCCGACGGGCCCGGGCGACAACGACCTCGCCTTCCTCGGTGAGGCGCCCCGTCGCTCGGTCGACGAGCGGTGCGCCAAGCTCCCGCTCCAGCCGGGCGACGTG
This sequence comes from Acidimicrobiales bacterium, assembly GCA_040414865.1. Lineage (GTDB taxonomy): Bacteria > Actinomycetota > Acidimicrobiia > Acidimicrobiales > RAAP-2 > Palsa-461. The sequence goes on from JBEDUR010000165.1 coordinate 44,150, forward strand.
GGCCGAGACATTCGATTGGACCGTCCCCAGGGCTTCTGCAGCAGCGGAGAAGCTCCCGTGCTCGGCGACCCCGACAAGCGCCTGGAGGTGTCGAAGTTCCATCTCCTATGACGATATCAACTATCGGTTCTAGCTGCTTGACAGATTATGTCGTATCCTCCAGAATGAGCGGTGACCACAGGGATCAGGAACCCCCCCTCTGTTCCCAGATGGGTCATCTGTGAAGGGATCGCTAGCCCCCCCGGCGGTCCCTTCACCGCGTCCGGGGGCATTTCTCTGCAGGCCAGTAGCCTTCGGCGCGGTGGATGCCGCCTTCGCTGACCGGGACCGGGCCTGTCTGGTAATCCGTCGTCCCCCGACAACCTCCAGCGCAGGGGCGGTGTTCACCCGTTCGGGCCGATGAGCCTGCGCACCGGGGCAGCGGTTCAGGCGACGGCCACGGTCAACCGCCTGTCGCGTGGGCTTGGATTGGGCCGGGGCACCGTCGCCGGCGGCCGCCTCGGTCTGGCCATCGCCCCCCGGGGGCTCGCCGAGCTGGCCATGGGCCGCTCGGTGGCGCTCGTGAGCGGCACCAACGGCAAGACGACCACCACTGCGCTCCTGGCCGCTGCCCTCGGGGAGCGCGGGGCCGTGGTGAGCAACTCGACAGGGTCGAACATGCCCGCTGGGCACTTTGCCGCCCTGGCCGGCTCCCAGCGCGGGACCGCGGCGGTGCTGGAGGTCGACGAGGCCTACCTCCCGGCGAGCCTCGAGGCCCTTCGGCCGGCGGCCATCGTGTTGCTCAATCTGTCCCGCGACCAGCTCGACCGCAGCAACGAGGTCCGGATGGTGGCCGGTCGCTGGCGCGAGGCGCTGGCTCGGACCGAGGCGAGTGTGGTTGCCAACGCCGACGATCCTTTGGTGGTCTACGGGGCTGCGTCGGCCGCCTCGGTCGTGTGGGTGGCCGGGGGCGCGCGTTGGCGCGCTGACGCCGTGGGCTGCCCCGCCTGCGGGGAGCGGATCACGTTCGTTGGCGACTCGTGGTCCTGCCGGTGCGGGTTCGCCCGACCCACGCCACGAATCAACGTTGAGGAGCGTCCCATCGGCACCACGGCGGTGCTCGCCGATGGGCGGCGTTTCGAGGTCGCCCTTTCGATCCCGGGGTCCTTCAATCGGCGCAACGCCGTGATGGCCATGGCGGCGGCCGAAGCCCTCGGTGTCCCGGCGGAGGCGTCGCTGGCGGCCATGGCCCGGATCGAGGCAGTGGCAGGGCGATTCTCGGTTCGCGTGGTCGGGGGGATCCCGACCCGTCTCCTCCTGGCCAAGAACCCGGCGGGCTGGGAGGAGCTGCTCGACGTGGTCACCCCGGGATCTGCGCCCGTGGTGGTGGCCATCAACGCCCGGATTGCCGACGGCCGCGATCCGTCGTGGCTGTGGGACGTTCCCTTCGAGCGGCTGGCCGGGCGACCGGTGGTGGCGAGCGGGGAGCGCAGCGCGGATGTGTCGGTCCGGCTGCACTACGCCGGCGTCGACCACCAGCGGCGAGCCGACCCGGTCGAAGCGGTGGTCCTGGCAGCGCGCCTGGGCGCAGACGGTGGTGGCAAGGTCCAGTTCATCGGGAACTACACCGCGTTCGGCGACCTCCTGGGCGCCGGAGCGGCCTGAGGAGGGGCGGTGCGCCACGCTCCGCTGCGGATCGCGGTCGTATACCCCGATCTCCTCGGCACCTACGGTGACGGGGGCAATGGGCTCGTCCTGGCCAGGCGGGCCGAGCGGCGGGGGATCGAGGCAGAGCTTCTCCAGGCGACCAGCGACCGGATCCTACCCCGGGCCGACCTCTACACCCTGGGCGGCGGCGAGGACGCGCCGCAGGTCCAGGCGTGTGAAGGCTTGGGCGAGAGCGTGCTCGCCGACGCGGTGTCGGAGGGCGCGGTGGTCCTCGCCGTCTGCGCCGGCTACCAGATCCTCGGGACGACCTTCCCGACCGCCGACGGCGTCCAGGTCCCGGGTCTGGGCCTGCTCGAGGTGACCACGCGGAAGGGCCCCGGCCGCCGGGCCGTGGGCGAGGTCGTGGTCGAGGCGGCCATTCCGGGGGTCGGCCGCCTTACCGGGTTCGAGAACCACGGTGGCCTGAGTGCCCTGAGCCCCCGATTGCGCGCCCTCGGTACCGTCGTCTCGGGGGTGGGCAACGGGCACGGGACCGACGGGGCATGGGCCGGACACCTCGTCGGCACGTATCTCCACGGTCCCGTCCTCGCTCGCAACCCCGCTCTGGCCGATCTGCTCCTCTCCTGGGCCACCGGGAGCGATGGGCTGGATCCGCTGGACGACCGGCGCGAGGAGGAGCTGCGGGCCGAGCGACTGCACGCCGCCCTTTCGCACCGGGGCGGCCGGCGATGGTGGCACCGGGGCTGACCCGGTTGAATCGGCCGGGCTCAGTCGCGTCTGGACGCCTGGGCGCGCCGGAGACCGGGGCGGCGGCCGGTCAGCCGGGTCAGCCTGACCTCCGGCCACGGCCGCTCGGTCACCCTCTGTTCGGTTGCCCCCAAGGCCCAGGCGCGCCGCCAAGGCACCTCGTTCGGGCCGTGCAGCGCGCGGTGGCCGGCGGTGGCGCGGCGGCGGGCTGTCCACCAGTCGGTCGCGACCTCGCTGGCCAGCAGTTCGACCGCTCGTTCGAGACGGATGGCGAAACGCCGGGCGTCCTCGTCGCGTGCGGCTCGCATCGGCGGTCCGAAGACGACAGTCACCTCGCTGCGGCGCAGCAGGCGGCCTCGGTTCTCGGTCCCCGAGCCGCCCGGGTGCTCGTCGTCGCGCTTGGGAAGAACTCGGCGGGTGCCGTGCAAATAGACGGGCACGACCGGTGCCCCGCTGCGGACGGCCAAGTAGGCGGCGCCGCCCCGGAACTCCTGGGCCCAACCGTCGGGGGAGCGGCCGCCCTCGGGAAAGATGACCAAGTTCCAGCCTTCGCCCAACAGCTCGGCGGCAACGTCGGCCGAGCGCCGGTTGACCCTCGAACGTTCGATGGGGATGGCGGCCAGGCTGAGCGACCACAGCATGGACTTCCAGGGCCGGTCGAAGAAATAGTCGGCGGCGGCGCCGACGACAGTGCGGTGTCGGAACCGAACCGGGAGGGTCGTAAGGAGCAGAGGGGTGTCGAAGTGGCTGGCGTGGTTGGAGGCGAAGATGACCGGTGCCTCGACGTGGGCCAGGTACTCGGCTCCCCTCACGGTCGCCGGCGCGACGGCGCGGGCCACAGGCCGGGTGACATTGTCGAGCACCATGGCGCGCAAAAGTCGGGCCGGATAGCGGCGGGACCATTCGTGGTCATAGTCGAGGCCGACCTTGCGTTGCGGGGCCGGTCGGGCAATGCCTGAGGGCCAATCCGGCGACGCCAACGGGAAGCGCAGCCGGCCGATGGTGCGCAGCGTCGACTCGAGTCTCATTGCACGTCAGCCATGCCCAGCGGGGGTACGTGCATGTGGGTGATGGTCGGCGACGTTCCGACCACGTCACTCGCGATCTCGAGCGCGTCGACGAGGGTGGATGCGGGGGAGAAACCCATCCGTCGTACGGCCTTGGGGTCGCCACCGAGCACGATCACGCGACCCAAGTGCTCGAGGGCGTGCGCACACCAGTACCACATGTAGAAGGGGTGCACGCCGTGGTAGGCGTGGCCGGTCCGGTAGAGGTGGACATACCACGGGTCGTTGGCGAAGGACTCCTCGTAGAGCTTGTGCATCTCGGTGGGGTCGGTCGTCTCGGTCAGCACCTGCTCGTAGAAGTCGATGTAGCTCGGGTGGTAGGCAGGGTCGAAGTCCGGTTTTGTCGGATGCTGCATGATCACCACGCCGCCCTCGCGCACGAGCGGCTTGCCCCGGTAGAGATTGAAGAAGTACCCGAGACCCAGACAGGCCACGAGGATCGGGTTCATGATCGAGTTCACGTTGTAAGGACAGATGTAGGGGAGCCCCATGGTCAGGATGTCGCTCTGGCCCTCGATTGCCACGCCCTGCTGACGCCACACGCTCTGCAGGGACAGTTCGTGGACGGCTTCCACTTCGCCGGCCTGCACCGAGGTGATCCGGTGCGGAGCTTTGATGCCGTGGAAGATCTGGCGGGAGATTCGGTCCGGGCCCGCGTCGAGTGCGGCCGCGGTCGCCGCGTAGGTGGCCCGGTCGCGCAACGACCACTCCCACTCGCGCTTTTGGAGGAAGGCGAACGGAGCGGGGAAGGTTTCGGTATTGAGGGTGGTCTCGATCTGGAAGACCTTGACACCGCTCTCGGCGATGTGTCGCCCCATGCGCCAGTTGGAGGAGTGCAGCTCCGAGGACGGCGCGTGCATGAACGAGCGGGAGTGGCGCAGGGTCGTCGGGTTGTGGTGGTGGCGCAGGCTGCGGTAGCTGGCCAAGCCGGTGGCCACGCTCTTATGGCCCCCGTCCATGGCCACCAGGCAGATGTTCACGTAGACAATCAGATCGCTCGTGGCCGCCCGCTTGTTGATCTCCACTTCCTCGCCTTCGGCGGTCCGCCCGAGGTCGGCCAGGTTGTCCGGGTCCTCGGCATCGTGCTGGGTCAGCAGCCCGTGGGGGGCGAAAGCCTCGTAGACCCGATCGCCTAGGGCGTGGCGGAGCTCGGCTTCGGTCATGCGCCGGTGCAGGGCCAGCGCGGCGATCAGCACGACGTCGTCGACGCCGGCGGCCGCGGCCGCATTGAGGACCTCTTCGATGACCAACTGGCGCACGTCGGGCGCTCGCATCGGTGGGAGCGGGAGGGAGACGTCGTCGAAGCAGATGGTGAGGCGCATGCCCGGCTTGAGCAAGGCCCGAAGGGGTTCTGAGTCTCCGGCCGGGTGCTCGAGCGCATCTCGGATCGCCTCCAACGGGTCGGCCAGCGGCTCGAGGGGCTCGGGCGCGTAGAGGACCCTCGTGCCCACGGGAAGCCGCTCCAGGGTGAAGCCCTCCCCGTTCCACAACAGCGTGGGCGGCGTCGAGCCGTCCACCTCCAGCACGAACCCGGGTCGTGGGGTCATCGGCGACCTCCTCGCGCGCCCAAGCCCAAGTCAAACGCAATCCTGACCGCTCCCCGACGCCCGGCTGCCCCGGCATGGGCGACGGCCTCCTCGAAGCGCTCGAGCGGGTAGGACGCGGAGACCAGGCGGCCGGTGCTCATGGCCGCTGCCGCCTCGAGCGCCAGCTCGAAGGTGGGCCGAGGGTTCCCGTCAAACAACTCGGTGCCGTACGCATAGGCACCGGCCAGTCGGATCTCGCGGTGCCAGAGCGGGGCCAGGTCGACCTGGAGCCGTCCGGGCATTCCGATCAGGACGACGGTGCCGTGCGGCCGGACCACCTCCAAGCTGCCGGCGATCGACTCGGAGCTCCCCACGCAGTCGAACACCACATCAGCCCCTCCGGTCAACCGACTGCCGGATGGCCCGCCCACCATGAGCGAGCGGGCGTGCCGCCGCACCGCCCGTCCCAACTGGTCGGGCGGGACGACGACGCTCGCGCCGAGCTGTTCGGCCAGGGTTCGCTGCGCGGCGTAGCGAGCCCCGACGGCAAGGACTCGGGGCGAAGGGAGTGCCCCGCGGCTGGCCAAGTACCCGAACGCGGCCACGGTGGCAAGACCGAGGGTCCCGGCCCCGATGACCGCGACCACCGCGTCGTCGCCGACCCCGGCGCCCATGACGGCATGGAGCGCGCAGGCGAGGGGCTCGACCGTCACCGCGTCGGCGTCGCTCAGCCCGTCGCCCACCGGGTAGAGCTGGCTCTCGTGGGCGACGAGGCCGGCCGTGGACCAGCCGCCACCGGTGTCGGCGCAGAACCCTGTTTGTATGCCCGGGGAGAGATGGCCAAAGCCGGTGCGCTCACAGTCGCCGGTGTCGCCCAGAGCGCAAGACCGACACCGTGGCCAAAGGTCGCGGGCGACGCAGCCGAGCACCGGTTGGATCACGACCCGGGATCCGGCCGGGAGCGACCTGCCGTCGGCGCCGGACGCGGGGGACTCGAGGACGCCGACCACCTCGTGTCCGGGGACGAACGGAAAGCTCACCAGCGGTTCGAAGTACCGAGAGCTGCGGCCGTCGATGGTGGCCAGGTCCGATCCGCAGATACCCGACAAGATCGGACTGACCCGGTGCCACCCGGCTCCGGGCAGCCTCGGAGGGTCGGCGTCGATCAGGCGCAGCGGTGCCACCCGTGCGCCCCGGCCCGATCCCAGACCCGAGGCGAGACGGGATGCGGCGAACCTGGCCAGGTTTCGCTCGAAGACGAGGGCCTTCACCGCGGCAGCCCTCCGGCATCGCGAGCCACCGAGCGAGGCTCGATCCCCGCCAGGGGCACGAAGGCGTCGGTCCCGCCCGAGGCCCGCCTCCACTGTTCCACCAGCCAGCCGCGCCGGCGGGCGATGGCGGCCAGCCGGGCGTCGGGGTTCACCGCGACCGGGAAACCGACGGCCTCGAGCATGGCGAGGTCACTCGAGGAGTCGGCGTACGCGACGGACTCGGCCAGTGCGAGCCCGTGTTCCTCGGCGTAGGCGTCGAGCATCAGCGCCCGGGCCTCGCCGATGGGGGAGAGCTCGGCCAACCGCCCGGTGAACGTCCCGTCGCGCTCGGAGAGGCTGGCGCAGACCACGTCGTCGAAGAGCGGACGCAGTGGGGCCACCACCACGTCGAGCGCGCCCGTGATGAGCAGGGTGCGGTGCCCGAGGCGCCGGTGCTGGCGAACCCGGGCGATGCCCTCGGGGAACGAGCGGCGGAGCAGGAACTCGTGGAACAGGTCCCACGCGTCCTGTTCGACCTCGGCCACAGAGGCGCCCTCGTAGCGACGGTAGAAGAACCGGAGGAAGTCGCCCCGGTCCCGTCGGTCGAGGCTGAGCCAGCGCGGGGCCGAGGCCAGAAGGTCGGCTACGAACCCAACCCGGCGGTCCGGATCCATGTGCCGGCTGGCCAGCCACGCGTAGGAGTCGACGACGTTGGAGGCGATCAGGGTGTGCTCGAGGTCGAACACGGCGAGGTGCCGGTCAGGGGAGAGGATCGCCGCGCGCAGCCGGCCCGGGCGGTCGGTGCCCCCCGGTCGCCCCGGCGTGGTACGGACTCGTCCGCGTTCGACCACCGAGGGCAGGTGGACATCGGCGACGTAGTGGGCCCAGTCAATGACGGCGGGGTCGAAACAGAACCGCTCCTGGTCCTCGGGATCGAGCGACCCGAACAAGGAGAGCAACCGGTCGATCCGGTACCGGGCCTCGGTCTCGGCGTACGCGCCGTACAGCTCGACATAGCCGAGGGCCCGCTCGGCGAGAACCTGCTGGTCCTCGAGCTTGGCCGCCCATTCGGCCTGTTTGCGGCGAAAGGGCACCATGCGCAGCCCTCGCTCGGCGACATCGATCAAGCGGAGGGCCTGGTGAAGCTGGCGCTGCACCCGGCCGCGGCCCGGGAAGGACCACTCGGGGAGCGAGATGGGCTGCCCACGGTCGTCATAGAGGGGTCGCTGCCCGAACCAGTCCTGGGCCAGCCGGAGGAGCTCGCCGTAGACGAGTGGGTTCCGCACCCCCGAGGCCACGTGGTACACCGCCGGCCCATCCTCTGGACCCCGGGCGGCCACCGCGATGATGGCTGCCACCACCAGGTCGACCGGGATGACATCGACGACCCCCTCGGGGACGCCGGGGAACTCGCGCAACAGGCCCCTGGCGAACGACAAGATGATTGGCTCGGCCATGCGGAAGCCCCGGATCCACCCCGGTCTCGGTTCGGTGAGGGACGACTCGATGATCGAAGGCCGGACGATGGTGAGCGGAACCGGAGCGGAGGCACCAGGGCCGTACTGGGCGACCAGCGCTCGCTCGCCGAGCGCCTTGGTGAAGGCGTAGGCGTCGGGCCAACCCAGCGCCTTGGCCCGCGCAGAGCCGGCTTCGACCAACTGGCGTCGGACCCACTCCTGCCGTAGTCGCTCGGCTCGGGCGGCCAGCAGGTGGGTGCCGGAGGCGCCCTGCTCGGCGTGGGCGCGCTTAGCGAACTCGCGCAAACGGTCGGGATGCCGGGAGGCGTCCTCGAGGTCGTCGCGTAGGCGCCGCGCGCTCGCCACCTCGGCCGTCCAGTCGATGGCCAGGCTGAAGCGGTCCTCCGAGAGCAACTGTTCGCCCGTTACCCCTTGGTGGGCGCCGGCCACGTACGCAGTCGAGACGGCGATTAGGTGGGCCGGGTGGTCGCGCGCGTCGGCGACCGCCGCGGCCACCCGGGATGGACCGAGCAGGTTGACCTCGACCGCTTGGTCGAGCGGAGCGTCGAAGCTGACGGCGGCGGCCGAGTGGATGACGACGTCGCAGGAGGCGAGGGCGGCCCGGCCGGCGTCGTCCAGCCCAAGCCCATCGGTCGAGACATCACCGGCGACGCCCTGGACCCGTGCGGCGATCTGGTCATCGAACTGCCCGCCTAGGTCGGCCCGAAGCCTGGCAAAACAGTCATTTCGCAGGATCTCCCGCTCGAGCCTCGCCTGAGCGCCGGCCCGCCGACTCGGTCGGACGAGGGCGACGACCTGGGCATCGGGGATCGTCCGCAGCACTCGCTCGATGAGGGCCGTCCCGAGGAAACCGGTTCCTCCGGTCACGAAGAAACGCCGTCCGGCAAGGCAATCGGCGATGCCCATCAGGCTTGTCTACCATTTGGGAGAGATTTTGTCTACCATCTGGTAGGTGACCGGCGCCACGTCTGACCGAATCCTCGACGCGGCGCTCGAGTTGTTCGGGACGCGGGGCTATGAGGCCACATCGCTTGACACCCTTGCCAAGCAACTCAACATTCGTAAGCAGACCGTCCTGTACTGGTTCCCAACCAAGGAAGCGGTCCTCGGCGCCGTGATCGAACGGAGTGCCAACGAGCTGGCCGAGGCGTTCGAGGCCGGGCTCGAAGGGGCTGGCGAGGGGTGGGCAAAGGTCGAGGCGGTCGTGCGCGCGGTGTTCCGGCTGGCGGCCCGTCGCCCCGAGCTGCTCGGCCTGGTGCGCGAGGTCGCCAGGCTTGGACCCCCGGCCGCGACCAAGATGATCGGAGTCCTTGACCCCCTGGTGCAGCGGGCGAGCTCCTTTCTCGAAGCCGAGATGGACGCGGGACGAATGCGGCGGCACAACCCAAGGCTGCTCCTCCTGGCCATCTACTCAACGGTGATCGGGATGGTGACGGAGGTCGAGGTGCTGCGCGCCCTCGGAGAAGAGCCCTCAGCCCGGTCGCTCGTCAGGCGGCGAGCCGACGTCCTCGAGTTGCTGCGTTCGGCGCTTATGACCGAGGAGGCGTAGCCGCTGGGCGCTTCTTTCTGGCGGTTTTCGGCGTGTAGCGCTTCGAGGCGGCCGGCGGCTTTCGCTCGGGTCCCTTTCCTTTCTTGGCTTGGGACGACCGGTCGGCTCGCGCTGGCGGTGGTCTTCGTTCCCCAGTCGGGTTGGCTTTCGTGCCGGTCGGCGACCCGTAGCGCTGGACCCGCCAGGCCCGAACGAGGAGCCAGCCTCCTCCGAAGATGAAGGGGATGCCGAGGATGCCGACCTCGGCCTCGAAGGCGAGACCAGCCATGAGGAGCGTGAAACCGACCGGACTCCGCCTGCCGATGCGGACAGTGACGAAGATGGCCAGGGCGAAGGCCAGGAGAACACCCAGCTCGAACTCCCAGTGTCCGCGGCTGTAGATGGCCTCGCAGACGTTGGCTGCTTTGTTGTAGGTGAACCCCGACGCACAGCTGTGGTGTGAGCCAGGTGGGACTTTGACCGGGTTCCTCGGATTGGCGATGTACGGGAGGTCCTGCCAGAGTGCCAACACAACAGCCAGAGCGGCCCCGATGAGGCCCCAACGCCGCTCCTTGGGGTCAAGGTTGAAGATGGCCTGGCGTTTTCCCTCGTCAGAGACCGGTTTCGCGGCCTCCTGCGGGTCGGCGGCCGGCCGCGGACCTGATGGCCGGGCCAGGGCTATGGACAGCCGAGCCGGGAGGTCTCGCCACTTTCCGATCTTCGACGCAGGAGGCTGCGTGTCCTCAGTCACGTTGCTTCAAGGGTACCGGCCTCTGGCCAAGACGTTCGACGGGCACGGCCTGCCCCGCTCGGCGAGGTAGCGCGTCCGGAGAGGCACCGTTGTCTGTTCCGAGTGTCTGCTTTGGGCGCTGACTCAGTCGGTTGAGCCCAGCCTTGACGCGTCCCTTGGCCATACCCTGGTGCTCAACGGGGGGACCCCGGCCGGTGACGACCGAAAGCGCAAGTTCAGCGTCCTAAAAACCTGTGCTCAGCCCGATTCGAGGTGTCCCCATTTCTGGTGCGAAGTGATGCGCCGCCCTACTTAGGACGGACTCACGCCAAACGTCTTTGCCCCTGGAACCATGCCTGGTGGGGATGGGCCATCGTGGAATGGCCAACCCAAACTCGTTATGACTCTTGCATACAGGCCCGCGTCCCGCTCACAATGGATGGCACGCAAAAGGCCGGGGACGCGGGCCGCCAACCCTTTCTCCCGGCATGGCCGACGCCGACGAGGACGGCGCCGACGGCCGGAGAGATCGCGATCCCTGGGGATTGACCGAGCAGCCGTCAGTCGCCAGCTCGCACCTTCGGGCGTCCTTTAACCCGAGGGGGCGCTATGCCAAGCAGTACACACGGAGCCATGAGGAACGGTCTCAGGGTCGTCCCGGCCTACCCGCAGCTCCCGCAGCCGTGGGGCGACGGAGACGCCATCGAGGTGGGCCCACGGCGCTGGGTCTGGGCGAGCGGCATCATCGCAGCCATGGTCATGGCCCTGGCGGTATGGGCGGGCACGTCGGGAGCGACTGTCAAGAACCTGACGTCGCCGTTGTTCTTTGTGGACACGGTGACCCAGGGAGCGCACACGCTCCCGAGCGTCCCGTTCGCCATTACGTACGTCCAGAACGGCGACGTGCACACGGTTCACGTCAACGCGCCCTTTTGGAGCACAGAGACGTTCAAAGGCAAGAACAACACCACCACCGTTGTCTGGCCTGGCGTCACCGAGATCACCGCATCGACTTCGGCGCATGTCGAGATTGCCTGCGGCTATGAGGTGAACCACAAGGACGGGCGCGCCACCAACCACATCTCCACCATCGCCCAGGGACCGGGCACGGTCACCTGCGAAGTGGGGTCGTGAAGAACATCGCACGCCGCCAGTGAATGGCCGGTCGTCATCACCCCGTTCGTCGGTCCCCGGTGGGAGCGGGATGGCTCCGGCGTATCCCAACAACGGTGGGACCCGGAGGGACGCGCGGTCGACCTCGGTGGCGAAGTAACGACACCCGGCGCTCGTCGTCGCCTTCCAGTGCACCCGGACCCTCGACTACTTGACCTTTTGAACCTTTGTACAGGTCATGACTACTCTAACAGATAAAGTCAAGATCTATTGAAGCCCGCTAGAGCTGGAGGGGTCATGTCCAAGTTCACGTTCCGACCCGGGGAGCCGATGAAGAAGCAGGTCGCAGACGACCTACGGCGCAGAATTGCCGAAGGTGAGTTCGGAGTTGGCGACTCGATGGGTGACATCTACCTGATGGCCGAACACTACGGGTCTTCCGTCGGAGTCGTTCGAGCAGCGCAAGTCGTGCTGGGTGTTGAAGGAGTCCTCTCCGAGATTCGTTGGGGCAAGCCGACTCGCGTTATTGCGTTACCACAAGAGGACTCGAGCGATGTCACTGCTCTAATCGACAGGTTGAGGATTCTGAACCGCGACATGAAGCGAGAGTGCGACGCACGGACCGCCCAGATGGACATGATTATCGCCAGGTTCGAGCGCGGAGCCTCTTAGCGACTATGAACTGCCGCTTGGCGACCGAAGAAACGCTCGACGCTGGCCGCGACGAGACCCGCCGCCAGGGGCGGCGGTGGGTCGCCGCCTAATCCGCACTCTCTGAGAAGCCCGCGTTTTCGATGCGGGCAACTACGAGCGCGCTGCCGCTTCGGAGGGTGGCACGGGGACCTTCTCGCTGTACGTACATCCTGCCGCGGTCATCGTGGCTGGTGCCGTGGCACCCGGTCACGTCGGGCTACGGTTTGGAGGGGTTTGCAGGATGAGATGGGGAGCGGTGGTGGGTTTCCCGGCGACAGCGGCTGTTCGTCGTACCTCCGATGTCATGGACGCAGAGCCGGGGGGCCGATCGTAAATGTCCAGGTCAGCAGCATAAATCAGGGCGCTTAGCTCAGTTGGTTAGAGCGCAGCCTTCACACGGCTGAGGCCGGAGGTTCGAGTCCTCTAGCGCCCACCAGATAAGTCCAGGTCAGCGCCATTAAATCGAGCGGTACACTTGTCGACAACCGGGGTTGCGGCTGTCGAGGACCACGTGGAACCCAGCCTCACCGGCGGAGGGGCCGAACGGCGTTCGACGACGTCCTCGGCCGCCTTCGGTCATCCGAATCCTCATATACGAGGACGTCGTCGAGGCACATGACGAGCTAGTGAAGGTGTTCGACTTGCCGGTGGCCGTGTGGCGCTCGAGGGAGTGGTGAGGGAGTCGAGGGGTGCCTACGTCTTCCGCTGGGTGATGCACCACAGTCGGCGCGGCAGATCGCCTTCTTCGAACTCGAATAGCTCGGGGGCTGTGAAACCTTGGGCGAGGCGATCGACCAGCGGCCGGTCGAAGAAGTGGACGACGAAGCCGCCGTGTTCGTACATGTCGTCGCCGTGGGGGATGCCGGCTCCGTAGTGCTTGTCGCCGAAATGCCGGACTGTGTAGACATGAAGGCCCTTGGGCCGCAGGACTCGGTGGACCTCGGCGGCCAAGCTTTCAAGCTCGCTGGTCGTTAGCGCCATGCTGAACAGCATGTGCGAGTAGACCGCGTCGAAGCTTGTGTCGGCGAACGGGAGCGGTCCGCGCACGTCCTGCAAGGCGACCGTCAGGACGCTTACCTTGTCTTGGAGGGTTTGGAGCGCGTCGCCCTCATAGTCGAGGGCCGTGACCTGAAATCCGGCGCGGATGAATCCGATGGTGTCACGACCCTGACCCGCGCCGAGTTCGAGCAGATCGTGAGCACCGTCGCGGGCGAAGAGTTCGATGGCGTATCGGCCCGGCTCGCTTACCTGTGTTCCATACATGTCGGGGTTGTCGGCGAACGTGCGCTGCCAGTGCGCCTTCTGCACCTCGATCGCGTAGCGGTCGATCATCGGTCGCTGTCCGTCATCGCTACTGCGCCTCTGCCAGCACCCGACGACCATGCGGCCATACGGCGTCGTATGCGGGGGCTACGACCTCGCTCACGCCACACAGAATGCCAAAGGGTGGTGGTCCCAAACGAAAACCTGCCATGACTGCCCGCTGAGCTGAGCAGCCGTGGCCGAGCGGGTAACCCCAGGTCAGTAAGTAGGGGTCGTGGGTAAGGGGGGAGTGGGTTGCGGGGTTAACGGGTCGGATGACCGAATGACTGCCGGGGAATGTTTCCAACGACCTGGTCGCTGGACCCTTCGCGCCGCTCCGTTCGTATTTCCGCGATTTTCGGAGAAATGCGGCGTGGGAGGGCCAGGGGCTGGGGAGGGCCAAGAGAGCCGCAAATCCCTGGTCCTGAGAGTTGGGAAGGCGAGGAGGTGCAACCGTCTCCCAATTACCAGACGCGCTGTCAGCGCGCCGGTGCGACGGTCTTTCTCATGACAATGCTGGTCGGATGGCGGTCCGGATGGACGTAGGAGCGATGCTTGGGTACGACCGAGATTGCCTTGAAGCCTTCGCGGCTGAACAGGTTCACCGTGCCGACGTTGGCACCCCTGCCGTCGTAGGTGGCCTCGACCTCGCCGAGGCCATCAACGTACTCGGTGACTGCAACGCGGTTGGCGAGGTGCTCCTCCATCTCGGGCGAGAAACGACCTCGGGTTTTGATGAGCCGCTTGTAAGTGTTGTACCAGTCCACGACGCGGGCCAGCCGTTCGTCTCTGGTCGGACTGCCCTTCGCAAGCACTATTGGGCGGGCTTCGACTACGCCACCACCTCGTTTCGCGATGGAGTGAAGTGCGGCGCGTAGGGCAAGGCGGGTGACACCCTGCTGGGTGTGGTCAGGGCGTGTGCAGAAGCAAGTGATCCTCCAAAGCCGCTGTTCGCCGGCATCGAACAGTCGCCTCCGTGGACTCTCGGCGCGAGAGTCGATGTACTCACCACGAGAGACGAGAGGAAGCTCATTTGCAGGCCCGAACTGGCACCACCCAACCGGCTCCCCACCCGCGTACACAAGGATCCCGTGAGACCGGCCATGTTCAAGGAGACGACACTTGACCCCAAGGTTCCAGTCCCTTTGCTCGGACCACCTGCGCAGGTCCATCGGCGGCCGAAAACCCTGCAGGAACGTACAACCGCAATGATCCCAGCCGTTGCCTTGAGAGAAGAAGTGCACGTAGTCCGGCCAGGTGCGCTTCGACAGCTCTTTTGTTGTGAAGTTCGACACTGTGCTCACCAGCCGACGGCATGTGAGATTCCTTCTGAGCATCTTGCCACTGGTGCCGGGATGGCGGGGACCTACCGGGTGGTATGGGACAGGCTGCCCGTCCGTCGTGACTGGGTGGCAGTATTTCGGTTCCGACGATCGCGGAGGTATTGCCGTGGGTGTATCGAGTCGCGAGATCGAGGCCGGTGATCTGACCTTTCGGTGTCGTGAGGCCGGGATCGGAGGTGAGCCGGTCCTGTTGCTTCATGGTTTTCCCGAGACATCTTCTATGTGGGAGCCGCTGATGACGTCGCTGGCCGGCGCGGGCTACCACTGCTTGGCGCCAGATCAGCGTGGTTACAGTCCGGCCGCTCGACCCGGAGCCGTGGAGGCCTACGCGTATGAGCACCTCGCTACCGACGTGCTCACGATTGCCGCCGCCGCGGGGTTCGATCGGTATCACGTCATCGCGCATGACTGGGGTGCAATTGCGACTTGGGGAGCGTTGTCGGTGGATGCAAGCCCGATCTTGAGCTATGTCACCATGTCCATCCCTCACTACCTGGGTTTCGCACGGGCGGTCTGGGAGGACCCTGATGAGGAGATGTACCGCGGCTTTCTTGAGTTCTTCATCGCCCACGATCACACCGCCGAGACGGTCTTGTCGGCCGATGACTTTGCGGGACTGCGAAGCGCGTGGACGGCACACGAAGAGGCGGAGGTCGATGCCTACCTGTCGGTGTTTCGCGAGCCGGGTGCACTCACAGGTGCGCTGAACTGGTACCGCGCGTCCGACGCGCATCGTTGCGCTCTCAAGGATGGCTCGTTCCAGTTCGCCAAGGTCGAGACGCCGACCCTGCTGATCTGGGGGCGCGATGACCCCTACGTACGCCGCATGAGTGTCGATAGAGCAGCCGAGTACATGACCGGGCCGTACCGCGTCATTGAACTCGACGCTGGACACTGGCTTGTTCAGGAAAAGTTCCAAGCGGTCACGCAGGCCGTCTTCGAACACCTGGCTGAGTATCGAAACCCCTAAGGGCCGTGCCACTCAGTACCGTTGACTCGCGCATCACTACAAAGAGGCCTGGAAGGACGAGGCCGAAGTTTCAGTCGCTGTCGGCCGCCAGTTCCTAGAGCAGGTAAATGGCATCATCACAACGAAGCGAGGCCTTGTTATGAGCGGAACCACCGCCTTCGTCATCGGGACGCCTGTAGGGTGCAGCGACCGGGAGTGCGGAAAACTACAGGGGCTCGTAATCGACCCTGTTGCCAAATCTCTGACGCACCTAATCGTTGAGCGGGGATATTTAGACCCGATGGGTCACCTCGTGCCACTTGACCTCGTGGAGTCCGCGACCGACCAGATCCACCTGCGTTGCACGATCATGGAGTTCGAGACACTGCAAGACGCCGAGGAGACGCAGTTCTTGCCGGGAGCAAGCGGCGAGTACGTATACGAACAGAGTCATCAGGTGCACGCCGCCGATGGGACCATCGGCCGGATCCAGGGTTTGGTCGTCGATCCGACTGACTATCGGGTGACCCACATCCTCCTCGAAGAAGGACACCTTTGGGGTGAGAAGGAAGTCGCTATTCCGATCAGCGCTGTCACGAGCGTCGGTGTGGGAATCCAGCTCAACTTCACCAAAGACGAGATCCGAGACCTGCCTTCGGTCGACATCGGCCTTGGAGAGTGAGGCGGAGAACCTCCACATGCTGGTTGAAGGCCCTTACGTGGCATTCCTTGCGAACCCAGGCCACGGAAAGGGGCTGATCAAACGACCATCATGAGTTCCTCTTCGCCACTGGCGCCCGGAGCGACGACCGAGTCAGTGGACGACCTCTCCGCGCCCAGCGCCCATCTCAAATGGCGACGGTGGAGAGAGGGCGCGCTCATCGTCGTGTTGCCCAAGGACCAGCCGGTCTGGGCACGACCGGTGCTGGTGGCGCTGACCGGCTTGGCATCCTTCCTCTATGCGTGGCGCTCATCGGGGTATCTCGAGATCTATTACGCCGCGGCGGTCCGTTCGATGTCGTCCAGCTGGCACAACTTTCTCTACGCCGCATTCGATCCGGCCGGGACCATCTCGACCGACAAGCTTCCCGGCGCATTCTGGGTTCAGGCGCTTTCGGTCCGATTGTTTGGCTTGCACGACTGGGCCATCGTCCTTCCCCAGATCGTCGAGGGGGCTCTTACCGTCCTGATCCTGTACCGCGTCGTGCGGCGTCTCGCCGGTCCGGTCGCCGGCATCGTGGCGGCAGCGGTGCTCGCCGTCGCGCCAGCCAATGTCACTCTCAACCGGGGCAACATCTCGGACACGCTCATGATCCTGCTCGCGGTGCTCGCAGCCGACGCCATCGTCAGTGCGATGTTGGACGGGCACTGGCGGAACCTTCTGCTCGCTGGCTTGTGGATCGGGCTTGCCTTTCAGGCGAAGATGGTCGAAGCCTGGCTGGTCGTTCCCGCACTGGCCCTCACTTACTTCCTCGCCGGGCCACGCGGGCGAGTCCGCCGGGCCGTTGGGATCGGGGCCCTGACCGTCTTCACGGTCACGGTTTCGCTCAGCTGGATGCTGTACGTGAATGCACAGCCCACAGCAGGCCGGCCATACGTCGACGGCTCCACGCACAACTCGGTCTTCGAGCAGGTGTTCGACTACAACGGCTTCGGTCGGCTAAACCAGCCTTCCCCTAACGCCGTGCTGTTCGAGACAATCGGCGTCGGGGGGCTGGCTTCGACCCCGGCGGGCTGGGACCGCATGGTCACCGGGGTGTTCGGGACCGACACCGGTTGGTTGATCCCCGCTGCGCTCTGGGGGCTGATCGTCGGTCTGGTCGCCACCCGCCGCCGGCCTCGTAGAGACCGAATGCGGGCGAGCTTGGTGCTGTGGGGGACCTGGCTCGTCGTCCTCATTGCGGTCTTTAGCGTGAGCACGACCATCAACTCGTACTACACGGCGGCGCTGACACCGGCGATCGCTGGGCTGATCGGGACCTCGGTCGCGCTGGCCTGGGAACATCGTGGGACCGTGCTCACCCGGTTGCTCGTCGCCCTCGGCGTCGCCGGCTCTGGGGTCTACGCCGCTTGGCTGCTTCCGCCGACCGGTACCGGCCTTCCAGGGTGGCTCGGTCCGGCCATGCTCGCGGCAACGGCGGTGGCAGTGGCTGCGGTGATCGCCAGTATCTGGCTCCGGCCGGCCTGCGTGTTTGCCATCGCGCTCGCCCTGGCCGTCGGTGCAGGGCTGGTGGTGCCGACGGTGGGCTCTGCCACCGCTGTGGCTAACGGCATGGGTTCCTTCGACACTCCCTTCGAGCCCACCAGTTACGCGGCCGCGATGCAGCGGCTCTTCGGTCCAACGACCCGGGAGACGGGCGAGCGGCTTCTTCCGGTGCTCGAGCGTCTGAGGACCCAATTCCAGACACGCGATCTGATGGCCACGCAGACCGCCGTGCTGGCTGCTCCGACGATTTTCGCCAGTGGCCAGGAGGTTTACCCCTTGGGCGGCTATGACGGGACCGGAGTGG
The DNA here is from genome assembly GCA_040414865.1 of Acidimicrobiales bacterium. Taxonomy (GTDB): domain Bacteria; phylum Actinomycetota; class Acidimicrobiia; order Acidimicrobiales; family RAAP-2; genus Palsa-461. Next base: position 62,033 of record JBEDUR010000165.1, read on the forward strand.
TTCCCACCCTGGAGCGGCTGAAGCAGCTGATCGACGAGGGCTACTTCCGGCTGGTCCTCGTCGATCCGAGCTCGAAGGACGCTCGCTACACGTGGGTGGCGCGGAACTGCCTGGCCCCACGGAGCGCCGTCCGAATCGGGAACATCGGCGTCTACTTCTGCGTACCGGGGGTTCGCTCGTCCGCTGTGCGCTCTTGATCCCAAGCATTGTTGCAGGCCGCGATCCAAAGCTCCGACTCCGGTGTGTCACCTCGTGTGTCCCGATCGCCAGGTAGCGGACCTGCTCCATAGGCGGACACCTCCACGACCGCGTTGAATGGCAAAGGCGACGCGATCGACAGTCTGGGGCAAGATGGGAGGGACGTGAACGACCAGCCGAATCTGGAAGCGTGTTGCACGCGAAGCCCCAGGTGAGGGGCTAAAGCATGGCTCTTGCGCATCCGCGGACCCGTTACGCCAAGAGCGGTGAGCTTGCCATCGCCTATCAGATGTTGGGAGACGGCCCGCAGGGCCTCATCCTCATACCTCCCGGGCTGTCCGTCATGGACGCGGCATGGGACGAGCCGGCGCTCGCCAGCTTCTGGAGACGGCTCTCATCGTTCACGAGGTTGGTCGTGATCGACAAACGAGGTAAACCGGGTTATCCGATCGCGTGGAGGGTGTGCCAACACTCGAAGATCGGATGGACGACGTGCGAGCGGTGATGGACGCGGTCGGACTCGATCGCGCAACGGTGCTGGGAGGATCCGAGGCTGGTCCGATCGCGGCCCTTTTCGCAGCAACCTATCCAGATCGTGCCAGCGCTCTCATCCTTATCAACGCCATTGTGAAGTGGACCGCAACTGATGACTTCCCTTGGGCGTATTCACGGGAACAGGTCCAGATGCAGCTCGATTATGTGGAACAGAACTGGGGAAGTGGTTCGTCGGCGGAGAGTTGGTTCGCGCCCTCGTTGTCCGGGAACAGGCGGGCACGTGAGTGGGTCGCCAGAGTCGAGCGACTCTCCGGTACCCCGACTGCGATCGCGAAGTTCCTTGCGATGAATGCACTGATCGACGTTCGGCCGATTTTGGATGCGATTCGGGTGCCGACCCTCGTCGTGCAACGCGCTTCTGATCAAGTCGTTGACGTCCACAACGGCCGCTATTTCGCCGACCACATCGGGGGTGCCAAATACGTTGAGCTCCCGGGAGAGGACCATTGGTGGTGGGTGGGCGACGCGAATTCGATCATCGAGGAGGTCGAGGAGTTCATCACTGGACAGCGTCACGCTCGGGACGTCGACCGAGTCCTCAAGACTCTTCTTTTCACTGACATCGTGGCGTCGACTGAAAGGGCGTCGCTGCTAGGCGATAGAAGCTGGCGGGACCTGCTCGACCTTCATGACGGCTTGGTCCGAAGCCAGCTAGAACGTTTTGACGGAAGTGTGGTCAACACAACCGGAGATGGGTTCGTCGCCTGCTTCGATGGTCCTGCTCGGGCCATCCGATGTGCGCAAGCGATCATTTCGGGCGCAACCGAATTAGGCCTTCAAGTCCGAGCGGGAATCCACACCGGCGAGTGCGAACGCCGAGGGCAGGACCTCGCAGGAATCGCTGTGCACGTGGCGGCACGGGTTGCAAGCCTGGCTCGTCCCGGCGAGGTCCTGGTCACTGCCACGGTTCGCGATCTGGTGGCGGGCTCTGGTATCGGTTTCGAGGACCGAGGAGAGCACACGTTGAAGGGTGTACCCGGTCGCTGGGTGCTCCTTGGTGCAGGAGCATGAGTGCTGTGGGGACGTCCTTGCTGAATACAAGCAGCTAATCCGGACCCGGTCCCGGGGAAACCAGGCAGGCCGGCACGCTCTTGAGCAAACTCGCCGAAGGACCGTCTCATGCTTGGCCACGGGATGTCGCTTCCGTTCGAGCGGGCCTGGTGGTGGTCACCAAAACCGGACCGGGGTCCTAATCACAAGCATGAAAAAATAACCTGGCTAAAGAAGTGCTGGTAAGGGGTTTTGGGCAGGCTTCGCCTGCCCCCTTATTCGTTTGCGTAGACGTTGATCCTGGCATCGAGCCCGAGAAGGGCCGGGTCTCGACGCCCGGTCGCGGCGAGAACAAACTCCAGCGGGTCCCCTGTGATCTCGGTGCCTCCACCGCCGATATCGATTCGTTCGACGCCATCAAGTGCAATGGTGGCCGGACCCCACCTCTGGTGATTGAGATAACCGGCAACATGGTGGACCGCGCAGCGCAATCCCTCACCACGTTCGGAGGACACTTTGAAGGCGTCACGGATGTCGTCACCGTGGAGATAGGCGTCGTACCAAATTGCCTCGACCGCGAAACCCAAGGTGTAATCCGGGTTGTTGGGAGCCGGACCCGGCCATGCCTCTTCTGGCAACGACGTCAGTAGGGAAGAAAGGATTGGGCGCGCGTTGCTGAGTTCGTCCTTCAGCTCCTTCACGGTTCGACCGGCCCGCTCATTGGCTTGGCGCTGGGTTACTTCAGCCGTCCCTTGTCCTTCCAGGCGACCCTGGGTGATGTCGACCACTGTGCCAATGACATGGCCGGCGATGTCCGCCACCGTCCATCCCGCGCAGCGGGTAGAAGTCGAGAGGTCGTTCGAGCTCAACGAGCCGACGAGGTCCTCGAAGGCGCCAAGTTCAAGGGGAATACCGCCCAGCACCGCTGTTCGATCGAGAGTCATTGCAGTCTTCCTCCTTCTTGCATCGGGACGCCGACTCGGCAAGCCTTCTGCAGTTCAGCACTTGAAAGACTTTCGGACATTTATCTCGGTGTCCAAGGTGACCCCGTAGCAGAGCCCGGTTCGGGATGGGGGACAGGTGCGGGCTCTAGGGTCGGGACGCCTGCGCCGCACGGGGCGACACACGCCCAAAATGGCCCCCCTCGAGGCGCGATGGCTTTCGCGGGCGACGAGCTGGGCCGAGGCTCAAATGTGCGAACTGTGGAGGGATTCGTTGCGGACGCCGGGCTGGCCGTCCTTGCCTGCTGGCTGTTCGGCCGGGGTAAGCACCACAGTGACCTACACGCGGGCAAAGAGGGCAGCCGGCGGATTCGGTGCTGCGCATCTCCGCAGGACGGCGAATGAATCGACTCAGCAGGTTCGCGCCCCCACAGGAGATGCCCGCGACGAGGAAGAGGACAACTGACACGGATGAGACGTGAGCCGCGAGCCTCTGGGATTGCCCGACACACACACACGCCTAATTCGGGTCACTAGGGCAGAGCCGAGCTCTCGGTCGGCGCTATATCATTTCGGCCCGTGGTCAAAGAAGAACGGCCTGTTATCGTCGCTGTCGACGACGATCCCACGGAGCGTGAAAAGCTCCGCCTCGAGTTGGAACGCCGATACGACCACGACTACGTCGTCGTCGTCAAAGGCTCACCCAGCGCAGCATTATCGGCGGTCGAGGCAGCGTTGACAGCGCGCCAACGCGTCGCGGTCGTGCTCGCCAGCCAGTGGATGGCCGAGCTGGACGGGATTGACGTCCTGTACCGCGTTCGCCGCCTGAGCCCCCGTACCAAGCGCTGCCTGCTAATCGCAGTCGAAGATTGGGGACACCAGTCGACTGCAACTGCCATCCAGAATGCGATTGCAAGCGGCTGCATCGACTACTTCGCATCCAAGCCGCGGGGGCTACCGGATGAAGAACTCCACCTTACGATCACAGCGTTTCTCCAAGAGTGGACAGCTACTGAGCTGCTCGAATCGCGTGAGTCGTCATTGTTCGCTGACCCTCCAGCGCTCGACAAGAGCAACTACTTCGACGTAGTCGTCGTCGGGGCGGGTCCGGCTGGGCTCGCCGCAGCGGTGAATGGCTCGTCCGAGGGGCTTGTCACACTCGTGGTCGAGCGGGACAGGATAGGTGGCCAGGCCGGTTCCAGCTCAATGATTCGTAATTACCTTGGCTTCGCGCGCGGTGTCAGCGGAAACGAGTTGGCCCATGCGGCATACGAGCAGGCCTGGGCGTTTGGCACCCGCTTCCTGGTCGGAACCGAGATTGCGTCGATGGAGTGCGGATATGACGTACATGTACTGCGCACAGCCGATCAGCGCGAGTTGAGGACGCGGGCGGTCATCCTCGCCATGGGCGTCGCCTACCGACGGCTTGAGATCCCAACCCTCGAACGCCTCGCCGGTTTGGGCGTTTTCTATGGCGCGTCGCCGGCCGAGGCCAAGCAGTACGAGGATCGCCAGGTCTGCTTGATCGGTGCGGGCAACTCAGCTGGTCAAGCCGCTCTCCATTTCGCGAAGTGGGCCAAGCATGTGACCATGGTTGTACGCGGCAATTCCCTCGAAAAAAGTATGTCGAAGTACCTCACCGACCAGATCGCGGCGGCAGACAATGTAGATGTGCTTCTGAATTCCCGCGTGGTCGACGGAGGGGGCGACACACAGCTCACGTCATTGCGCATCGTCAACGACGCCGACGGCAGCGAGCACGAGGTTGACGCCGATGGGCTCTTCGTGATGATTGGCGCGTCACCGTACACGAAGTGGTTGCCAGCCAAGATCGCGCGGGACGCCCATGGCTTCATCGTCGCGGGAGCTGAGCTCATCCATGATCAGCTGCTCGACGACTGGCTCCTTCCGCGCTCGCCAAAAGCCTTCGAGACATCCGTTCCCGGGGTCTTCGCGGTGGGTGACGTCCGGTCACGCTCGACGAAGCGGGTGGCCTCCTCGGTGGGCGAAGGCTCAGGCGCGATCAGGGCGATCCACGACTACCTGGAGACGCAGGCGAAGTTCGCCGCGCTGCGCCGGTCACCGGGGCCATAATGAGTTCCATGACCTGGATAATCCACTGTGACTGTGGTACGGACGTGACGGGCCCTACCGAGGATCAATTCGTCGAGCTTGCCCTAGCCCATGCCAAGACCTCGCACGCCCTCACCATGACCAGGGAACAGGTCCTGGCCCTAGCTACGGTCGAAGGTGAGGCGCCGAGCGCCTGATGTTGACACCAGCGCCAGAGCGGCCCCGAATAACGATGCTGTTCGCGGGTCGAATGTCGGTGTAAATGTGCCGCCCATTGTCGTCTCCTGCCGCTTGACCAGACTTGAAAGCGCTTTCTTGCTTCAGGCATGAACTTTTCGGACCCCAGGTGCGTACGGCCGTTGTAATCCCGGATTTGCGGTACCCCGGCGAGGAGGCCAGGATCCGATGTTCTCATGAGACGCGACCCGTTTCGTCCCCGGTTCCTGGCCTTATCTGGGGCGGTGGTGGCCGCCACGCTGGTCCTTGCTGCCTGCGCGGGTAGTTCCTCCGATGGCGCCGCGCCAAAAGTTACTAGCCGACCATCCACGAACCCGGCGAGGACTTTCAGCGTGTTCACCATCTCGGGACTTGGCACCGTGGTAGTCGATGGGCGGGGCAGGACTGTCTACATCTTGACTTCCAGCAAGCACACCAATGCTCAGTGTTTGGATTCCAATGGTTGCACGAAGATCTGGCCCGCCCTTCCTCTGCCCGATGGAGTCTCGGCAGCGAAGGCAGGCCGCGGACTCAAAGCCTCGCTTCTTGGGACCATGACGCTCAGCGATGGGAAGACCTATCCCACATACAACGGGTGGGTCATGCACGAGTACATCGCCGACACTGGTCCCGGCCAGGCCAACGGACAGGCCACCAAGGCCTTCAATGGCACCTGGTACGCCCTCAGCGCCTCCGGCCATCCCATCATTGCGTCCTAGAGTCGCTCTTCGGTGGTGACTTCGAGGAGTCAGTAGGTTGGTGATCGCGGGGGATCGACGGGCACCACGCCGAGTTCCGCAGTCAAGAGCGACTCAGTCGGTTCTGATGTTGCTGCCGTGCTCGTCGAGCATCCAGCTCACTTTCGGTATCGAAGGCGCAACTGCTCAGCTCGGAAGAACGCATCGCCAGTCCCGTTGTCGTGGACAAGCCGTATCCGCGAACTCGTCCGACGCCGCTCGGCATAGGGCTTGACGGAGCGCCAGCTGCCTGTTGGCCGGATCATTGAAAGACTGACGGCATGGACATCAGCCCAGGCAACGCCTCAACCATCGGGTCCTATGACTCACTGAGCGATGAGGAACTCGCCGCGATGGATCCCGACGGTGGCTTCCTACGGCGGACACTCCTCAACCCGGTGATCTTCGGAATGCTCGGCGATGTCCGGGATCGCCGCATCCTCGATGCCGGCTGCGGCCAGGGTTACCTGGCCCGACTTTTGGCCAGCCGCGGCGCCGAGGTGGTCGCGGTCGAGCCGGCCGAGCGACTGGTTCGATACGGCGAGCACCGGGAGGCCGAATCTCCGCTCGGTATCTCCTACCTGCGCCGGGACCTCTCCCGCCTCGGCCGGGTCGGCGGCCCATTTGACGCCGTCGTGGCCAACATGGTCCTCCTCGACATCCCGGACTGGGTGGCGGCCTTAGGAAACTGCATCGGTTCGCTCAAGACCGGAGGCTTGTTCGTGTACTCACTCCAGCACCCATGCTGGGTTTCGGGACACTTCGAAGAGTGGGCCGCGAAGGGCTACGTGGAGGTCAGCGAGTATCTCAACGAGTACGAGTTCGTCGGACCTACCGGCACAAATTTCCATCGTCCCCTGTCGGCTTACGTCAATGCCACCATCCGTCTGGGGTGCGCTGTCACGGAGTTGGCCGAGCCGAGGCTGTCTGAAGAACAGGTGGAGGAGGATGCCCAAAGGCTCTTGTGCCACATCCCACCGTTCGTCGTCATCGGCGCCACCAGCCAATGACCGGTCGAGCGGCTGGTGTCGAAGCCAAGCTGACCGATCTCGCCCGATCGAGTTCGCGGCCGAGTTGGTATTGGCGCGATCGCCCTCGACCGACGGGGCGGGTCTATCACCGGGCGTGAAAATGGTGAGCCGCGAAGAGCGGTTTGGTGCCTGAGTCAGCGAGTAACGCGGTTCTTCATGTGTAGGTCAGCTCAGTAGGACCGAGTTCGCACGATGTCAGCCTTCGTCGGCGGAGGATGTGACATTGCGTTGATGAGCTTCCCGCATTCGGATGTCGGAGAGACGTTCGGCGAAGTGCCAGCGGTGGTCCTCGGGGTCGAGGGCCTCATACCGACGATCCCCCCAGAACATGTCCTCGAGCCCCATGACGATTCGTGCACCCGCGGCCACCGCGCGCTGGTAGTGCGAGTCGATGTCGGTGACGTACACCATCACCATGAACGTCGTCTTGCCGGTCTCCAGGGGACTGTGCAGCCCATGCAGGTCCTCTCCACCCCGTCCGATCATGACCACCCCGTCGCCTACCTCGAGCCAGGCCAACGTCCCGGCGGGATGTTCCATGCGCGCCTCTCTGCGCTCGGTGAAACCGAACGCCCGCATGAGGAACTCGAGCGCGGCCATCTCATCCCGGTAGGCCAAACGGGGGTAAATGGAGGGTGTCGGCCGCCAGGCGTCCGCGACCGGCACTCCGGTGATGTCGGCCATCAACTCGTTCTTGCGTCTGGCCAGGACCTCGGGGTCAACCGGGTCGTCTGGAAGGACCAGATCGGGCCGCAGCCGCCGCAGTTGGTCGAGCTCGTCGCTCACGTCCGTCCCCTCTCTACCTCAGCCTCGCTGGACGGTTCGGCGAACTCCATCAACTCGCGTAGCCGAGCGCGGCTGCGATGGATCCGGGAGCGCACCGTGCCGACTGGCACACCAAGCAGTGTGGCGATCTCGTCGTAACTCATTTCCTCCCAGCAGAACAGCAGCAGCGCCTGGCGCTCTGACTCGGGCAGCTCGGCCAGGGCATCGGCCACCCGGGCCCAGCGAGCGCGCGCCTCGACATCACCCACTGCCTGTTCGGCGACGTCCAGGGTGCTCGCCAGATTGGCGGCCATTCGCCCCATCGCCCGTAACCGGCGAAATTCGGCCCGGCGGTGTTTGGCCAACACGTTGGCGGCGATGCCGTACAGCCAAGGCCGGGCGGACTCCCTCGTTGGGTCGAAGCTCGTCCGGCGTTCGAAGGCGATACGGAAGACCTCCCCCAACAGCCCGTCTGCTTCCGCGGGATCGACCCGCCGGGCCAGGAACCGAAACAGCGTCGCACCATGGCGGTCGAAGATCACCCCGAAGGTGGCGGGGTCATCCAGAGAGGCGGTCACCACCGCCGAATCGGGCTCTTCGACCACAGACCTTGTTACCCGATCACGGCCCACCGGTTCCCGATGGGAACCTCACCGAGCCAAATGGAGAAGGGAGGTGTTCAGGACGCACAAGAAGAGCTGAGAGACCAGGAGGGTCTGCAATGGCGCAAAACGACCGATTACCGGGTCGGGGAACCGATCGATCTCACGACCCAGATCCTGGGACTGGAGCGATAGACGGGAAGGCCCGGGCTCATGATCCGAGATGGACTTGGACCGATATGAATCGACGGCTACACGGTTGGGGCCCGTCTCGTCACCCGAGAGCCACCTCACCGTTGGGAGTGCATCGCGACACCGACGAGCTGTTCTACGTGGTCTCGGGTCGTGCCCGGGTCCAGCTCGAGCTTGCCGGGGGAAACGCGTTGTCGAGCTGAACGCGAGGCAGACGCTCGTGGTCCCCAAGGCGTTTGGCACCAGGTCTTGGTCGCGGAGCCCGGCCAGCTCATCCACATCATTCCCCGTCCCGGGGGAGCTCACCGTCCCCTCGGGGAGACTGATGCAGTCCCGCTGCGCCTGCGAGACAGGCGCCACCGATGGTGGTGCGCCGCTGTCTATTCGACACCGGCCAGTCCAACTGGAAGCCGCCTCGGCGGCAACGATTGTCGGTTGAGTTCACTCGAGGGATGCGGATCCGCCCGAGGTCGTCGGTCGGCGTTCACTACCGACTGGTGCGGTTGCAAGCACGTATCCGATGCCCGGAGCAGTGCGAATGATCTGTCCAGTCGGGTCGCCGAGCTTTTGGCGTAGTCGGTGAATATAGGCATGGAGGTACTGGGACTCCCTGCCGTAGCCAGGGCCCCACACGGCCGAGAGGATCATCTCGTGGGTGCACGTCCGGTCGGCGTTCCGGGCCAGGAAGGCCAGCACGTCGAGCTCCTTGGCGGTGAGCTCGAGGGACTTGCCATTGGCGCGTGCTTCCCGGTGGACCAGATCGATCTCCAATGGCCCGACCAGAATCACAGTCGGCTGGGCCGAACGCGAGGCGTTCTGCGACCCGCGAAGCACCACACGTATCCGGGCTTCGAGCTCTCCCATCCCGAACGGTTTTGTGACGTAATCGTTGGCCCCTCCATCCAGCGCGGCGATCTTTCGCTCCTCGGAGTCGGCGGCGGAGAGGACGACAATGGGGACGTCGCTCCACTGACGGATCCGCCGGCAGAGCTCGACGCCGTCGACGTCGGGGAGACCGAGGTCAAGGATGACGACATCTGGAGCCGAACGTGCTGTCTGGGAAACGCCCTGATCGCCGTTCGCCGCGGTAACCACCTGGTGGCCGCCAGATTGCAGACCCAGTCGCAATGCTCGCAGGAGGGAGGGATCGTCGTCGATGACGAGAACCTTGGCCATGTCCTCAGGTTCCGTTTGGTGATCGACTGACGCCCATGGTGAAGACGAATCGGGCTCCGCCGCCGGGCGCGTCGTCGACCCAGATTTTCTGGCCGTGAGCATCGACGAATGCCTTGGCGATGGCCAAGCCAAGTCCAGCCCGGCCACCGGTGTCGAACTGCACGAAGCTCTGGAACACGGTACCGCGCTCGCCGGGGGCGACGCCCTTACCTTTGTCGATGACCGAGGCCACCACTCGATCCTCGACGAGCTCCGCAACGACGTGGATCGCCTCACCATCAGGGGAGTGTCGTTCGGCATTGTCCAAGAGGTTGACTAGGACCTGTCCCATGAGGACCGGATCGACGTCGACCAAGGGGAGCGACGCAGGGATGTCGAGACTGACCTCGCGATTCCCGAGGGCTGGGCGCAGACCAGCGAGCGCATCGCCCACCAGGTCGAGCATCATCGTGGGCCGTCGCTCAACCTGAAGCACACCGGTTTCGTAGCGGTTCATTTCGAGCAGGCTGGTCACGAGCCGCGTCAGCCGATCGGTCTGGACGTCCAGGAGCGCGTAGAGCTCGTGGGTCTCGGAGGATGACAGATGGCCATTCGAATCGAGGAGAGTCGATGATGCAACCTTCATCGTCGCCAAAGGCGTTCTGAGGTCGTGGGAGACCGCGCCGACCAAGTCTCGGCGTACCTTGTCGACTTCCTCGAGCAGCTCCGACCTCTGCGCCCTGGTGCGCAGCTGGATCCGCTCGAGGGCCAGAGCGGCGTGGTTCGCGAACGTCCTGAGGGCGGCGTCATCGGCTGATCTCGCCGACAACCCCTTCAACACGAGCATCCCCACAGGTCCGCTGGCGGAGGAGAGCACGTGGGTCCGAAGACGTGCGTCGGCCGATCCGGCCATGCCGACTCGGACCGGCACACCCCGGTCAGGCTCGAGCGCCGCGAGCTCGCGCCCAGAGAGCGGCACGCCCGCAGAGGCGGCGACGACTAGCCCACTCTCGTCTGGGAGCAGGAGAGCGACCCCTTCGACTTCGAACACGGTCGAGATCGCCCCGACGACCGTCTCCAAGAGCTCTTCGACCGAGCCATTCTCGACGACGAGCTCGGAGAGGGTGAAGAGGCGCCGGGCCTCGTTTTCCCGACGTTGTGCGTTGGTACGAGCGGTCCTGAGATGACTGGCGACCTGGGCGACCAGCAGCATCACGATCACATAGACGCCCAGCGGTGCCCAGTTCTGGCCGGCCCCGACGTCCAAGGTGTTGTAGGGGGGGATGTAGGCAAAGTCGAAGACCAAGAACCCGGCGGCTACGCCGAGGATTCCGCCGGCGATGCCTCCGACGATGACCCCCACCACGACCGGGACCACGAGGACCAATCCGGCGGTGGCGATGCTCAGATGTGAGCGGAATGGCAGCATCGCCGCACCCAGGGCAAAGGCGGTTGCGGCACCGACGCTGGCACGGAGAACCCTGGTGGTCACGGTCACATTGTCCTACACGGCGGGCGGGAGCACCCCGACGCGTCGAGCGGGCCCCGCAAGAAATTTTTCAGGAGCGGCCGAGACCTTTTGAGATCCGTTGAAGGTCGATTTGGCCAGGATGACCACATGGCCGACTTTCTCGTCGTGGTGGGCATCATCGCTTTTGGCGCCGTCCTGATGGGATTCATCTGGGCTCTGGATCGGATATGACCGCGGTTCAAGGCGTTCTCTTGGCGGTCTCCATCGTCGTCTTCCTCTACCTGGGCCTGGCCATGTTCAAGCCCGAGTGGTTCTGATGGGGTTTTTCTGGACGATCGTCGTCCTCGTCATCCTCCTCGCTCTCAGTTGGCGGTTCCTCGGCTCGTACATGGCGGCCGTGTTCGACGGCCGGGTGACGTTCCTGTCCTGGGCCGAGCGGCCGTTCTACCGGCTCCTCCGCACGTCGCCGGAGAACGAGCAGAACTGGAAGCGCTACGCCGGGTCGGTGGTGGCGTTCTCCGCGGCATGTCTCGGTCTTGGCTATCTGCTGCTCCGGATTCAGGGATCGCTGTTCTTGAATCCACAGCACTTCGGAGCGGTGTCGCCGGCGCTCAGCTTCAACACCATCGTCTCTTTCGTCACCAACACGAACTGGCAGAACTATGCCGGAGAGACGACGATGTCGTACTTCTCCCAGATCGGCGTCCTCACGGTCGAGCAGTTCGTGAGCGCCGCCGTCGGCATCGCGGCGGCGATCGCCCTGATCCGTGGGTTCTCGCGACGAGACTCGCCGACGATCGGCAACTTCTGGGTCGACATCACGCGATGCCTTCTCTACATCCTGTTACCGATCGCCTTCCTCGCCGGCATTGTGGCTGTCTCGCAGGGCGCGGTCCAGACGCTGGCCGGCCCGGCCGCGATCCACGATCCCTTGAACGGGGTGAGCCAGACCATCCCCCGAGGGCCGGCCGGCTTCATGGGTCCGATCATGCAACTCGGGACCAACGGGGGAGGGTTCTTCAACGTCGATTTGGCGCATCCGTTGGAGAACCCGACCGGAGTGACCAACCTCCTCTACATCTGGCTCACGCTCTCCATCCCGTTCGCGCTCACGTACACCTTCGGAAAGATGGTGAAGAGCCTTCGCCACGGGTTGGCCCTGCTCGGGGTGATGGTGATCATCTTCGGCTGCTGGGTCAGCTTCACGTCCTATGCCGAACATCAGGGCAACCCGGCGGTGGTGGCCGCTGGAGTGACACAGACCAACACCGGCAACACGGAAGGGAAGGAGGTGCGCTTCGGCGACACATCGAGCGCCCTTTTCAACGTGTCGATGACGCAAACCTCCGATGGCGCCGTCAACAGCGCGAGTGACTCCTACAACCCGATGGGCGGATTCGGTCTCCTGACCGGGATGATGCTCGGTGAGGTGACCCCCGGCGGAGTCGGAAGCGGGATGTATACCCTGCTCATCTACGCCATCATTGCGGTCTTCATCGGCGGGCTGATGATCGGGCGAACACCCGAGTACCTGGGAAAGAAGATCCAAGCCCGGGAGGTGAAGCTCGCCGGTTTGGGTGCCTTGGTCATGCCACTGGCCGTCCTCATCCTTACCGGGATCGCCGTCTCCCTCCACGCTGGCCGGGCCGGTCCCCTCAACTCCGGCCCTCATGGCTTCTCCGAGATCCTCTACGCGCTCACTTCGCAGGGGAACAACAACGGATCGGCCTTTGCCGGTATAAGCGGAAATACGGCCTTCTACAACGTGATCGGTGGAATCGACATGCTGATTGGGCGGTTCCTGATCCTGATCCCAGCATTGGCACTAGCTGGCTCGCTAGCCGGAAAGGCCGTGGTGCCGGCCTCCCTCGGAACCTTCCGGACGGACAACTCCATGTTCATCGGGCTGACCATCGGCGTCGTCATCATCATCGGGGGCCTGACGTTCTTTCCCGCGGTTTCGCTGGGTCCGATCGTCGAGCAACTGAGCCACGGAAAGTTCTTCTGATGACCACAGCTAGCACCACACCCGCATCGACCGAAGCGACTGCATCGGGGACCACTCCGGTATCGCCACATGGTGTGGCCCAGTCGAGGAGCCTGTTCGATCCTCAGATTCTGGGTCGGGCGTTGATCGATGCCTTCAAGAAGCTGTCGCCGACGGTCCAGATCAGAAACCCGGTGATGTTCGTCGTGCTGGTCGGTACCGTTATCACCTTCGTCGAGGCAATCGCCCATCCCGGCCTCTTCACCTGGTCGATCACGGTCTGGCTCTTCCTTACCGTGATCTTCGCCAACTTTGCCGAGGCGATGGCCGAGGGTCGGGGGAAGGCACAGGCAGATACGTTGCGCCGGATGCGGGCCGAGACCGAGGCCCGCCGTCTCTTCTCCGACGGTAGGGAGGAGAGGATTCCGGCCTCCATGCTGGTGAGGGACGACCTCGTCGTCTGCGAGGCGAATGACGTCATTCCCTCTGACGGAGAGATCATCGAAGGCATCGCGTCGGTCGACGAGTCAGCGATCACGGGCGAGTCTGCGCCGGTCATCCGAGAGTCAGGTGGCGATCGCTCGGCAGTGACGGGTGGAACGAGGGTCCTCTCGGACAGGATCGTCGTGCGCATCACCGCTGAGCGAGGCCACACGTTCCTGGATCGGATGATCACCTTGGTGGAGGGAGCCAACCGCCAGAAGACGCCGAATGAGATCGCACTCACCATTCTGTTGGCGGTCCTGACCATCGTCTTCATCCCCGTGGTGGTCACGTTGCAGACTTTCGGCCACTACTCGGGAGCAACCGTGTCGGTGGTCATCCTGGTCTCCCTGCTCGTGTGCTTGATCCCAACCACGATCGGTGCGCTGTTGTCGGCCATAGGGATCGCCGGCATGGATCGACTGGTCCAGAAGAACGTCCTCGCGATGAGCGGGCGAGCAGTCGAGGCCGCTGGAGACGTCCAGACTCTGCTCCTGGACAAGACCGGGACCATCACTCTCGGGAACCGTATGGCTTCGTCGTTCATCCCGGTTGGTGGACATTCCGAAGAAGAGCTTGCAGAAGCAGCGCAGCTTGCGTCACTGGCGGACGAGACGCCGGAGGGCCGTTCCATCGTGGTCCTGGCCAAAGAGCGCTTCGACATCCGGGAGCGCGACATGGGGATTGACCACACCTTTATCCCGTTCTCGGCCACGACTCGGATGTCGGGTCTCGACATCAACGGCCGGAGTGTCCGCAAAGGTGCAGCCGGTTCTGTCAAGCGCTGGGTTGCCGAGCATGGAGGGAGCACCCCGCCGGACCTCGATGCGATTGTGGAGCGCATCTCGAGAGGTGGCTCGACGCCCCTGGCCGTCGCGGACGGCCCCGTGATCCTCGGCGTCATCGAATTGAAGGACGTGGTCAAACAGGGCATCCGCGAGAAGTTCGACGAGATGCGAACGATGGGGATCCGCACGGTCATGGTCACCGGCGACAACCCCTTGACGGCCGCGGCCATCGCCCAAGAGGCCGGGGTGGATGACTTCCTGGCCGAGGCAACACCGGAAGCGAAAATGGACCTCATCCGGGGCGAGCAGGCGGGATCGAAGCTGGTCGCCATGACCGGAGACGGAACGAACGACGCTCCTGCCCTCGCTCAGGCAGATGTCGGAGTGGCCATGAACACCGGGACGACCGCCGCGAAGGAAGCCGGCAACATGGTCGACCTCGACTCGAACCCCACCAAGCTCATCGACGTGGTCGAGATCGGTAAGCAGCTTCTCATCACTCGGGGGTCGCTCACGACCTTCTCCATCGCCAACGACGTTGCCAAGTACTTCGCCATCATCCCGGTGATGTTCGTAGCCACCTATCCGCAGCTCAAGACGCTCAACATCATGCACTTGCACAGCCAGACGAGCGCCGTTCTCTCGGCGGTGATCTTCAACGCCCTCGTGATCGTCGCGCTGATTCCGTTGGCGCTTCGCGGGGTGAGGTTCCGTGCAGCAGGAGCCGCGGCGATCCTGAGACGCAACGTGTGGATCTACGGAGTTGGCGGCATCATCGCTCCGTTCATCTTCATCAAGCTCATCGACCTGATCCTGGTCGCTCTACACGCGTATTGACGGAGAACTAGTCATGCTCATCCACCTGAGACGGTCTGTGGTCGCGATTGTGGCCTTTACGGTGTTCTTCGGGTTCGTCTATGCCCTGGCGGGAACCGGAGTCGCCCAGCTGTTCTTCAGGCACCAAGCCGACGGGTCGATCACCGCGACTGGATCGACGCTCGTGGGGCAGAACTGGGCGATCGTCAAGTGCCCGGGTCATCCGCTTGGAAGCTGCGTCTTCCACGGACGACCCGACGACACCGGACCGTACGCGCCCAACCCGAAGACGCACACCACCGGGGGTGACAATCCGCTTGTGGCCAACCGGGTCAGCGGGTCATCGGGCGCCTCGAACTTGGCGCCACGGTCCAAGGTTCTCCTCGAGAACACCAAAGCGCTGGTTGACTACTGGCACGCGCTCGGTGTCAACCCGACCCCGGACCTCGTCACCACGTCGGGCAGCGGGCTCGATCCGGACATCACCCCGCAGGATGCAATCGTGCAGATCCCGATGGTGTCCAAGGCGACGGGGATCTCTCCTTCTCGGCTTCGCGCGCTGATCGACAGCAAGACCAGCGGTGCGCAGCTCGGGTTCCTCGGGTCGAGCATTGTGAACGTTCTCCAGCTCAACGAGTCCCTGGCCAAACTGAAGTGACCACGAGCGATTTCGACCAACCGGCCGCCCAGCGCAGCCTCCCAATGGTGATGGAACTGGGGTCGGCGTTTGACCGGTGCCGAGTCGCCGTTGGCGGCACCATCGTCGAGGTGGGTAGCTCGGCTCCTGACGGTGCGTTACCTCCGGGGTTCCGGTGTGTCCTGTGTGACGGTACTGGGGAGGTCGACCTGTTCTTCCTGGGCCGCAGCGGCGTTCCCGGTCTCGGCGTCGGTGCCCGGTGCCACGTCGACGGGACGGCCAGAATGGAGCATGGACGCCTCACGGTCTGGAACCCGCTTTATCGGCTGGAACCGACCGAGGGCGACCTGGACGACTAGCCAAAGGGCCGCTCCCCGTGAGTGAGGTCACCTCGAACACCCAGGTGAACCAGGCTGCGGCCGAAGCGTTCGACCGGCCGAAGCCGGGTCACTTCCGCGTGTACCTCGGGGCGGCTGCCGGGGTCGGCAAGACCTACGCCATGTTGAACGAGGGCCACCGCCGGCTCCAGCGCGGCACCGATGTAGTCGTCGGATTTGTCGAGCCTCATGGCCGCCCGCAGACCGAGGCGATGCTGGTCGGTCTCGAGGCTGTCCCCCGCACGATGGTCTCCTACCGGGGGACGACCTTCCCGGAGATGGACACGCCGGCGGTGCTTGCCCGGCACCCGACGGTGGCCCTCGTAGATGAGCTCGCCCATACCAACGTCCCGGGTTCGGGACGGCACGAGAAGCGCTGGCAAGACGTCTTCGAGCTCCTCGAGGCAGGCATCGAGGTGATCACCACGGTCAACATCCAGCACCTCGAGAGCATTGCTGACGCTGTCGAGGAGATCACCGGGGTCCCGGTCCGCGAGCGCGTGCCTGACTGGGTGGTGCGTAAGGCAGATCAGATCGAACTGGTCGACTCGTCGCCTTGGCAGCTGCGTAGACGCATGATGCACGGGAACATCTATCCGGCGGCCAAGGTTTCTCAAGCTCTTGAGAACTTCTTTCGAACCGACAATCTCATCGCGCTGCGCGAGCTGGCCTTGCGCTTCCTGGCCGACGAGACCGAAGAGGAGCTCTTGGAGCACCTCAGCCGGTACCAGACCGGAGTGGTCTGGGAGACGAGCGAGCGGATCTTGGTGGCGGTGATCACCGCGCCGGGGACAGAGGCGATTCTGCGCCGCGCGTCGCGAATGGCCGCCCGGATCAAGGCCGATCTGCACGCGGTGCACGTGCACATGAGCGAGGGGAGCACGCGCTCCGACGAGGCTCAGCTGGCCCGGCTGCGTCAGGTGGCCGAGGACGTCGGCGCTGACTGGACAGAGCTCGAATCCGACGATCCGGCCAAGACCATCGTCGAGTTCGCCCGGAGCCACCAGATCACCCAGATCGTGATCGGTTCCAGCCAGCGAGGCCGGCTTCAGGAACTCATGGGGGGAGGGTCGGTCGTCCGAAAGGTGTCCCGTATGGCCGCCGAGGCCGGGATCGATCTGCACATCATCGCCCGGCGCGAGGAGACCGAGGAGGCATCGCTCACGTCCGGCCAGCACAGGGCGGACGCCGACCGGCGGTCTTGAGTGGGCCTGCCCCTGCTACCGGGACTCGGATAGCCGTCGGTAACCGGCGTCGGGCGTCAGGCCGGCCTGACTCGATGACGTAGCGGGCGCTGCTGCTGGTCGCTCGCCATGGGCGGCGAACACGCCGATGAGTCCATCCGATCCGGGCTCAGCAGCGTCACAACGAGGTGGCGACCGATATATCGCCGCCATCGCTCGGTGAGCGGCGGCAGTTAGAAGGTTCGCCTGCGTGCCCAGCGGCGTTGTTCAAACAGCCCGATGAGCTTGCGGATCAGGAAGGACATGCGCGAACCCTATCGCCGCCGATCGCAGGCGACCGGGCGGGCCGAGCGTCTTGTACCCTGGCCGCTCATGGCCTCTTGGACCTCGACCTCCTGGTGCCGGCGCGGGTGATCAAAGCCGTTTTTTTCGACATCGGTGGCGTGCTGACGACCGGCCCCTTCGAGGGGTTTGCCCGCTACGAGCGCGAGGCGGGGCTCCCCGAGGGGCTTATCCGACAGATGAATTCGACCAATCCCGACACCAACGCGTGGGCGCGGTTTGAGCGGGGCGAGGTCGACGTTGATGGGTTCTGCAAACTGTTCGAGAGCGAGGCTCGATCCCTGGGCTACCAGGTCGACCCGATGCGAGTGATGGCCGCGATGCGGGGAGAAGTGCGTCCTGAGATGGTCGAAGCGGCCCGCTTCTGCCGGGGTCGGTACAAAACCGCCGCCCTGACCAACAACTTCGCGCCCTCAGAGCGGCGCGGCGACGGCCCCGGGCCCTTTGGCGATCTGTTCGACGTGGTGATCGAGTCCAGCCGAATCGGGGTGCGCAAACCAGACCCCCGCTTCTACGAGATGGCCTGCGAGGCGCTCGGGGTTGAGCCTTCCGAGTCGGTGTTCCTCGACGATCTCGGGATCAACCTCAAGCCGGCACGAGCGATGGGAATGCACACGATCAAGGTGGTAACCGGGGACCAGGCCACAGCCGAGCTTTACCGGGTCCTGGGAGAGGCCCCAGAGGGCTGGTCGTCGGGGCCGGGGTAGCCCGGGCCGGTCGAGACCGGGTTCGGGGAGGGGGAGCATCGGTGACCGGACCGTTGGACGACATCACCGTCGTCGAGATCGCCAACTGGGTTGCCGCGCCGAGTGCGGGCGCGCTGATGGCCGACATGGGAGCCACGGTCATCAAGGTGGAGCCGCCGACGGGCGATTCGATGCGCAACAAGCTCCGTCAGCCGCGTCCGCCCGAGGGCTACCAGGGCACCGATGTCGTGTTCCAGCTGGACAACCGGGGGAAGCGCTCGGTCGCGCTCGATCTCGGAGACGACCGTGGAGCAGAGCTCCTCCGCAGGCTGGCCGATGGCGCGGACGTGCTGATCACGAACCTGACCCCTACCCGACTCGAGCGCTACGGCCTCGACCCCGAGCAGTTGCACGCCCGCAACCCGGCACTGGTCTACGGGCTGGTGACCGGGCAGGGTTCGGCCGGCCCGGACGCCGACCAGCTCGCCTTCGATGTCACCGCGTTCTTCGGCCGCGGCGGGGTGACCGGATTGCTCGGCGAACCCGACGGACTGCCGGTCCACCCCCGGCCCGGACAAGGTGACCACCCGACCGGCCTCGCGCTGCTGGTGGCCGTCCTGGCCGCCCTCCGGGTACGGGACCAGACCGGTGAAGGCCAGCTGGTCGAGACGGCGCTGATGCGGGTTGGGGCCTGGACAGTGGGCGCCGATCTTGCCGTGACCCTGGTCGATAGGCGCCAGCCCGCCAAGCGGGGCCGGAGCCGGCCGATCTCGCCCATGAACACCGTGTACCAGTGCGCGGACGGAGCGTGGCTGATCGTGTCCGCCCACGACCAGGCCGCCTGGCCGGCGTTCTGCGCGGCAGTGAGGCGGGCCGAGCTGGCCGACGATCCTCGGTTCGGCACCCCGGCGGGCCGTTTCGAGCACGCAGAGGAGTTGGTCGGGGTCTTCGATCAGGTCTTCGCCTCGGCCCCCTATGCGACGTGGGCCGCCCGGCTGCGCTCGACCGGGGTCATCACGGCCAAGGTGGCCGAGCTGCCCGAGGTGATCGAGGACCCCCAGGCCGTAGAGATGCAGATGTTCGCCGAGATCGAGCATCCGGGCCTCGGCCGGTTCGAAACGCTGGCCGCCCCCTTTGACCTCGGCCGCTCGGACGTGTCGGTGCGAGGCCGGGCCCCGGAGATCGGCGAGCACACCGCCGAGGTGCTCGCCGAACGCCTCGGGATGAACCGCGCGGAGATCGCCGCCCTGGCCCGAGACAGGATTGTCGCCGGACCGAGAACCCTGGACTGAGTTCCAACGCCGCCCGAGGTGTGGCCGCGTTCGGGAAGACGGTCTCTAGGAGTTGGCCGTCTCCTCGTCGTCGTTTGGGCGAGCGGGTTCGCCGAAGCCGGCCACGATCCGAGCGATGAGGTCGGCCCAACCCTCGCCCGACGGCGGCCGCAGGCCGGCAGCCCGCTGGGCCATGAGGCCGAGGCGGACAGTGAGGATGAAGAACAAGAACGCGTCGGGGTCGATGTCGCGGGCAAGCGTGCCGTCCCGGCGGGCGGCCTGAAGGAGCGGCTCGGCGCGGTGGCGAACGATCTCGTCCGCCTCGAGGAGCGCTTGGGCCACCTCGGGCTCACGTCGCGCCGTCACGAACGCTTCGAGCTGCATGGCCTCCGAGTCGTTCAGCGGCTCAGAGTGCAGCGCCCCACGGACCAAGAGGTCGGCCACCTTCCGGACACGTTCGACGTCGCTCGGCAGCCGCGCCGCCGATCGGCTACAGACCGCTTCGCGCAGCAGCTCGTTCTTGGACCCGAATCGGCCGTAGACCGCACCGGTCGAGAGGCCGGCCTCGGCGACCACGTCCATGATGCGGGTGCCCGAGTAACCCTTGCGGGCAAAGACCCGCGCGGTGGCATCGAGGAGGCGTTCGCGCAGTGGATCGGGCTGGGGGATGGGATCGGAAGCGAGTTGTGCCATCGGCCTAGACGATAAAGCGTCCTCGCCCACGGTCAAGGACCCGACGCCGGCGAGGCGTATCCTTCGCCGCATGCCGCCAGAAAGGACCAGAAGGACCACCGAAGCGCCCGGGCGTTTCGGTGGGTGGTCAGTGGCCGCGCTCGAGTTCTTCGATCGGTTGGCCACCGAGAACACCCGGGCGTTTTGGCTGGCCAACAAGGCCACCTATGAGACCAAGGTGCTCGCCCCCATGGAGGCACTCCTGGCCGAGCTGGCCCCGGACTACGGGGCCGGCCGGGTCTTCCGCCCCTATCGCGACGTCCGGTTCTCCAAGGACAAGTCGCCCTACAAGACGTCGATCGCCGCCCACAACGACGCCGCCTACATCTCGCTCAGCGCCAGCGAGCTCGGGGTGGGTAGCGGCCTGTACATGCCCTCGGCCGACCAGCTGGCCCGGTTCCGGTCGGCTGTCGATGCCGAGCGGACCGGGACCGAGCTGGGGACGCTGGTTGCCAAGCTCGAGCGCCGGGGGATCTCAGTGAGCGCCCACGAGGTGCTGAAGACCGCCCCGCGGGGGTACGCCCGAGACCACCCGCGGCTAGAGCTGCTCCGGTACAAGGGGCTCACCGCCTGGCAGGGATGGCCGGTCGGGGCATGGCTTGGCACCACTGCGGCAAAAAAGCGCATCGTCTCGTTCCTGGAGGCCTCGGCGCCCCTTCGGTCTTGGTTGGACCAGTGGGTCGGCCCGTCCCGCGCCTGAGCGTTGGCCGAAGCTCCTTGGCGCCTGTCAGTCGGCGAGGGCCTGGTAGACGAGTGAGCGCAACTGGGCCCGGAACGGGTAGGCGGCCGACGGCATGAGCTGGGTCATGTAGACGACCGCCAGCTCCTCCTTGGGGTCGATCCAAAAGGCGGTCGAGGCGGCGCCGCCCCAGTAGTATTCGCCGGCCGAGCCGACCATTGAGGTCGCGGCCGGACCCTTGCCCACGGCGAAGCCGAGGCCGAAGCCGACCCCGGCAAACCCCGCCTCCCCGAAGCCACCGACGGCCAGCTGGGTCAGGTCGGCGTCGCCGGGCAGGTGGTTGACCGTCATGAGCTCCAGGGTCTTGCGCCCGAGGATCCGCTGGCCCCCCACCTCGCCGCGCCCGACCAGCATCCGGCAGAAGGCGAGGTAGTCGGCGGTTGTCGAGACGAGCCCCCCGGCCCCCGAGAGGTACGAGGGCCGGCGCCGGTAGTTGGAGGTCTCGGGGTCGTCGACCAGCCTCGGCGCTTCTCCCGGTTGGCGTGAGTAGTTGGCGCCGAAGCGACCGAGCTTGTCGTCGGGGACGAAGAAGCCCGTGTCGACCATCCCGAGGGGCTCGAAGATCTCGTGCTCCAGGTACTCGTCGAAGGTCTGGCCCGAGAGGATCTCGACCAGCCGGCCGCAGATGTCGGTGGACAGCCCGTAGTTCCACCGGGTGCCGGGTTGGAACTTGAGTGGATGGCGAGCGAGGATTTCGCACACCGACTCGAGGGTCGCCGAGGCGCCAGCCTCCCGGCGCTCGGCCCCGAAGGCCTGGTCGATCGGATTGACTCCCATGGGGCTCGGCAGCCCGGTCATGTGCATGAGGGCGTCGCGCACCGTCATCGGCTGATCGGGCTCAACCGTCTCAATCGACCCGCCGGCGCGCACCGTACCGACCTTGAGACCCGCCCACGCCGGGATGTAGCGGGCGACCGGATCAGTCAGGAGGAAGGCGCCTTTTTCGTAGAGCTGCATGAGGGCGACCGAGGCGATCGGCTTGGTCATCGAGTAGATCCGCCAGATCGTGTCCTCGGTGACCGGCTTGGCGCGCTCGCGGTCCATCAACCCGAGCGAGCGATGGTAGGCGACGTGGTCACCCCGGAGCACCGTGATTTGGCAGCCGGCAATCTTGCCGGTGGAGACATAGCGACCCTCGAAGTGTTCGGTGATGCGCTCGAGGCGCCGCTCGTCGAATCCCGCTGCTTCCGCGTCGACCTTCATGAGCCTGCCTCCCATCTCCGGTCCCGTGGAAACGTGGTTGGACCGTCGGGGTCACCCTATCCCGGGGCGGACCAGGCAGTCCGGCCGTTTTACGGTAGAAGCGGTGCCGGCCCCCATCAGCGCGTAAGCGGATGACGTCTCAGCGGTCGCCGCGGGTCACCCTTGCGATACCGCCGGCAAGTGCTTGGAGTGGTTGGTCTCCTCCTGCAACCCGAAGCAGCTTGTTCGCTTGCAGGCAGGAGTACAGCGCCTTGGTGAGGTTGGCGGAGCGGCGGTCCTGACCCCGCTGTTCCGCCCCAACATGGATTGTTGATGTAGGCGAAGCCAGTGCTCGTGTCGCCGGGCTTCACCACTGTGCCGTCGGCCGGGCGCCCCTCGAAGTTGCCGTCGCCGGTGATGTTGATCACCTGCACGGGCCACTTCACCATCGTCACCCCACCGGGCGACTGGTTGCCCCCGTCCGCGACACAGCCGGGCCGCGGTATGCGGACCCGGCTAGTGATGATCCCTCTCGGGAAGCGTGCGCCACAGCCCTGCCGCCGGAGCCTGCTCAGGGGGTGATGGCGATGGCGACCGGGTCCGCATGGTACGGGCCGTGGTCCACCCCGATGGGGGTGCCGGCGGCGTTGGTGGCGGTGTTGATGGGGGTGACGGTGTTCGAGCCGGTGTTGGCCACGTAGGCCGTCTTGCCGTCGGGAGTGATGACGACGGCGTTCGGCGAGGCTCCCAGCCCGAGGGCGATCGGGGTGCCGGCGGTGTTGGTGGCGGTGTTGATGGGGGTGACGGTGCCCGGGACGTCGCCGTGCTGGCCCTCGGCGCCGTAGTTGGCGACGTAGGCCGTCTTGCCGTCGGGGGTGATGGCGATGCCGACCGGCCCCCCCAGCACGGCCGGGTTCCTGGGCAGCCTGATGGGGGTGCCGGCGGTGTTGGTGGCGGTGTTGATGGGGGTGACGGTGTTCGAGCGGAAGTCGCTCACGTAGGCCGTCTTGCCGTTGGGGGTGATGGCGATGCCCTGCGGTCCGGTGCCCACCCGTATGGGGGTGCCGGCGGTGTTGGTGGCGGTGTTGATCGGGGTGACGGTGTTCCCATCTGCTTGTGGTGAGCCGAAGTTGGTCACGTAGGCGGTCTTGCCGTCGGGGGTGATGGCGATGCCCCGTGGGCCGTCGCCCACCCGGATGGGGCTGCCGGCGGTGGCGGTGGCGGTGTTGATCGGGATGACGTTGCCGGCGTCGTCGTTGGTCACGTAGGCCGTCTTGGCGTCGGGGGTGATGGCGATGTCCCACGCGTCGAAGCCGTTGCCCTGTCCGATGACGATGGGGGTGCCGACGGTGTTGGTGGCCGTGTTTATGGGGACGACCTCGCACGGATACTTTGTGAGAGTGCCGGCGCTGGTCACGTAGGCCGTCTTGCCGTCGGGGGTGATGGCGATGTCCCGCGGCTCGGCGAAGGGGGCCCCCGGCCCCCCAATGGGGGTGCCGGCGGTGTTGGTGGCGGTATTAATGGGGGTGACGTCGTCCGAACCGGTGTTGACCACGTAGACCGTCGAAGCCGGTGGCGGGGCCACATTGGTGGCCGCCTTCGGCTTGCGACTGGTACCGGTGCTGGAGCCGCCGCCCCAGGCCGCAGCCACCAGGACGACGCCGAAGAGACCGACCGTCACCCGCCACTTCAGAGGGTTCATTTGCCCTCCCCCCGGTTCGCCACCCCGCGTACGAAGGCGATGGTACGCCCGCCGTTGAGGAAAGTCATCGGACACAAATTGATGCATTGCAGACACCGAGGCCGAGTCGCCGGCCGACTTGCTGGGCGACAACCGGGCTGCCCCGCCGGGTGGCTCTCGATGGGGTTAAGGGTGCACGGCGGCGATCCGATGCTCCCTTAGCATACCTGGGTTTCGTCGCCAATGTCCGTTGACGAAAGCGAGCCGGCGGAATGCACCGCTTTGCAGGCGGTGACATTTCTCAACGGCTCACGTACGATGACCAGAGGTGGACTGGCATAGGGGGAAATGCCATCTCTACGTCCAGCGGAGTCTGATATAGGCTCGCCGGCTGCCTTGGTGCAGCAGCGCAGGAGGTCACGCAACGACGGCGCTGACGGCGCTGATCCGTTCCTTGCGGTGCATAGCTCACGTCGCGGACAACTCTGGTCACAGCTTGACGGGAGGAGAATCCCCCTCGGAGAGTGACACAGCAGCGCTTCCTCTGCATCCACGAACGTGCCGCCGCCATCGCCGAATGATCCCCAGCAGCCCAACCGGAGGATCTCAGCCAAGGACGGCGGCGTGCAGCCGCGCTGGTCCACCCATGCCGGCCCGGACGGTCCACGTTCATCGCACGACCATCGGCTGGCCACCGCGTCGCCGAGGGGCCTGGCCTGTCCGGGTGGTGGCTCAGCCGGGACCCGTGCCGACCCGGTGCTCGTAGCCCGGCAGCGGCGTCCGGTATAGGCAGCCGTCGCAGTTCATGGTGACCGTGGCCCCGAGCGCCTCGTCGTAACGGGACCAGACCAGCTCGACCAGGCGTTGGTCGATCCCCATGTGCGGGCCGATCGCGACCTCCGTGTCCGGGTGATCGGCGGCCCACGCCTTGGCCTGCTGGCCAATCCGTTCGACGAGCAGCCCCGTGCACAAGAAGTAGGGCACCACGCCGATCCGGCGGGCCCCGAGCGTCCGGCAGCGATCCAGAGCGTCGTTCACGGCCGGGCGAGCCAAGGAGACGAAGGCAGCCTCGACGAACCCGAGCGCTGGAGTCGGGCCCGCCGGTCCTCCTGTGGCGCCCGTGGCGGCCAGGCGCCGGCCGTCGGCCAGCAGGCGGGCCGCCTTCACCAGGTCGGCGTTGGCATCAGGATCGGTAGAGCCCCTCCCCACCACAACGACGGCGTCACCCGGTGCCTCGGGCCAGGACGGACCAGGACTGTCGAAGGAGATTGAGCGGATCCGGTCCTCCACGACGGCCAGCACGTTGGGGTGGAGACCGAGGTCGCGCCCGTAGGTGAACGCCACGTTCGGGTGTCGGAGCCGGGCCCGCGCCAGCGCCACCGGGCCATCGTCCTTCAGGTGTCCGGCCCCGAGGAGAAGCAGGGGCACCGCCACCACCCGTGATGTGCCCGAGCCGACCAGCCGGTCAATCGCCTCGTCGAGTGAGGGCTCGACGAACTCGATAAACCCGGCGGCCACCTCGACCTCGGTTCGTCGATCGCCGAGGGCGAGGGCGAAGCCGCGCAACTCGTCGGTGCCGCTGGCCGAACGCGTGCCGTGACCGATCAAGAGGAGGGAGGGCGGACTGGGTGCCATCGATGAGGTCTTGGCCATTCGGGAAACGGCGTTCAGCATCGCCGCGCCCACGGCCGCGCCCCCGCGCTCGCCCCGCAGGGCCATGGCCGGGACGCCGCAGCGTTCGGCCACCTCAAGGAGGGCCTCCTTAGCCTCGCTGGCGCCGACGTAGCCGACCGGCGTGCCGACGACCAGGGCCGGCCGAAGCAGCCCGGCATCGATCAGCCCGACCAGCTCGGCGAGCGCGGTCGGGGCGCAGCCGACGACGAACACCGCCCCTTCGGGATGGGCCGCGGCCGCCCTTGCCATCGCCGCCGCCGATCGGCTGGGGTAGGGGCCGGCTTCGGCCGTCTCCCCGAGCGTGCAAAACGCGTCGACGCCGGCGAGGGCCGCCCGCACCATCTCGACGTCGCAAACGACCCGGGCCCCGGCGCGCAGTGCCGCCACACCAGCCTCGACGGCGGCCGGCGGAACGCTCAGGTGGCCGAGGAGCGCCGGGTCGGCCGTCGCGTGCACGACCCGGGCGGCCACCGCTCGTGGCCCCTCAGGCCAGCTCGACAGGTCGACCCGTTGCTCGAGAAGCCGGTAGCTCTCCTCTTCAATCGGGTGCACGGCGTCTTCAATTGGGTGCGCGGCGTCGCTCATCGGGCCCGCTCGGTGATGGCATCTCGGGGACAGATCTCAAGACATTCGAGGCACCCGGTGCAGCGCACCGGGTCGAGGGCTGGCCGGCCCGGGGCAGGCAGAAGCGCCCGTGTGGGACATGTGGAGAGACACAGCCCGCAGGCCGTACAGGCCCGAGAGATCTCGATCGGAACCACGACGGCGTTCACGTGGCGTACCCCCGCGGTGTGACCATCCGTCCGGCGTGGACGCGGGTCGTGCTGGAGCCGATCACCACGCATGTCGTCATGTTGACCGCTGCGCAGTCCAGCCCGCCAAGCGTGGTCACGAGCACCCGCTGGCCGTCTCGGGCGGCGTCGGCGACGACCCCGACCGGCGTATCGGCATCCCGGTGCTCGAGCAGGAGGGCCCGGGCCTTCTCGAGCTGCCAGGTTCTTCCCCGCGACCGGGGGTTGTAGATCACCACGACGAGGTCGGTCTCCGCCGCGGCTCGCAGCCGGGCCTCGATGAGGTCCCAGGAAGTGAGAAGGTCCGAGAGGCTGACGGTGAGGAAGTCGTGCCCCAGGGGGGCACCGAGCAGGCCGGCCGCGGCCAGCGACGCGGTCACTCCAGGAACCACGCTCACCTCGACGTCGCGGTAGCGGCGTCCCCCGTCATCATGGAGGAGCTCGAAGGTGGGCGAGGCCATGGCGTAGACCCCGGCGTCGCCCGAACAGACCAGCGCGACCCGGCGGCCCGCGGCCGCCAGGTCCAGCGCGACGCGGACGCGCTCCACCTCGGCGCCGATCGCGAACCGGCGTACCTCCTGGGACGGGCCAAGAAGGTCCGAGCACTGCTCGACGTAGGCGTCGAGCCCGACGACGACCTCGGCGTGCCGGACCGCCGTGGCGGCCTCCGGTGTCCGCTGGGCGCTCGCTCCCGGGCCCAACCCAACGATGTGAAGCGATCCTGTCGGGGCGGCTCGCCGAGCGAGGGCCACAGTCGTCGTCGCAGTGGTCGTCTTGGCCACGACGAGCTCGGCGCCGGGGCCGGCCGCGGCCAACGCGGCTGCCTCGGCCACCGATCTGGTGCCGACCGCCTGAGTGACCACATCGCTCGGGTTGGGCACGACGACGGTGTCGAGTTCGGCGGCGGCAAAGGTGCGGACCGGCAACGCCCATGCGGCCGCCACGGCGGTGACCGCGGGGTGATCGCGGCGGCGATCGATGGTGGCCAGCGTCCCCAGCGAGCGCTCGGAGAGCCCGGCCGAAGCGAGGGCCGTGCCGACCGCCGCAAGAGCGTCTTGCGGAGCGGCTTCCGAGGTGGTGCCGATCCCCACCACGAGTGACGGTGGGTGCAGGGCGACCGTCCTGCTATTCGGGCCGAGGTCGTCACGGCTGCGGTCGGTCACCACCACCTTCGGCACGGTGCCGTCGGTCCGGTGGGCCAGGAGCTGCGCCAGCGACCGGGGAAGAGGCCAGGCAAGGGCGTTGTCGAGTCCGACCGGGTGGCCCGCGAGCAGCTGCGCGGTGACCCCGGCCACATCCCCCTCGGCCACCAACCCCGGGAGCTGGTCGAGGGCGGTCACCGCCAGTCGGTCAGTGGCCGTGGTCACCACCGGCGTCGCCCCGAGCAGCCCGGCCACCTCGACCGCGAGCGCGTTCGCGCCCGCCGCGTGCCCGCCGAGGAGCGCGACAGCGAAGGTCCCGCTGTCATCCACGCACACGACGGCTGGATCGGACTGCTTGTCCGCGAGCAAAGGAGCGACGAGACGCACGGTCGCCCCGAGGGCCAGCACCACGACGAACGCATCCACTGTCTGCCATCGGGAGGTAAGGACTGCGGCGGGATCTCCGTGCACGTGCTCGTAGGGCAACCGGTCGGCCACGGCGCGACCAGTCTCGGTCACTGAGATAGTCAGGACCTCGGTCACGCCTCACTCTCCTCCCCAGGCCCCCAGGTCACGAACACCGGGTTGTTCG
Organism: Acidimicrobiales bacterium; assembly: GCA_040414865.1. Classification (GTDB taxonomy): domain Bacteria; phylum Actinomycetota; class Acidimicrobiia; order Acidimicrobiales; family RAAP-2; genus Palsa-461. The sequence goes on from JBEDUR010000165.1 coordinate 90,063, forward strand.
AAACGAGGCGCCAGGTCCGGTCGGGAAGGCGCTCGCCCCGGTCGGCGTGGATCTGGAGCAGGTGGCCCAAGAGCGAGGCACCCTCGGTGGCGCGCTCCATCGAGGCGAAGGCGGCCACGACCCGGCCACCCGGGGCAAGCCGCCCGAGAACGGCCCGAAGCACCCCGATGCCCCCGCCGCCCACGAAAGCGCGGTCGGGGGCCGGCAGCTGGGCCAGCGTGTCGGGCGCCGTCCCGGTGATCACGTGGACCCCCGCGCCGGCGGCCGTGGCATTGGTGCGGATCCGCTCGGCCGCTTCGGGGTCCGACTCGACCGCGAAGACCGTGAGGCCCGGGGCGACCAGCGCGCACTCGATGGCGACGCTGCCGCTTCCGGCACCGACGTCCCACAGGACCCCCCTCGTAGGCAGCCACAGCTTCCCGAGGATCACCGACCGGGTCTCGGCTTTCGTGATCATCCCGTCGCGGTGCAGGTAGGTCGAGTCATCCCGCCCCCAGGCGAGCACCCGGTCGCTCTGTTCCATTGGGGTTCGACCGGCCTCGGGCCATCCGGTAAGTGGGAGGCCGCCCGGCCCCACAAAGATCACCACCGACAGCGGGTCGAACCGCCCCTTGGCCAGCTCGGCCAGGGACAGTTCCCGCACCTGTTCCTTGGTCGACCCGAGTCGGCTGCACACCGCCGCCAGGTCCACGGTGCAACCGGCGTCGAGCAGCGCCTGGCCGACGAGCTCAGGCGGGGCGCCGGGCGCGGTCAGCACAGCGACCTTCGGGGAACTACGGGCGGCGCGCACGGCCTCGGCGAACGGGCGACCATGGGCGGAGACCACGGTCGCGTCGTCCCACGGAAGCCCGAGCCGGGCGAAGGCCATCGCCACTGAGGAGGGCGCGGGGAGCACGCGCAGCTGGTGGCGGTCGAGGGTCCGGAGCAAAGCGCGCAGAATGCCGAAGAAGCCCGGATCGCCCGACGCGAGCACGCAGACCGGGCCGCTCCGGTCCGAGAGCCGGTTTCGGATTTTGTCGATGACCTCGACCACATCCCCGGTGATCTCCACGGTCTCGGGGGTCGTTGAACCGGGACGGTTCCACGAGGAGAAGAGGGCGAGGTGACGCCGGCCCCCGGCCACGACCTGGGCCCCGGCCAACGCCTTCTTTGCCTCCGACCCGAGCAGCTCGAACCGGTCGTCGGCGATCCCGATCACGGTGACGTCGGGGTCCGAGGCTCCTGGCTCAGGCACGGGCGACGACCGCCTCCCCGTCAAAGTCCACCATCAGGACTTCAACGGGCACCTGGTACTTGACGTGCGCACCGCAGGTGGCCACGGCCAGCTGGCACAGGTGTTCGAGGGGTCCGAGCGTGCCGGCTGCCACACAGACCTCGAAAAAGTGGCGGGCGGTCGCGGTCTCGGTGGCCGCGACGACGGCTTCGGCCGGCGCTCCGGTCTCCCGCGCCACCCGCTCGAGTAGCTCGGTGTCGACGGTGGAGCGGTGCCAGTGGGTCATCATCACGCCCGCGGCCAGTTTGGTGATCTTGCCCACCATGGCGACGACCGACACGCGCTCAATACCGGCGGCTACGCAGCGCCGCAGCGCGATCCCGGTGAAGTCGCCGACTTCCACGAAGCAGACCGGGTCGAGCTCCGAGAAGACGGCCATCGCCGCCTTTTCCGAGCGCGCCCCGGTGCACAGCACCATGTGCCGTTCGCCCTGGGCGGCCGCCACGTCCACTTGCTGGACCACGCTGGCCCGGTAGGAGGCGGTCGAGAACGGGCGCACCACCCCAGTAGTGCCGAGGATCGAGATGCCGCCCAGGATCCCCAGCCGCTCGTTGCTGGTCTCAGCGGCCATTTCCTCACCGCCGGGCACGGAGAACTCCACCCGCACGGGTCGCCCTTGCCCTTGCCCCCCGGCGGCCAGCCCCTCCACCTCGTCGAGCGCGGCCAGGATCATACGCCGGGGCACCGGGTTGATCGCGGGAGCGCCGACCGGGAGTCCGAGCCCGGGTTTGGTGATCGTCCCGATCCCCGGTCCGGCCACGAGGTCATGGGTTGCCTCGCCCCCGTGCAGCCAGTCGACCGTGGCCGTCATCCGGGCTCCGTCGGTGCAGTCGGGGTCGTCGCCGGCATCCTTCACCACGACCGCCACTGCCGGCGGGGTCCGGAGGGGACCCGAACCCTCGACTGGAAAGCTGACCCGGGTTCCGTTGGGCAGGCCGATCTCGACCTGAGCCGGGACGATCCCGCTCACGAGCCCGATGGTTGCCGCCTTGGCCGCGGCCGTCGCGCACGTGCCCGTCGTCCAGCCCGTGCGCAGGCCCCGCCGCGCGGCCACCTCCTCGGAGAGCTCTGGCTCGAAGGGCCGGGGCCGCGGCTCAGCCACGCCGACCAAGGCGCCGTGCTGGCCGGCCGGTGGTCGAGCCGGGGCGGGAGCGACGCCGCCGGCCGTGCGCGAAGGCCGGGGAGTAGAGGTGGCTGCGTGGGGCCAGGCCGCTCAGGGCGTCGCCCACGAGGACCAGCGTGGTGGTGGTGGCCCCGCTCGCTCGCAGATCCTCGGCCAGTCGGCCAACCGTGGTGGCAATGACCCGCTCGTCGGGCCAGCTCGCCCGGATGACCACCGCCGCCGGCGTCTCCGGCCGGTACTCGCTCGGCGGACGCAGCAGCTCACGCTGGAGGGCCTCGGGCTGGGCGGCCGAGAGGAAGACCGCCAGGGTGCACGCGGTGGCACCAAAGTCGGCAATCCGTTCCCCGGGCGGCATGGAGGCGGTGGTGCGGGTAGCGAGCCGGGTCACCACCACGCTCTGGCTCACCCGTGGAATGGTCAGCTCCCGGCCGAGGGCGGCCGCTGCTGCCGACAGCGAAGAGACCCCGGGCACGATCTCGAAGGACCGTTCGTAAAGGACGCACCAGTCGATCTGCTCCTGGATGGCGCCGTAGAGGGACGGGTCGCCCGAGTGGAGGCGCACGATCGATGCGCCGGGGTTGGCTTCGTATACACCGAGAACGTCTTCCAGGGTCATCTCGGCCGAGTCGTGGATGACTGTCCCGGACGTGGTGTGGGAGAGCAGGGCCTCGGGAACGAGCGAGGAGGCCCACACGACGATGTCGGCGGTGTTCAACCGCGCGGCACCCCGCAGAGTGATGAGGTCCGCGGCGCCAGGCCCGGCTCCGACGAAACTGATGCGCTCGGGCGAAAGCGTCACGGGACGTCCCGCAGGTCACGTCCAGCGGGTGGCACCACCACCGTCACCAGGTACGACGCCGGACCATCGCCGATGTTGGCCAGCCGGCCCACCCGCTCGTCCTCGAGGCCGAGGCGCTCCCCGAACACGGCACCGTCCAGTCGCCCGCACGATGCCAGCAGCTGGGCCACCTCGCCGATGTGGCGACCGCCCTTGTACACGACGACGGCTCGGCGGGGATCCTCCAGCGCCCGGGCGACGTCGTTCGCCCCGTCGAGCGCGGTGACGAGCGACAGGGACTCGGTGCCGTCGAGTAACACGGTCCCGGTCGTCGCGGCGAGGGCCTGGAAAGCGGTGATCCCCGGCAGGGTCGCGACCTCGCCCTGCCAGCCAAGCTCGCGGAGTGCGGCCACGAGCGACGGGAAGGTGCTGTAGAGGTTGGGGTCGCCCAGCGTGACGAAGGCGACGTGGGCGCCGTCACCGAGCCATGGCTGGAGTCGAGCGGCGGCGGCGAGGTGTGAGGCGGCTCGGGATTCCTCGCCTCCGATCGCGTCCGAACTCATGTCGAAGGGAAGACGCTCGACCTGGAGCCCGGGGACCGCCGCCGTCACGATGGACTCCGCCCGTCCGGGGCTCGAGAGCCCGGTTGTCGGGGCGACCACGCGATCGGCCGACCGGAGAACCTCGACCGCGGCCAGCGTGAGGAGGCCGGGGTCGCCCGGGCCGACCCCGATCCCGGTCAGTTTGGCGTTGGTCGTCACACCCTGGTCAGCCATGGCCTCAGGCTACGACGCCACGGAGCCGTCGAGCGCCGCCGTCGGGCCAGCGGGTCCACCGGCGGCGACCCGCCGATGCGGCATCACCAAACCAGGAGCGCTGCCTCGGTCCGGCGCGCGGGACGAGAACTCGAACGGCCGGCCACCTCAGGCCCCCGGCGCCCGGGCGGCGTTCCGCGGGCGCCCGTTGCCGACCCACGACCAGACCGAGGCCAGGTCAGCCGGACGCTCGAGGAGCACTCGACGGCCCAGGACCCGGGCCGCCGCGGCTTCGTCGTCGTCGAAGTAGTCCACCGGGGAGGTGCCGTCGACCCGGGCGATCACCAGGCAGCCGACCTGCGCGACAAGGACGGCCGGGTCGACCGGCAGGCTGGAACGAGCCAGGTAGGCGTCGACGAAGGATGCCGAGCAGGCGCGGTAGGCAGCGGCGCACTCGGGTCGGTGGATCGCCTTGCACAACAGGTGCGAGACGAGGAAAGCCACGTCAAAGGTCGGGTCGCCGCAGTGTGCCGTCTCCCAGTCGAGCACCCACAAACCCGCGCCCCCGGTGAGGACGTTTTTCGGGGAGAAGTCGCCGTGGACCAGGCACACGGAACGGCTCGCCAGCCTGGTCGCCACCTCGCCGATCACCGCGCCCAAGTCCCGATGGATCTGGGCGACCCGGTGGAAGAACGGTGAGATCCGCAGTTCGAAGAAGTTCGTGCCGTCGGCGAAGGGCTCGAGCGCGTTCTGGTCTTTCCAGCTCTTCGAATGCCAGTCGGCTAACGCCATGCCGAGCGAGCGGCCGACGGTGTCGTCGATCGACCCGGCCAACAGCTCGACCTTCCAGTTCACCAGCTCGGGCGGAGCGGCCTCGATGGTGAGAACGAGCTGCTCCTCGTCGAGGTCGACGATCGCGGGAACGTTGTCCGGACGGATCTGCTTGGCCAGCGACAGGGCCGCGGCCTCGCGCAGAACTCGGGCGGGCGACGCGCGCCAGTCCTCGCGCACCCGGAGACGGCCGAGCGCCCGCTTGACCACCAGGCGGCGACCGGACGCGACCACCATGAAGACGTCGGCCGACACGCCGCCGGTCAACAGCTCGACCTCCACTGGGACGTTCTCCGGCACCACCCCGCGCCGACGGAGCAACCCGACCAGCGCGTCCTCGCGAGGTTCCATCAGAAAAGGACGATAGGGTCGGCCGGCAGTCGACTCGGGCGCCCGGCCCTTGGCGCCGTCCGGATCGTTAAGCGTTTGAGACTCTCTGCTCGGGTGTCGGGGACCTTCGGGCCCAGGTGGGGAGATGAGAGATCCCGATGCCGATCCCGCCGGGGCGCGCGTTGGGAAGACTTGGCCAATGCCGGTCAGATACACATCGCCTTCGGCGTCACGACGACCTGGATTCTGAGACACTCGGCCTGACCCAGAGCGCCAGCCAGCAGGAGGAACCCGGTGCGGACCCGCCGTCTTCATCTAGCGACAGGGAGAGCAACGTGAAGCTAGCCACCATCCGCCTCGAGGGCCTCACCAGCGCCGTCCGGGTCGACGACGACCGGGCGGTCGTGATCGACGGAGCGCCGGATCTCGGCGCCCTGCTCTCGGACCCGAACTGGCATGAGCGGGCCGAGGCTGCCAGCGGTCCGGTGCACGATCGAGCCGAGTTGGACTTCGCTCCCCTCGTGGAACGGCCGGACAAGATCGTCTGCGTCGGACTCAACTACCGCAGTCACATTCTCGAAACGAGTCGCGAACCTCCTCGGTTCCCGACGCTGTTCGCCAAGTTCCGTTCGGCGCTCATCGGGGCGCACGACGACATCGCCCTGCCCGAGGCCGTGACCCAGATGGACTGGGAGGCCGAGCTGGCAGTGATCGTCGGGCGGCCGGCGCGCGATGTCGGTGAAGAGGACGCGTTGTCGGCCATCGCCGGCTTCAGTGTGCTGAACGACGTCTCGGCGCGCGACTGGCAGAGTCGAACACTCCAGTGGCTGCAGGGCAAAACGTTCGAGCACTCGACGCCGCTCGGACCCTGGATGGTCACCCGAGACGAGGCCGCCGGCACCTCGGGGGCGATCAGCTGTGTCGTGAATGGGGAGACCATGCAGTCCTCCGACATCGGCGACCTCCTCTTTGGCCCTGCCGTGCTGGTGTCCTACATCTCGACGGTGGTGACGCTCCTTCCCGGGGACGTGATCGCCACCGGCACTCCGGGAGGCGTGGGCGCGGTCCGCCGCCCCCCCGTTTTTCTGGCCGACGGGGACGTCGTCACCACGAGGATCGAGGGCGTAGGGGAGTGCACGAACACCTGTCGTCACGTCTGATCCCGTTGGTCGACGACTCGATGGTGGACGGCTGAACTGGCGAAGTGAGTTCTCACCCGGAACTCCAGGCCTGACGCCGCTCGAGCCCCCTCGGTGGCCGTTGCCGAACGAGGGATCGACAACTACCTTGGCCGATGCGTCCCCTGCTCACGGGCATCGGGGGCCGCGTTGGGGGTTCCATGACCTCGGCCGCGCACGACCACGACACCCTGGCGCCGTCACGTCTCGAGGAGGTGAGCGAGGGGATCTTCGCCTTCGTGCAACCCGACGGCAGTTGGTGCATCAACAACACCGGCTTCGTCAGCGGTCGAGGCGTGGTGAGTATCGACGCGTGTTCGACCGAGCGTCGGACGCGTGCGTACCTGGAAGCGATCGCGTCGGTCACCAAGGCTCCGGTCCGCACGCTCGTCAACACGCACTCACATCTCGATCACACCAACGGCAACTGTTTCTTCGGCCCGGTCACGATCGTGGCCCACGAACGCTGCCGGGCTGAGGTGCTCGCCGCTCCGCCGCTCGAGGCGGGGAGGGGTCCATTCCCGGATGTCGACTGGGGCGACATCGAGAAGGCGCCGCCCACCCTGACCTTCGCCGACTCCCTCACGATCTGGGTCGACGACCTGGCGTGCGAGCTGCGCTATGTGGGCACCCCGGCACACACCAACAACGACGTCATCGTCTGGATCCCGGAGCGCTCGGTCCTGTTCGCCGGCGACCTGGTCTTCAACGGCGGCACGCCGTTCAATCTTGCCGGCTCGATCGACGGGGCGAGAAAGGTCCTCGAGGACATCCGCGCGCTCGGCCCCAAGACGATCGTGCCCGGCCATGGCGACGTCTGCGGGGTGGGGGTCATCGACCACGTGGCCGCCTATTTGGACCTGGTCTGGGCGACGGCCAAAGCGGCGAGGGATGCTGGCCTTGCTCCGCTCGAGGCGGCTCGCGAGCTCGATCTGGGCGAGTTCGCCGGCTGGCTCGACCCCGAACGCATCGTCGGCAACCTCCACCGCGCCTATGCCGAGCTCGACGGCGCTCCGCCCGGTGCCCCGATCGGGATGGCTGCCCTGCGCGAGATGGTCGAATACAACGGCGGGCCGCTGCGTTGCCTGGCTTGAGGATCGGGTGCATCTGTCGAGCACGGGCTGAGCGTTGACCATTCCTGCCCGACCGAGGGTTGTGGCTGCTGGCTAGAGGCTGTGCACAGCCGGGCGCGCGGCCGCAGCGGCGACGAAGCGTTCGGCCGGTCGGCGATCGCCACCGAGGTGCAGGTGGAGGTAGGTAGCCAGAAGCCGTGGGGTGGCCCAGCCCTCGAGCCGGACGCCGGCCCGGCCGACCAACTCGATCGCATCCCCGGGCGGATCCAGGATCGAGTAGTGGTGCTCGTGGCCGCGCACCACGGTGCCTCGGGCGCCGATCGGGGTGTCGGTCCGCATGGTGCCGGTGCGGTAGCCGACGGTGACCCGGGAGCCGAGGGCACCGCTGGCTGGGATGGCGCCGCAGAGCTGGTGGCCGTCGAGCGAGCCGGCCAACCAGAGCGCGCCACCGCATTCGGCCCAGGTGACGAGGCCGGACGCGACCTTGGTCCGCACGTCAGCGAGAAGTTCGACGTTGGCCTCGAGCTGCTCGGCGAAGACCTCGGGGAACCCTCCGCAGGCGTACAGGCCACGGACCTGGGTCGGGAGACGCCGCTCGGTGAGTGCATCGAGCTCGATCAGCTCGGCGCCGGCCTCCTCGAGCGCCTCGAGGTTGTCTGGATAGGAGAAGGAGAAGGCTCGGCCGCTCACCACCGCGACCGCCACTGGACCCCCGCTGACCGGGAAGGCCGCCGGCAGCGGCCGGGGCGAGGACGGCGGCGCCGCCCTGGCCAGGCGGACGAGCGCCTCGAGGTCGACACGCCTGGCAATCGCGTCGCCCAGCATGTCGAGGGAGCGCAGGACCGCGGCCGGGTCCTCCACCACCGGCACCAGGCCGAGGTGTCGGTCGCGCCACCGCAGGGCCGAGTCACGCCGGAGCACACCGACGACCGGCACCTCGCCTTCGTTCAGGGCTTCCCTCAGCAGCGACTCGTGCGTGTCGCTGCCGACGTTGTTGAGGATGACACCGGCGATCGGGCGTGACCAGGTCCGCAGGAGGTGATGGTGATAGCCGTCGACGAGCGCCCGGACCGAGGAGCTCATCGAGGCGGCGTCGACCACCAGCACGACCGGCGCGTCAAGCAGGTCGGCGATCTCGGCCGTGCTGGCCTCGCTGGTTGAACCGACTCCATCAAAGAGGCCCATGACGCCTTCGATCACGAGCAAGTCGGCCCCCGAGGTGGCCTTGGCCGCGATCGGGGCGATGGCGTCGGGCCCGCACAGGAAGCTGTCGAGGTTCCGGCCGACTCGGCCGGTGGCCAGCCCGTGGTACCCGGGGTCGATGAAGTCCGGCCCGACCTTGGCCGACGCGACTCGTTGGCCGCGCTGTCTGAGTGCGGCCATAACGCCGGTTGCGACGGTCGTCTTTCCGACGCCCGAATGGGTGCCGGCGATGACGATCCTGGGCCCCAGCCCTCCGACACTCACCGACCTGGCCATCGACGCCTGGTGAGGCCGTCACACTGGGTCGCCACGGCCACCCGGTGTGGCTTGCTTGAGAGAGGGAGGGAGTCGGGAACCCTCATTGCGGCCGGTCGACTTCGGGCTCGTCCCGCGGCGGGTCATCGCCATGTCGCTCAGGCTCGAACGCGCTGATCTCGACGGTGTGACGCAGGCTGGCGGTCGGTCCGCTCGGGCCGATAAACGGCCCAGCCACCCGGGCGCCGATCGCCCGGGCGACGCCCAAGGAGGCCGCGTTGGAAGCGTCGATGACCAGCTCGGCACGCGCAACGTCGGTGTGGTCCCGCAGGAAACTCAGGAGCAGGATCACGGCCCGCACCGCGTACCCCTTGCGGCGATGTGCCGCGAAGACGTTGTACCCGACGTTGACTTCGCGCGGCGAAAGCCAGTCGGCCTCGGCGTCGTAGTCGACCCATCCCACGATCTGGCCCTGGACCACGATTACGGCCGTCGGCCGGGGCTGGTCACTGCCGGGTCCGAGCCACCGCTCCCACTCTGCGTCGCGCCCGGCGATGAGCGCCCGATCCTCGCCGGGCTGGGGAGGGCGGAGGGTGACGACGCCGTCGGAGAGCGGCCAGGGCGGGACCTCAGGCTCCTTCATCGGCACGGGCCGAAGGCCCCCAGGACCGGACGCCGGGGGCTCAGTACTCGATGCCCTTCATCGCCTTCACCCCGCGGTCGTAGACGTGCTTCACCTTGCGCATCTCGGTCACGGTGTCGGCCATCTCGACCAGATCCGGGTGGGCGTTGCGCCCCGTGATCACCACGTTGGTCTTGGGGGCGCGGCCCCGGATGCCCTCCACGACCTCGCCGACCTCCACCCAGCCGTAGCTGACGGCGTAGGTGAGCTCGTCGAAGATAAGCAGGTTGTAGTCGCCGGACGAGAGCTTCTCGCGAGCAACTTGCCAGGCGTGGCGTCCCTTGGCCGCCGTCTCGTCCAGGTCCGTCGACTCCCAGGTGAAGCCGTCGCCGAGGGTGTGCCACTCGATCCCGAGGTGGTCGGCCAGCTTGCGCTCGCCGGTCTGCCACTTGCCGCCCTTGATGAACTGGACGACCCCCACGCGCCAGCCCCGAGCCCATCCGCGAGCCATCACGCCGAAGGCGGCCGACGACTTCCCCTTCCCGTGGCCGGTGTTGAGGAGCACGATCGACGCTTCGCGGGGCACGTCCGGTCACGCTATCGCCGGTAGGACCTCGCACCGGCGGCCGGTCCGCCGCGGCGGCTACGCTCGCGGCGCGGTCAGGGGAACCCGGTGCGAGTCCGGGGCTGTCCCGCAACTGTGACCGTCCGACCGTGGTGTCGGGCGGGAGTCAGGAACCCGCCGCAACCAGATCGGTCCACCGCGGCCGAGTGAGACGCGAGGACGTCGTTGACAGCAGTGATCACCCTGGTGCTCGGGGGAGCACGATCGGGCAAGTCGGAGGTGGCCGAGCGGCTGGCGGCCACCCTCGCCCCGCGGATCGACTACGTGGCTACTGGTCCGTCGTTGGCGGAGGACGCCGACTGGGCCCGTCGAGTGGCTCAGCACCGAGCGCGACGTCCGCCGGCGTGGACCACCATCGAGCTCGGGCCCGGCGGTGACCTGGCTGCCGCCCTTCGGGACGCCACCGGTCCGGCACTGGTCGACTCGCTGGGTACCTGGATCGTGGGCCTACCCGCCTTCGGCGTCGATGGGACCGAGACCGCAACTCTGTGCGACCGTCTCGTTGAGCGGCGCGCCGACGGTCGCGCCACCGTGGTCGTCTCCGAGGAAGTGGGCCTCGGGGTGCATCCGTCGAGCGAAGCCGGACGGGAGTTCCGCGACGCGCTGGGGGTTCTTAACCGCGACGTCGCCCGGGTGGCCGACGCCGTTCACCTGGTCGTGGCCGGTCGAGTCCTCACCCTGGGGCGAGACAGTCCATGAACGGCGCCCGTTCGGCCCTCGCCTTTCTCACCCCGCTCGGCGGTCCGGCCGCGCCGACCCCGGCCGCCCTCGGATGGTTCCCGGCCGTCGGCGCGGCGATGGGCGCCGTGCTCGGGGTGCTCTGGTGGGGGACAGGGCGAGCCTGGCCGGCCCCGGTCGCCGCGGCCATCGTGGTCGGCGCCGACCTGGGGCTCACCGGCCTCCTGCACGTCGACGGGCTCGTCGACTCGGCCGATGGTCTGCTCCCGCCGCTCGAGCGCGAGCGCCGCCTGGCGGTGATGCGCGAGCCGTCGGTGGGGGCGTTCGGGATCGCTGCCGGGGGGGTAGTGCTGCTGGCCAGGTTTGCCGCACTGAGCGTCCTGTCGCCCTCGATCCTTCTGCTTACCGGGATCTGGTGCGGGTCCCGAGCGGTCATGGCCGTCTCACCGCTGTGCCTTCCGTATGTGCGCGACGACACTGGCGGATTGGCCAGTGCCTTTCTCGCCGGACGCAGCCGCAGGCCGGCGGTGGCGGCCGCCCTGACCGGCGCGGCCGGACTCTTGGTGGCGACCATGCTCTGGCGGCCGCTCGGTGGAGCGGTGGCCTCGATCGCCGCTGCTCTGGCCGCCGCCGCCGTGCTGTGGCTCGCCCGTCGCCGTATCGGCGGATTCAGCGGCGACGTCCTCGGCGCGGCGGGGATGAGCTTCGAGACGGTCGCCCTCGTGGTGGCAGCGGCGAAATGGTGACCGGGCGAGCCGCCCCGGTGGCCCTCGGGCTCGCCGTCGATCATTTCGTCGGCGAGCCGCCGGCGTTCTTGCACCCGGTCGTCGGCTTCGGCTCGGCGATGTCCCGCCTGGAGCGCACGCTGTGGGCCGACCGCCGGGCCCCCGGAGTCGGCTATACAGCGCTCGGCGTCGGGGTTGCGGTGGCCACTGGGCTGGTGGCCCAACGGGTCTTGGGGAAGCGAGTCGCCGCTGCCGCTGCGGTCGGCTTGTGCAGTGCGGCTCGGGCCCTTGTGACCGCGGCAGAGCAGGTGGCCGCGGCCCTCCGAGCAGAGGATCTCGTGGCCGCCCGCCGCGCCCTACCTGCGCTCGTCGGCCGGGACGTGGCCGGGCTGGACGAGAAGGAAATCGCCCGGGCGGTCGTCGAGTCGCTGGCCGAGAACCTGTCTGACGCGGTGGTCGCGAGCGCCTTATGGGCGCTCGTGGCCGGAGCCCCCGGCGCGCTGGCCCACCGCGCGACCAACACGCTCGATGCGATGGTTGGCCATCGGGACTACCGCTACCGACGTTTCGGCTGGGCGTCGGCTCGGTTGGACGACGTGCTCGGCTGGCCGGCAGCTCGGGTCAGCGCCTTGTTGGTGGCGGTGGCGGCTCCGCAGCGGGCATTGGCCGTGTGGAGGATCTGGCACGGCGAAGCCCGCCGCCACCCCTCGCCCAACGCCGGCGTGGTCGAGGGGGCTTTCGCCGCCGCGCTGGACCTGCGCCTCGGCGGTGCCAACCGCTACGGCGGCCACGAGGAGGTCCGGCCGAGCCTCGGGTCGGGGAAGGCGCCGGCGCCTGCGGACATCGAGCGGGCCATCGTGCTGCTCCGTCGGGTCCTCATCATCCTCGAGGTCGCGCTGGCAGGAACCTGGCTGGCCGGCCGGACACTCGGTCACCGGACGATCCGGCGCCCGAGCCGGCGAGAGGCGAACTCGTGACGGTGGCCCCGCCCGGGGATCACGGTGGGGACGGTCAGCGGGTGGCCGCCTCGCTCGGCGTCGACCCAGCGGCGGTGTTGGACCTTTCGGCCAACCTCAACCCCTTCGCGCCCGACCCGGCCCCGATCGTCGCCCGGCAACTGACCAACGGCGTGCTCGGCCGCTATCCGGATCCGCACGAAAGAGATCGGGCCACCCGAGAGCTCGCGGCCCGGCTCAACGTCGATCCGGCTCGGGTGCTCCTCACCAACGGCGGAGCCGAGGCGATCGCCCTGGTGGCCGGTGAGCTCGGGCGCGGTTGGGTCGAGGAGCCCGACTTCTCCCTCTACGCCCGTCATCTCGCCGTGCTCGACCCGGCTGGACCGCGGTTCCGGTCCGATCCGCACAACCCGAGTGGGCGGCTGGCGGCCGGCGCGGAACGAGCCGCTGTGTGGGACGAGGCCTTCTACGCCTTGAGCACCGGAGTGTGGAGCGCCCCGGGTCGGGCCGGGGCGGACGTCGTCGTCGGGTCGTTGACCAAGGTGCTGGCCTGCCCGGGACTGCGGATCGGCTACGTGATGGTGCCCGAGGATGACGGCGCCGCGCTCGGCACCCCCGGGCTCCTCGCCCGCTTGGAGCGCCGCCAGCCGGCCTGGTCCGTCTCGCCGCTCGCCCTGGGCTGCCTACCCGAGCTGCTGGCGCGTGCCGACGTCGCCGGCTGGGCGAGACGCATCTCGCTGGCCCGACGCGAGCTGGTCTCGGTGCTCTGCGCTCACGGTCTGTGCCCACTCGACTCGGACGCGAACTTCGTTCTCGTCCCCGATGCGACCGGCCTGCGCGACGCACTCGCCCGGGAGCTCGTGGTGGTGCGGGACTGCGCGTCGTTCGGGCTTGACGGCCACGTGCGCATCGCGGTGCCCGACGAGCGCGGGCTGGAGCGGTTGTATGCCGCGCTCGCGGTCTGCTTGGCGAGGGGCGGGAGGTGACCAGCGAGATGCGCGACGAGAGGATCGGCGGGTCCCTCATGGTCTGCGGTACCGCATCGAACGTGGGTAAGAGCCTCCTCGTCACCGGGCTGTGCCGGCTCCTGTCCCGGCGCGGGATGTCAGTCGCCCCGTTCAAGGGCCAGAACATGTCGCTCAACTCGGTCGTCACCGCGAGCGGCGCCGAGATCGGCCGGGCCCAGGGAGCACAGGCCGACGCCGCAGGCACCGAGCCCGAAGCGGCCATGAACCCGGTCCTCTTGAAGCCCACGACTGACCGCCGCAGCCAGGTCGTGGTCATGGGTCGGCCGTGGCGGGTGCTCGACGCGGCCGCCTACCAAGCGGCCAAGCCACAGCTCAAAGGACTCGTACTCGAGGCGCTCGCCGGACTGCGCAGCCGGTTCGACGTCGTGCTTCTGGAGGGCGCCGGCAGCCCGGCCGAGATCAACCTCTTGGAAGGGGATCTCGTCAATCTCGGTCTGGCCGACGCCGCCGATATTCCTGCTGTCGTGGTGGGGGACATCGACCGCGGTGGCGTCTTTGCCCATCTCTTCGGGACGGTCGCGTTGCTGCCCGACGCGTTGCGAGCACGGGTGCAGGGCTTCGTCATCAACAAATTTCGTGGCGATCCGGCGCTCCTCGGGCGGGCTCCAGCAGAGCTCGCTGCCCGCACTGGCGTACCAACCCTGGGGGTGGTCCCCTGGTTGGACGGAGTCGCCATCGACGCAGAGGACTCGCTTGCGCTCGCCTCGGACTCGGCCTTCCGGCCTGCCGCTCGCGCGCTCGACGGCGCGGACATTGACGTCGCGGTGGTGCGCTTCCCTCGGGTGTCCAACTTCACCGATCTCGACGCACTCGGCACCGAGCCCGGGGTGGCCCTTCGCTGGGTGGAGCAAGCGGGGCAACTGGGCGCGCCCGATCTGGTCGTCCTCCCGGGGACCAAGTCAACGGTCGCCGACCTCGAGTGGTTGCGGGACCGCGGGCTCGCCGACGCACTGATCTCGCTCGTCACATCGGCGGAGGCACCGGTGGTGATCGGGATCTGCGGCGGCCTGCAAATGCTCGGGCGACGTATCGAGGACCCGGCCGGCGTCGAAAGAGCGACCGAGAGCACCGACGGCCTCGGGCTGCTCGACGCAGTGACCCGGTTCGTCGAAGAGAAACGGACGGCGCGGCGGCGAGGCAAGGTCTGCGGAAGCGATGTGGCCGTCACCGGATACCAGATCCACCACGGGCTGGTGGAGTTGGGCGACGGGGCGACGGGCTGGTTCGAGCTGGAGACGCCGGCGGGCCCCTTCGAACTCGAAGGGGTGATCGATGCCGATCGGGCCGTCTACGGCACCACGCTGCACGGCGTTCTGGAGAACGACGCCTTCCGGGCCGATCTCTTGGCCCAGGTGGCCGACCGCCGGTCGAAGGCCTTTTCGCCCGGGTCGGTGCCCTTCGCCGAGGTGCGCCGCCGGCGTGCCGACGTGGTGGCCGACGCCCTCGAGGCTCACCTCGACCTCGAGACGCTGTGGCGGATCGTGGCGGGAGGACGCCCGGCGTGATCCTCTTCCTCACCAATGCCGACAGCGAGCTGCTCTGCCTGCGGACACTGGCCGAGGGGCTGCCCGAGGCGTTGGGAGGTCTCCGGGCGGCCAACCCCGACCGTCTCGAAGGGCCCCTGGAGCTCGCTGACGTCGATCTGGTGGTGGTCCGGCTACTTGGGGGGCGCCGGGCGTGGGCGCCGTTCGACACCCTGCGCCGTGCGGCCGGCACTTCTGGGGTGCCGCTGGTGGCCTTCGGTGGCGAGGCGTTCTTGGACCGCGAGCTGGCCGAGGCGTCCTCGGCCCCCCTGGAGACGGTGGTGGCCGCGTTCGACTACCTGGTCCAGGGAGGACGGAACAACCTCGAACAGCTGCTGCGGTTCCTCTCCGACCACTTGCTGGGCACCGCTCTCGGGTTCGCTCCGCCGGAGACTGTGCCCGAGTGCGGCCTCTACCGGTCGCCGTCCACTCGAAGTCCGGGCCGTCCGTCGGTGGCGGTCGTCTTCTATCGGGCCCACCTGGTGGCCGGCAACACCCGGTTCGTCGACGAGCTGTGCGACGCGATCGAGGCGGCCGGAGGCGATGCCACGGCGGTGTACGCCTATTCGCTGCGGACGCGGGCGGGGGAAGAGGGGCATCCTGCGCTCGACCTGCTGGCCACCGCTCCGCCCGACGTCGTCGTGACCACCGTGCTTGCCGCCGGGGCGATGGCCGAGTCGCTGCAGGGCTGGGATCCCGGTGCGCTCTCGTCGCTCGACGTGCCGGTGCTCCAGGCGATCTGTGCCACCACGAGCGCCCGGGAGTGGCGCGGGTCTCGCTTTGGCCTCACACCCGTCGACGTGGCCATGTCGGTCGCGATCCCCGAGTTCGACGGCCGGATCATCTCGGTGCCCTTCTCGTTCAAGGAGGAGGTCGACGACAGCGACCAGCTGGGGACGCCGGTCAGCGCCTACCGCAGTGTCGGTGACCGCCTGGAGCGGGTGGCCGGATTGGCGGTCGCGCTCGGTCGGCTTCGCCACATCTCCCTGGGCGAGCGCCGGGTGGCCATCGTCCTTTCGGCCTACCCCACCCGGCGCAGCCGGCTGGGCAACGCGGTGGGCCTGGACACCCCGGCCTCGGTCCTGGCCCTCCTCGACGCCATGGCGTCGGCCGGGTATCGGGTCGACGGGGAGCGGGGAACCGGCGACGAGCTCATGGCCGAGCTGGCCGACGGCCTGGTCTACGGCCCCGAGGCGGCCCCACCGGCAGCGGCCGTGGGCCGCCTCGGGGTGGACGACTATCGCGCGTGGTTCGCCGGCCTCCCCGAGGAGACCCGGCGCGCGGTGGAGGAGCACTGGGGCCCGGCGCCGGGCACCGTGTCGGTCGAAGGCGGCCCACAGCCGGCCTTCGTGTTTTCGGGCCGGGCGTTCGGCAACGTCGTGGTGCTCGTGCAGCCACCCCGGGGCTTCGGCGAGAACCCCGTCGCGGTCTACCACTCGCCCGATCTGCCCCCGACGCACCACTACCTCGCCTTCTACCGGTGGCTGGCGGGCTTCGGCGCCCAAGCGGTCGTGCACGTGGGCAAGCACGGCACCCTGGAGTGGCTCCCGGGCAAAGGGGTCGGCCTCTCGGCCGGCTGCTTCCCCGACGCCGCGCTGGGCGACCTCCCGCTCGTGTACCCCTTCGTCGTGAACGACCCGGGCGAGGGGACCCAGGCCAAGCGGCGCACCCACGCCGTCATCGTCGACCATCTGGTCCCCCCGCTAACCCGGGCCGACACCTACGACGACCTGGCGAAACTCGAAGACCTGCTCGACCAGCACGCCCAGCTGGCCTCGCTCGACCCGGCCAAGCTGCCGACCATCCGATCCCAGGTCTGGGACGCGCTGGTCTCGGCCGAGATCCACCGCGACATGGGGCTGGCCGCTCCCGGGGCGTCGGGGTTCGAGGACCCGGCCTTCGACGACGTCCTGGTGGAGGTGGACGGGTACCTCTGCGAGTTGAAGGACGCCCAGATCCGCGGCGGTCTGCATACCCTCGGCCGACCGCCCGGCGGCGCCGCGCTCCTCGACCTCATCGCCGCCATCACTCGGTTGCCCCAGGGGTCGGTCGGTTCGCTGCGGGCCGAGGCGGCGGCGGCTCTCGGGCTCGAAGGCAACGACGGCTGGTCGCGCCGGGACACCGACCGGGTCGAGGCGCAGTGTCTCCAATGGCTGGAGGGCTGCGAGCGGCACGCCTTCGATCTCGACGCTGCCCAGGCCGATGGGGTCCCGAACACTCCCGCATTGCGCTGGGTGTGCGAACGGCTGGTGCCGGCCCTGGCCCGAACCTCGGACGAGATCGACGCAGTGCTGGCCGCCCTCGACGGCCGCTTCATCCACCCCGGGCCGAGCGGCTCACCGAGCCGAGGCGCGGCCAACGTGCTGCCGACCGGGCGCAACTTCTACGCCATCGACCCTCGGGCCGTGCCCTCCCGGCTGGCGTGGGACGTCGGCCGGGCACTGGCCGACGCGGTCATCGAGCGCCACTTGGCCGAAGAGGGCCGCTACCCGAGATCGGTCGGGCTCGTGGTGTGGGGAACGAGCGCCATGCGGACCGGGGGCGACGACGTCGCCGAGGCCCTCGCCCTCCTCGGGGTCCGGCCACGCTGGGCCGAGGGCAGCGGTCGGGTGGAAGGTCTCGAGCTCATCGGGGCCGCCGAGCTCGGACGGCCGCGGGTGGACGTGACCCTGCGGGTCTCCGGCTTTTTCCGGGACGCCTTCCCCCACGTGCTCGACCTGCTGTCCGAGGCGGTGCGGTTGGCCGCCGGCGCCGACGACCAGGGTGCCCAGAACCCGGTAGCTGAGATCGGGCCGGAGGAACCCCGCGTGTTCGGGCCCCGGCCCGGCGCGTACGGCTCGGGGATCTTGGCCCTCCTCGAGTCGGGACAGTGGGCAACCGATGCCGACCTGGCCTCGGTGTATGTCGCCTGGGGCGGCTGGGCCTACGGGGCCGGCGGGGCAGCCCGGCCGGCCGAGGAGGCGTTCGCCCGGCGGCTCGCCGCCATCGAGGTGGCGGTGAAGAACCAGGACAACCGGGAGCACGACATCTTCGACTCCGACGACTACCTCCAGGACCACGGGGGCATGGTGGCGGCGTCACGCGCCCTCTCGGGACGGCCGCCGCTCGCCCTTTTCGGGGACTCGGCCAACCCGGCCCGGCCCCGGGTCCGGTCCCTGGCCGAAGAGGCAGCACGGGTGGTGCGAACCCGGGTGCTCAACCCCAAGTGGCTCGGAGCGATGGAGCGCCACGGCTACAAGGGAGCCTTCGAGATGGCGGCCACCGTCGACTACCTCTTCGGCTACGACGCCACCGCCCGAGTCCTCGAGGACTGGATGTACGAGCGAGTGACCGAGGCCTACGTTGCCGACGCGAGCCGGCGGAAGTTCTTCGCCGAGGCAAACCCGTGGGCACTGCGCGCCATCGCCGAGCGTCTGTTGGAAGCAGCCGAGCGCGGCCTGTGGCGGCCATCGGACCGGTCATTGGCCGCGGTACGCGCCGCCATCTTGGAAGGTGAGGGCCTGGAGGAGGAGCGATGACCGAGCCTCGGATCTACCCGATGTCGGCCCTTGTCGGCTTGGACGAGCTGGTGCGCGCGCTGCTGCTCGCCGCCATCGACCCGACCATCGGCGGCGTCTTGCTGCGCGGGGACAAAGGCTCGGCCAAGACGACGGCGGCCCGGGCCTTGGCCTCACTGCTGCCCGACGAGGCCCCCTTCGTCGAGGTCCCTCTGGGGGCGACCGAAGACCGAGTGGTTGGCTCGGTCGACGTGGCCGCAATCCTGGCCGAGGGTGAGCACCGCGTCCGGCCGGGGCTCCTGGCTGCGGCCCACGGCGGCGTCCTCTACGTGGACGAGGTCAACCTTCTGGCCGACCATCTGGTGGACGTGCTGCTCGACGCGGCCGCAACCGGGGTCAACCGGATCGAGCGGGACGGGATCTCTTGGACCCATGCGAGCAAGTTCGTCCTCGTCGGCTCGATGAACCCCGAAGAGGGAGAGCTGCGGCCCCAGCTCCTCGACCGCTTCGGCCTTTCGGTCGCGGTAACCACCCCGCCCGACCCTGAGCTGCGGGCCGAAGCCGTGCGCCGCCGGATCGCCTTCGACGCCGACCCCGAGGCGTTCGTGACCCGGTTCTCGGCCGTCGAGGCCGAGCTGGCCGGCCGCCTCGGCCGCACCCGGCCGGTGCCGCTGGCCGAGGGCGTGGATCGGGCAGTCTCGGCGTTGTGTGTCGCGGCGGGAGCCGAAGGGCTTCGCGCCGATCTGGTGATCTGCCGAGCGGCGGCGGCCCTCGGGGGTTGGCTGGGCAAACCGCGGGCCGGGATGGACGAGGTGGCCGCGGTCGCCCCGCTGGCGCTCTCGCACCGCCGCCGCACCCCCTTTGGGGCCTCGACCCCTGACCGTGACGAGCTCGAGCAGCTGCTCGACTCGGTGGCCGGAGCGAACGACGAGGGGCGGTCACGGCCGCCGGCGGATGGCGGAAGCGCGCCCGATGCGAGCTCAAGCGGCGAGAGCCCGGCCGGTGGGGAACCCACCGAGACCGACGGCGGCGCGAATGGCTCGACGGGTACGGTTCCGCCACCGGCGCTGGAGACCGAGCCGCCGGTCATTCCCGGCCTGCTTGACGTCGGCCGTGGCAGCGAGCGCCAGGCCGGGCGCCGTCGCGGCCCGGCCGGGGACGGACGAGCCGAGGGCCGGCTGATCGGGACGGTGCCGCCCGGGCCGGGACGTGCCGGGCCGCTATCTGCGGCAGCGACCGTCGTGGCGGCCACGGTCCGGTCCTCGGGCGCGCGACCGTTGGCGGTCGAAGAGGACGACCTGCGGCTGGCCCGCCGCGAGCAGCGGGGTGGACGGGTGCTGGTTTTGGCGATCGACGTCTCGGGATCGATGGGAGTGACCGAGCGGGTCGCGGCAGCCAGGGGCGCGGTGCTCGCTCTGGTGGCCGACGCCTACCAGCGGCGCGACAAAGTGGCCGTCGTGGCCTACCGGGGCGACGGCGCTGAGGTCCTCCTGCGGCCGACGTCGAGCACCGAGGTGGCGCTGGCCCGGCTGGCCGAGGTGGCCACCGGCGGGCGCACACCGCTGGCGGCGGGAATCGAGGCCGCCCGCTCGCTGGCGCTCGAGGAACGCCGGCGGGGTCTTCATCCCGTTCTCGTCGTGGTCACCGACGGTCGGGCGACTTCGGCGGCCGAGGGGGACCCCCTGGAGGCGGCGCTGCGGGCCGCAGCCGGCTGCCGGGTCGCACGGCTCGAGTCGGTGGTGGTCGACTGCGAGCGATCGGCCCGGCCGCTGCGGGCGGCCGAGTCCCTGGCCGAGGCGATGGCGGCTCGCTATGTGGCCGTCGGGGCGCTCGGGGGAACGGCAGACGGAGGACGCCTCGCCCGGGTCATCGAGGGCTCGATCGGCTGAGGCCCTTCGAGTGCTGAACTAGGCGCCGAGCGCGTGGGCTCCGCCGTCGACGTGCAGAAGCTCCCCGGTGGTCAGCGGGAACCAGTCCGAGAACAGAGCGACACAGGCCTTGGCTACCGCCGAGGTGTCGGTAACGTCCCAGCCGAGAGGCGCCCTGGTCTTCCAAGTGTCCTCGAAGGTGGAGAACCCGGGGATGGACTTGGCCGCCATCGTGCGCATCGGGCCGGCGGCCACCAGGTTGACCCGTATCCCCTTGGGGCCGAGGTCGCGCGCCAGGTAGCGGGCGAGGGATTCGAGGGCGGCCTTGGCCACCCCCATCCAGTCGTAGACGGGCCAGGCCACAGTGGCGTCGAAGTCCAGTCCGACGACCGAGGCGCCGCGGGCCCGGCCGGCCGCCTCGAGGAGCGGGGAGAAGTGTTCGACCAACGCCTTGAGCGAGTAGGCCGAGATGTGCAGGGCGGTAGCGACCTCGTCCCAGCCGGCGCCGAACATCCCTTGGCCGAGGGCTTCGGGAGGCGCGTAGGCGATGGCATGGAGGAGCCCGTCGAGACGGTCCCAGCGTTCGGCCAGGCGGGCAGCTCCCGCCTCCAGTTCGCCCGGGACGGTGACATCCAGCGCCAGGACGTCGGGCACCACCGGGAGCTTGCGCGCCACGCGCTCGGTGATCCGCAGCCCCCGGCCCGCCCCCGAGAGCACGACTTCGGCGCCCTCCTCGATGGCCAGGCGGGCCACCCCGAAGGCGAGGGACTCCTCGGTGAGCACGCCGGTCACCAGGATTCGTTTGCCGTCCAGCAGCCCCACGGGGGCAGGTTACCGGGGACCCCGGGAGGCGTCGGGGACATCTCGGCCGCTCCTGCCATGTGGCCGTGGTTCGGGCCGGGCTGATTCACTGTGCAACGTATGGCCATGCACGTCGGGATCTTGGGGGGCACCGGTCCAGCCGGACGGGGCCTCGGCTGCCGGTTGGCCGCCGCCGGCCTGGAGGTCACGCTCGGCTCCCGGGACGAGGACCGGGCCCGCCGGATTGCCGGCGAGCTGGTCGGGGCGTGGCCCGAGCGTCATCTCCCACTGAGCGGGGCCCAGAACGCCGCCGCGGCCGAGGCCGACGTGGTTGTCGTCGCCACCCCCTGGGACGGCGCGCTCGACACGGTTCAACCCTTGCGGGGTCGCCTGGCCGGCAAGGTCGTGGTGTCCATGGTGTCCGCCCTCGTGCGGGTCGGGCGGGCAGTCCAGGCGGTCCAGCTCCCCAGAGGTTCGTTCGCGGGGACGTTGCAGGCCGCGCTGACCGGCTCGCCCGTCGCTGCCGCCTTTCACCACTTGCCGGCCGAGGACCTGGCCAACCTGGACGAGGGGCTGTTCGCTGACGTCCTGGTGTGCGCGGACGATCCGTCGGCCAAGGAGACGACGATGGGGCTGGTCGACGCGATCGAGGGCTTGCGGGCCCTTGACGCTGGGGCGCTCTCACAGGCCCAGGCGATCGAGGCGTTCACCGCCGTCTGCATCGCCGTCAACATCCGCTACAAGGCGCGCAGCTACGTGCGCATGGGCGGCGTCTGAATTCCGTGCGCCTGTTCGACACAGCCCACAGGGAGGTGGTCGAGTTCGCGCCTGGTCCCACGGTCACCATGTACAGCTGTGGGATCACCCCCTACGACTCGGCCCACCTCGGTCACGCGGCCGTCTATCTCACCTTCGATGTGCTCCAGCGTCGGCTGCAGGACCTCGGCCACGAGACCCGGCTGGTACGCAATGTCACCGACGTCGACGACGACATCCTGCGCAAGGCCCGCGAGCTCGGGGTCTACTACCTCGACCTCGGGGCCGAGGAGATGGCCCGCTTCGACTCGGACATGTCGGCGCTCGGCCTGCTCCCGGTGTACTCCGAGCCCAGGGCCACCTCGGCGATCCCCGAGATCCTCTCCCTCATCGGGGCGGCGCTCGATTCGGGTCACGCCTATGAGTCCGGTGGGTCGGTGTACTTCGAGGTGTCGTCGTTCCCCTTCTTCGGCCGCCTGAGCGGCCTGGATCGGCCCGACATGCTGCGCCTGGCGGCCGAGCACGGCGGGCACCCCGAAGATCCAAACAAGCGTGACCCGCTCGACTTCGTGCTGTGGCAGCCCTCCTTGCCCGACGAGCCCGCCTGGGAGTCTCGGTGGGGTGCGGGCCGGCCAGGCTGGCACATCGAGTGCTCGGCGCTGGCCCGGCGTGAGCTCGGGGAAACCATCGACGTGCACGGCGGTGGGCGTGACCTCGTGTTCCCGCACCACGAGTGCGAGGTCGCCCAATGCGAGTCGGTGACCAACACGCGCTTTGTCCGGCATTGGCTGCACGTGGGTCTGGTCGGGCTGGACGGCACGAAGATGTCCAAGTCCTTGGGCAACCTGGTCTTCGTCGCCGACCTGCTGAAGGAGTTCGAGCCGATGGCGGTGCGTCTCGCCCTCTTGGCCCACCACTATCGGGAGGACTGGGAGTGGCACCGGGCCGACGCCGAGGCGGCGACGGCCCGCCTCGAGCGGTGGCGGGCGGCAGGCCACGGCCAAGACGGCGGAGCCCTCGACGCGGTTCGGCGTTACCTCGACGACGACCTCGACACCCCGGGCGCGCTCGCCGAGCTCGACCGGTTGGCCGAACGGGGAGCGTCCATCACCGACGGGGCGGCCCTCCTCGGTGTGACGCTGTAGGGGCAGGTCTGGTTGGCCGGGGCCGGCCAGCGCCGGGGCCCCGGGGCAGCCGGTAACCTCGGCCAGGCGCGACGGCCGGTCGTCACCTCGAGCTGGCAGTCCCCGGTCCGAGGAAGGTGCTCCGATGCCGACAGACGTGAGGATCCGACTCCCCGACGGCCAGCACAAGGAGCTGGCAGGTGACGCGACCGCCGCCCAGCTGGCGGCGGCCATTGGCCCCGGCCTGGCGCGGGCTTCGGTCGCGGCGGTGGTCAACGGAGCCCTGCGGGATCTGAGCACCGAGCTGCACGACGGCGACGAGGTCACACTGGTGACCGACACGTCCGAGGCCGGCCGGGAGGTGCTTCGCCACTCGACCGCCCACGTGCTCGCCCAGGCGGTGCTGCGGCTCTGGCCGGGAGCCCACTACGCCATCGGCCCGGCGATCGAAGACGGCTTCTACTACGACTTCGAACTGCCCGGTGGGGCACACTTCAGCCAGGACGACCTCGAGCGGATCGCGGCCACCATGCGCGAGATCATCGCCGAGGACCAGCCATTCGTGCGCGCCGAGCACCC